>JBBSDS010000076.1:0-16210 GCA_038240495.1 Chthoniobacterales bacterium | reverse complement strand
GCGCTTCACGAGCGTCGGGACGGCGGGAATCCTCCGGTTCGCGCGACCGGTGTGTTATCAAAATTTTCCCGCTTCGGCGCTGCCGCCGGCGCTGGCCGACGCCAACCCCGGCGGGCTGATGCGGCTCGTCAACGGACAGCTCACACGAGCGCCGTTGTCGTAATTGTTCAGTTCGCTGACCCGCCGACGGAAACGTGATGATGGGCTGTGCCAACGCGGGCGCTGGAACTGCAGCCGGAAACGGTGATCAGCGCAATGATGGCGAGGAGGGAGAGGATCAGGTTTTTCATAAGCATGTGCTTTCTGTTTCGCATTGACCGTCCATTCTGCGCGGAACTTTATTCATGATTTTTCAACGCATTGCCGAGCGCCACACCGTGCGTCCGCTGGCACCAGGTGACGCCGAAGAACTCTTCGCCCTGACGAATGCCAATCGCGCCTTTCTCCGCCGCTGGCTGCCGTGGCTCGATGGCATCCAATACCCCGCTGACACGCTCGCATCGATCGAGTCCAGTTTGCGAAAAGACGAAAACAACCGGGGCTTCCACGGCGCGATTGTTTACGACGACCGGATCGCGGGCGTTATCAGCTATCACCAGATCGACTGGCACAATCGCAGCACCGCGCTCGGCTACTGGTTGGCCGAATGCTACCAGGGGCGCGGCTTGATGACGGCATCGTGCCGCGTGCTCATCGACCACGCTTTTGCCGCGCTGAATCTGCACCGCGTCGCCATTGTCTGCGCGACCGGCAACGTCCGCAGCCGCGGGATTCCAGAGCGGCTGGGCTTTGCACACGAAGGGACGCTGCGCGAAGCCGAGTGGCTCTACACCCACTACCTCGACCACGCCGTTTATGCGCAACTCCAGAGCGATTGGCAGCAGGACATCATCCACCGCCTCGCCAACCCGGAGGGACGCGCTCCGGCGCGTCCGTGATTTCCGCCGGGAATGATTTCAGGGACACGCGGGAGCGTATCTCTCCGAGTCTAGTGCGCCGGCACGCTTACCATTTGACGGCCTTCATCCGGCGTGCGACTTCTTCGACGTTGGCGCGTGAATTGAACGCGCTGATGCGGAAATAACCCTCGCCCATCGCGCCAAAACCGCTGCCCGGCGTAACGACGACATTGGCCTCGTGGAGGAAGCGATCAAACGTCTCCCAACTCGTGCTGCCCGCGGGTGTGCTGACCCAGATATACGGCGCATTCACGCCGCCATAGACGCGCAGCCCCACGGCCGCCGCGACCTCACGAAGGATCTTTGCGTTGCCCATGTAGTGCGCGATTAGCGCCGCGATCTGCGCCTTGCCCTCGGGCGAATACAGCGCCTCCGCACCGCGCTGGACGATGTAGGAAACGCCGTTGAATTTCGTGGTGTGCCGGCGCAGCCAGAGCGGGTGCAACGGCTTGCGTTCGCCGCCCGCGGTCGAAGCCATGAGCGTCTTCGGCACGACGATGAAGGCGCACCGCGTGCCCGTGAAACCGCCATTTTTCGAGAAGCTGCGGAACTCAATCGCGACCTCGCGCGCGCCGGGAATTTCGTAGATGGAATGCGGAATCGCCGGGTCGCTGATGTAAGCTTCGTAAGCCGCATCGAACAGAATGACGGATTGATGTTCGCGGGCATACTCGACCCACGCTTCGAGCTGCGCGCGAGTCGCCACCGCGCCCGTCGGGTTATTCGGAAAGCAGAGATAGATCACGTCCGCATGCTCCTGCGGAGGCGCTGCCACGAAACCGTTCTCCGCCGTGCATTGCAGATAGACCAGACCCGCATACGCGCCCTTCGCGTCCGCCTCGCTGGTGTGCCCGGCCATGACGTTTGTATCCACATAAACGGGATACACGGGGTCGGTGATCGCGATGCGGTTTTGATGCCCGAGGATGTCGAGGATGTTGCCGCAGTCGCACTTCGAGCCGTCGGAAACGAAGACCTCGTCATCCGCCACCTCGATACCCCTGGCGCGATAATCATTCTCCGCGATGGCGTGCCGCAGCCACTCGTAGCCCTGCTCCGGCCCGTAGCCATGAAAGCCTTCGCGCGTCGCCATATCGTCCACGGCCTTGTGCATCGCCGCGGTCACGGCGGGCGGAAGCGGTTCGGTCACGTCGCCGATACCACAACGGATGATCTTCTTCGCCGCCTCGGGATTCGCCTCGGCGAAGACTTTGACGCGCCGGGCGATCTCGGGAAAAAGGTAACCGGCCTTGAGCTTGAGATAGTTGTCGTTGAGGAAAGCCATAAGAGCGGGACGGTGTAGCGCACCGCCCTCAACCGCTCAATGCCGAATCTGCAAAACCATTATCGCTACTCGACGGCCACCGCCCGGCAGGTTGTTCTCGTGCCGCCCAGTTGCATCTCCCAGCGATCGCCTTGCTTTCGGCCGATCAATTGCTGGCCAAGTGGTGACTGCGGAGTGATGACGAGAATTTCGCGCCGGCTTTGGACGACCTCAGTGCCTCCGGCGCGTGGACCGAGAAAATACCAAGTTCGTTCGCCCCTCGTCTCCAACTCGACGAGCGCGCCGAGGTCGATTTCGTCAGTCGGGCCGAACTCGCGGAGCACCAGCGCGGCGAACTGCTCTAGGGCGTCGGCGGTTTCGGCAGCCTGCCGGGATTGACCCCGCGCCAGATACGATGCTTCGAGTCCGCGCGTGTCGTACTTGTTTTCGGCCTTGCTCTGCTCGTCCGTGGCCTCGGCGTGCGCGGCGCGGGCGGACTGGCCGGAGGCTTCCAATTCCGCGGCGAGGTGAGCGATGATTTTTTGGACGACAGCGGCTTTGTTCACGAGTCGCTCATGGAACGCGACACCCAAACTCGGCGCAATCGAAAGCAGCGCATTCTTGCGCAAGGCGCTCGGGATCTGGATCTGATATATTCATCGCATGGCCAAAACTGCCCGCGTCCAGTGCCCAATCTGCAAAAAGGAGAACGACTTCTTCGTGGAACCGCTCGGCCCATTTTGTTCCGCACGCTGCAAGATGATCGACCTCGGGAGCTGGCTCGATGAGGACTACCGGATCAGCGAACCGCTGCGTCCCGATCACTTTGCGAATTTCGAGAATCCACCCGGCAGCGAACTCGACCAAACCGAAGAGCACTAGCCGAATGGCGGCAGTGGCTCAGTTTGAGAATGAGCGTTTTAGAGGCGGCTCTGTTCGCAGGACGTGCCGCCTTTGGCCACAGGCGGCACGTCGCCAAAGTGCGACAGTGCCGCCTCTACATCGGCAAATTGACCACTCGCCGAACGGCAGCGGCATTGCATTTCCCCGGAGAAAACGCATCCATGTCTGACGCTCCCATGATGACAAATCCCTCTCGCCCACTTGATCGCCGCCGCTTTGTCCAAACCCTCGCCGCCACCGGTACTGCCAGCATGTTCGGCAGATCACTGTTCGGACAAGCCGCGCCGCTTCCCGAATCAACCACGGACTTGGCCCTAATCACCAAACTGAAAATCAAGCTCGGCATGGACAACTTCGCCGTGCGCGCGATGGGCTGGAAAGCGCCTCAACTGCTCGACTACGCGGCGTCGCTCAAACTCGACAGCATCCTCATCTCGGACCTCGACGCTTACGAGTCGCTCGATGACGGCTACCTCCGCGATGTGAAGGCAAAAGCCGAAGCGCTGAAGATCGAAATCTACGCCGGTTCGTGGAGCATTTGCCCGACTTCTGTGCGCTTCAAAAAGAACTGGGGCACAGCCGACGAGCATCTGGCCACGGGCATTCGCGTCTCCAAAGCGCTCGGGTCGCCGGTCTTTCGCGTGATCCTCGGCGGAGCCGATGACCGGAAGACGGAGGGCGGCATCCGTGCGCGCATCGCCGACACCGTGAAGGTGCTCAAGGCCGGCGAAAAAGCGGCGAAGGATGCCGGCGTGAAGATCGCCGTGGAAAACCACGCGGGCGACATGCACTCGTGGGAACTCGTCGATCTCATCGAAGCAGCGGGCCAGGATTTCGTCGGCGCCAATATCGACTCCGGCAACGCGGCGTGGACGCTCGAAGACCCGCTCGACGTGCTCGAGATTCTCGGCCCCTACACCATCTGCTCGAGCCTGCGCGACGATATGATCTGGGACACGCCCGAGGGCGCGAGCATCGCTTGGACCGCAGCCGGCGAGGGTCTCATCGATTGGAAAAAATATACCGCGCGCTGGGCCAAGCTCTGTCCGACGGTCGCGATCAATATCGAAACGATCTCCGGTTTCTCGCGCAGCTTTCCCTACAAGAGCGAAGAATTCTGGCAGCACTACGACAAGCGACCGGATGCGCTGGCGCACTTTGCGGAACTGGCCCGGCGCGGCCATGAAATTCCAAATTTCAAAGTCCCGGACGGCGCGGATAAAAAGCAGGCCGAGCAGGATTTTCAAAAAGGGGAATTGGAGCGCTCGATCAAATATCTGCGCGAGCAGATCGGGCTTGGGCTGAAGACGTAGCCGCTACTTCACGCTCCGAGCGCAACGGAATCCCAGCTCCGAAGACGCAAACGTCGGCGCAGCCTTCATCCGCGCGCTGGGCCGGTAGCCGGCGCCATTGCTGGCCGCGCTGAGAAACGAGCCGCCGCGGGCGACGCGCTTCGGCACGGATGGCTCGTCAGGATCGAGACTCGACTCCGGGCCGGGGGGATCGGCGTGCGGGCTCTTCACATAGTAGTCGGCGCGATACCAATCGGCCGTCCACTCCCAGACATTGCCTGCCATGTCGGCGAGGCCGTAATCGTTTGTTCGAAAACGACCGGCCGGCGCAAGTCCCGCGAAGCCATCCTCGACTTTGTTTTCAACCGGAAAACGGCCCTGCCACACATTCGCAAACCAGTGCCCGCCCGGCGTGAGTTCGCGGCCCCAGACATACGGCAAATGCACCGCGCCGCCGCGCGCCGCGTATTCCCACTCGGCCTCGGTCGGCAGACGCTTGCCGGCCCAGCGGGCAAAGGCCGCGGCATCTTCCCAGCAGACGTGGACGACGGGAAATTTCTCCCGGCCAGTGAGGTCCGAGTTGGCTCCTTCCGGGTGCTGCCAATTCGCGTCCGGCACCTGCTTCCAGAAAGCGCCCACTCCTGCCGCCGCGTCTCCAACTGGAGGCGGAGTGAAGACGAGCGAACCGGACGATGTCTCGCGGCCTTCCGCCTTCCGTTCGGCAAAAGTGATGAAGCCGGTCTCTTTTACAAAACGCCCGAACTGCTCGTTGGTGACCTCCGTTTTATCCATCCAAAAACCCCGCACTTTCACATCGTGCAGCGGCTGTTCGTCGGGCGCGCCATCGACGGCGCCCATCGTCATTTTACCCGCGGGAAGCCACACCATCCCGCCGCCCGCGGTCTGACTGTTGAGCGCTTTGGTCTGGTCTCGCTCGCGACGGATGCGCTGCGCTTCCCTCAGCACTCCGAAAATCGCGAAAAGGATGAAGAAGAAAAACAGACCGCCGATGATCAGCGCGGAACGGGCGGCGGGCGAAAGTCTCAGATCATCTCTCACAATTCTTCGGACTGTATTTGAGGAAAAACGGAATGACTGAATTTTTCTAAATTACGGAATGCGCCTGCGGGGCCTCGGTTTCCGAGCTGCTGCGGCGGTCGATGACCGCCGGGAACGTGCGCGGCAGATGAAGTCGGTGGTCATAGACCGCCGCTACCATCCGAAACTGATCCACTACCGCCAACCTCCGCGGGGTGCGTTTCGCGTCGCAGGAGCTCCGCCCTCCAACGTCCACTTTCCAAATGCATTCGGTATAACTCGCGGTGCGGAATGATCGCTCACCTCGGCGAGGCCGTGCGGGGATGCAGGCGCGACCATGACGATGAGTTCCTGCCTTGCGTCGCCCACCGGCTGATCTACTTCGTGATCGGCGGCGGGATGAACTTGGGCACTGAGGGCGCTCCGGGCGGAGTCGCGAGCGGCAAATTCAGCGGAGGAGGTGTCGCGGGCGTAGTAGCGGGCGTTGCCGCAGGCTTCGGTATCGATATTGTCTGCGTAGCTGGCGCCGGCGCGGACTTGGCTGGCGAGGCAACTGGTTCAGCGGTCGGCGTCGCGGCGGGTGTCGCTGGCGCGGCGGCAGGGGTCGCGGGCGCAGGCTTGGTCGCTTTTGCCGGCGCGCCGGTGCGGAAGAGCTGGCTGGCGGTTTTGGCTCCAGCGCCCGTCATTTTTTCCGCGAGGCGCAACTTTTCTTTAGCGATAGGGAGCATTTGCTCGGAAAAGGCCTTGATGTCTCCATCGCTGGATTGCGCTGCGGATTCATACGCGCCCATCGACTGCCTGCCGGCGGCGATGATTCCATCCATGGCGGTCTTGTCGAAATTGGAGCCCGATAGTTTTTCCAAGTCTGCGCTGATTTTTTTCAAGTCCGACGGCGAGTCGCTCGGAATGGTCAGACCCTTGAGCGAGGCGAGCCGCGAGATCTGTTTGTTTTCCTCACTCTGCGTCGCCGCGAGTGCTGCGCCGACCGCCTTGATCGAATCGGAATCGCCCTTCGTCGTCACCTGATCCACGAGATAGGCCTGGATGCGCCCCGCCTGGACCAGGATGGAAAAAAACATGAGGTCGCGTCCGCTCAGATCCGAGGTGATCAGGCCGCCCGTCCCACTGGGCGCCGGGGTCGCATCCGGAACCTGCGGCACGACGATCATCGCAGAGGTCGGCGGAACGCCATTCGATTTGCCCGCAGATTTTTTCGGTTTCTTCTCCGCGGCGAGCGCGGTGGAGGCGAGCGCGAGACTGAGCAGCGCCGTGAATAGCTTGCACATTGGATTGCTCATTCGGCGAGTTTGCGGGCGAGAATTTCGCCGACGATTTGAGGGTTGGCCTTGCCTTGGGAAAGTTTCATGACTTGTCCCTTTATGGAGTTGATGGCCTGCAGTTTGCCAGCTTTGTATTCGGCCACCGCTTTCGCGCTGTTGGCGATGGCTTGATCGCAGAGCGCCTCGAGCGCGCCAGTGTCGCTTTCCTGCTCGATCCCGTTCTCTCGAACGATCGCGCCAGCCGCTTTTCCGGAAACAAACATCTCGGCAAAGACATCCTTGCCCTGCTTGTTGCTGATCCTGCCGTCGTCGATCAGGTTGATCAGCTCATCGAGCCCAGTCGCGGAAATCGGACAGTCGGCGATGCTTTTCCCGGCGGCAGCGAGCGCGCTGAGCAGGTCATTGATGATCCAATTAGCGATGTGCTTGGGCTTGCGCGCGCCTTTGGCCGCGGCGTCGAAATAATCGGCCAGCGCAAACTCGCTCGCGAGGACACTCGCATCGTAACTCGTCACACCGAAAGTTGCGACGAAGCGCTCGCGCTTTTCGCCCGGCAATTCAGGCCGGCGCGCGCGCACTTCAGGCATAAACACGGTCGTCCTAACCGGGAGCAAATCGGGATCGGGAAAGTAACGGTAGTCGTGCGACGATTCCTTGATGCGCATTTGGAAGGTCTGCCCCGCGTCATCGTCCCAGCGGCGCGTGGACTGCACGAGTTTTTCCCCGCGTTGAGCGGCATCGATCTGCCGGTCGATCTCGTAAGCGAGCGCGCGGCGCACGCCGCTGATCGAGTTCATGTTTTTGATTTCGATCTTCGTGCCAAGTTCCTTTTGCTCCTCCGGTCGGACGGAAATATTGCAGTCGCAGCGGAGCTGGCCTTTTTCCATGTCGGCATCGCTCACACCGCCGTAGATGAGGATTTGCTGGAGCGCAGTGAGGTAGGCAAATGCCTCTTCCGGTGTCTCGATTTCCGGTTCGCTCACGATCTCCATGAGCGGCGTGCCGGCGCGGTTGAAGTCGATGCCCGTGCTCGTCTCGAAGTGCTGCGACTTGGCCACGTCTTCCTCGAGATGGATGCGCGTGAGGCGCACGCTTTTGCCGGGATGCGCGATGCTTTTCTGTGCGTCCTTCGGATAGGCAAAATCATGCAACTGGACCGATCCGCCGGAGCAGATCGGCTGGTCGAATTGCGTGATCTGGTAGTTCTTCGGCATGTCTGGATAGAAGTAATTTTTCCGGTCGAATTTGCAGATCTCTGGAACCTCGCAGCCGAGCATCAATCCCGTCAGCGCACTCATCTTCAGCGCCTCCTCATTCATCACCGGCAGCGCGCCCGGAAAGCCGAGGCACACGGGGCAAGTGTGGGTATTAGGCGGCGCGCCGAATTCGACCGGACATCCGCAGAACATCTTGCTCCGCGTTTTTAGCTGCACATGGACTTCGAGTCCGATGATGGGGATGTATCTGCTCATGAGAAAAGGGCGCTACGGATGGGATTTCGCGACGTCCTTTTCCGGAGGATGGATCGCGTAATCGAGCGCTTTCTCAAATTCAAACCGGCGCATCAAGTCGCCAATCTCCGCGTCGTTCGCCGCCGTGATGATGTGCTGGTTGCGAATCAAGCCGAAGTAATTGCGGTTGATGATGTCTCGGGTGATGTCGGGGTCGTTTTGCAGCGCTGCGATCTTCGGATGCGCGAGCAGTGGCTTGACGCCCGGATAGGCGAGAAAGCGATCCACGCTTTTCTCGTCGGAAACCATGATGCCGAGCTTGTGCAGGATGCTGTAGAGCGTGCCGGGGATGGGATCGACCTGCTGCACCATCGCACCTGCGGTGCCTTGCTCCAGCGATTGCTTCATGTGCGCGAGCCCGAGGACGACGGCGCTCGGCGGAGTCGCCGGCGGGGGCTTCGGTGTTGGCTTGCCGAGCGAGAGATGCGGGTTTTTCGCCACCTCGATCTGAGTCTCAGCGACGCTGCCCAGGAGACGAATGGCGAGGACGGCGATCCAAACCAGAAAGAGCCCATAGAAAGTGCCGAAGACTGCGCCGGCCGCACCGTATCCGAAGCGAATCAAGCCGACACTCTGCTGCGCGGTTTTTTTGAAAGCGATGGCCCCGATCAAGGTCATGCTGAAATAGATGACCAGGCCCAGAATGGCGGCACCAAGTACGGCGAGGATGCGTTCCGGCACATTGAGAAATCGATGGAGGAACGGCGCGAGAATGCCGCCGCCGAAATAGCCGATGATGTAAGCCGAAGCGAGCGCCAGGATACTGATGATCTGCCGCACGATCCCGAGGCGCCAACCGTTCCACGCCGTGAAGACGACGATGAGCAATGCGCCCACGAAAAAGGCGCCCTGCCAGGCGTCGGCGCCGTGACTCATTGCACCGGATATTTTGAGCGAATGGACTGCCAGAGACATGAAGCGCTAGAATTATCACAGACCGCCCATCTGCGCAAAGTGAGATCGCGCCATCTGCCGGTGCAGGCGCGAACTTTTTTAAAGAAACTGCGAGATAAGTCGCTGAGAGAATCCGCGAGCGGCCTCGTTCCAGGTCAGCAAACGCGTCGCGCGTTCGTTGAATTTGGTCGTTGCTATTCAGCGAGCGGCGCGAACAATGCCTCAAAGCCAGCGCGAAAGCGTACGATGAAATCAAAAAGCTCGTCGGTGATCCAACACGCGGAGGTGGGATGAGCAATCCGCGTCCAGGCACAATGATCGGGGGCGAGGAGAACACTCTTCCTCAGCGACCGCTGGAAATCCTTTGTGTCGAAGACAACTCTCTCGATTTCGCTCTCGTCCGCGAACATCTGAAAGACGCGGACTTCCCGGCGGGCGTCCATTTACACCGCGCGGCGACCCTCGCCGAGGCCCGCCATCTCTATGAAGCCGGCGGCGAATCCGCTGCCTGCGATATTCTCCTGCTCGATTTATCGCTGCCCGATTCTCAAGGAGAGCAAACCTACTTTAACGTCTGCGCCTTTGCGCCGCAGGCTGCCGTGGTCATCCTCAGCGGCAATGACGACCGGGAACTGGCCATCCGCCTCGTCCACGGCGGCGCGCAGGACTACCTGCCAAAAGACGCCCTCACCCCCGACCTTCTCTGGCGCTCCATCACCTACGCGATCAAGCGCCAGCAGCAGCGGGTCGAGTTGGAAAACCTGACGGTGCGATTGCAGCACACCACCGAGGATCTGAAGATCGCGCAAGCACATCTGATCCAGGCTGAAAAGATCGAGTCTCTCGGACGGCTCGCCTCCAGCGTCGCGCACGAGGTAAAGAATCCACTCGGCATTGTTCGGCTGGGCATCGAAGTCCTCGAAACCAACCTGACGCAGCTTGACGGCGATATCGGCCCGACCCTAACGCTCATGAAGGAAGCCGTCGCCCGCGCCGAATGCGTCATCGGCGACATGCTCGACTTTTCGCATCAGGAGGTCCCGAATCTCATCGCCTTCCCGCTGAACGGAATCGTCGAGCGCGTGGCACGCATGCTGAAGTACGAGTGCAACCGGCACGGCATCCGGCTCGACGTCGATCTCGCCACCCCCTCGCCCATCGCCGAATGCGACCGCAACGGCATCGAGCAGGTGGTGATCAATCTCGTGACCAATGCCCTGCAAGCGATGAAGAAGGGCGGGGCGGTGACCGTGCGAACCAGACGGACACTATTTGCGGACCTGGTTTGCGACGTGGGTCTCGGGGAAATGAGTTTCCTGCGCCCCAGCGATGAAGTGGCAGTGATCGAGGTTCAGGATCAGGGGCCGGGAATTCCGAAGGATCTCATGGAGCGCGTCTTCGAGCCGTTCTTCACCACCAAACCCATCGGTGAAGGAACAGGGCTCGGTCTTCCAATCTGCAAAAACGTCGTCGAACTGCATCAGGGACAATTGCTCGTCTCGAATATCGATGAACCGCGGGGGCTGTTGGTGAGCGTCGCCTTAAAAGCAGAACCCCTCGGGCTTCATCTCGAAACGAACGGGAACGGACGGGGCGAACTGCCGGCCTCGGTCCACCCCAATGCCTGATCGCTCGCTCCAGCCCACGGCACGGTTACTGGCACTGGCAGCGTTGTATTTCGTCGCGGGACGATTGGGCTTGATGCTCCCGGCCTTCGGTTCGCACATCACGCTGATCTGGTTGCCCACGGGGATCGCCGTGGCGTCGCTGCTGCGCTGGGGCTTTCCCTGCTGGCCGGGCGTGGCGATCGGCGCGTTTGCGGTCAATCTCGTCGATGGCCTCGCGTGGCCGGCGGTGCTCGGGATCGCGGCGGGAAATACCGCGGGGTCTCTGCTGGCCGCGAGCATCCTGCGGCTGTCGGGTTTTAACACGGCGTTCGATCGCAAGCGCGATTTTCTTCTCCTGGCAGGGGCGGCCGCGCTCGGAATGCTGGTCTCCGCGAGTGTCGGCGTGGCCATGCTCGCCATGGCCGGCGCGCTCGCGGGCAGCGGGCTCGCCGCGTGGCTGATTTGGTGGGCTGGCGACAGCATGGGCGTCGTCGCCGCCGCGCCGCTCCTGCTCACTTTCACCCGCCACCAATGGCGCACGATCGCCTCCCGCCGCGGCGAATTTCTCATCTGGATTGCCACCACCGGTCTCATCGTCTTCGCCGTGTTTTTCGTGAACACGGATGCGCATCGCCGGTTGTGGGCACCATCTTTTTTGACCCTGCCCATGCTCGCTTGGGCGGCGTTGCGTTTCGGGAAAATCGGCACGTCGCTCGCGATCATCACGCTCTCCGCCGTCGCGGCCTGCGGAACGGCGACCGGGCGCGGCCCGTTTTCCCGCGTCAGCCCCAGCGAGGCCGCGGGGGTGCTCTGGGTTTACATGGCGACGTGTGCCGTGCTCGGGTGGCTGATCACCGCGCTGCACTCCGCCGGGGTCAAGGCGACCGGGATTCAAAACCTGCTCGAACAGGCGCTCAGCGACGTCTCGCTCGGCGTACTGCTCGGCGACCTCGACCGGAAAATCACTTACGCCAACGCCGGCTTCACCCACCTCACTGGCTACTCGGAAGTCCAGATGCTGGGGCAAAGCTGCCGCATTTTACATGGCCCCGAGACGGATCCGATTGTGGCAGAAAAGCTCCGGGGCGCACTTCAAGGCGACGGATATTTCGACGGCGAAATCTTGAATTACCGCAAGGACGGCACCACTTTCTGGAATGCCCTGCAGATTTCGCCGATCCACAATGAGCGGGGCGAGCTCACCGGCTTTCTCGGCATCCAGCGCGACATCACTGAGCGCAAGCGGGCGCAGCAGGCATTACTCGAGAGCGAAGTAAAGTTCCGCTCGCTCTTCGAGAATGCCGGCGATGCGATTTTCCTCATGCAAGGAGAGCTGTTCGCGGACTGCAACGTGCGCACGCTGGAGATGTTTGGTTGCGAAGCGCGCGGCCAGATCGTGGGTCATCCGCCGTACAAATTTTCGCCGAAGCTCCAACCGAATGGCCGGGACTCCCGCGAGTTCGCCATCGAAAAAATCACCGCTGCCCTCACCGGTCAGCCGCAGGTCTTCGAATGGCTGCACACGAGGCTCGATGGCACGGCATTCCCCGCCGAGGTGTCTTTGAACACCGTGATCCTCGGCGGCCAGGTGACGCTCCAGGCGATCGTCCGCGATATCAGCGAGCGCAAACGCGCGGAGGAGGAAATCCGCACGCTCAACGCCACTTTGGAACGGCGGGTCGAGGAGCGCACCGGCGAGCTGCAGGCCGTCAATCAGGAACTGGAAGCGTTCAGCTATTCGGTCTCCCACGACCTGAAAACGCCGCTGCGCGCGGTGGAAGGTTTTTCCCACATCGTGGCAAAAAAATATGCCGACCAGCTCGATGACGAAGGTCGGGAAATGCTCGGCATGGTCAGCACCGGCGCGCAGCGGATGGCACGCCTGATCGACGACCTGCTGATTTTTTCCCGGATCGGGCGGCAGCCGATGGCGCTATCACCGATCGACATGCACGCGCTGGCGCAGGAAGTCTTTGAAGGATTGGCCGCGCTCGAGCCGCGGCGCGATCTGCGGCTCCGCCTCCGCCCGCTTCCGTCGGCCCGCGGCACGGAGCCGATGATCCGGCAGGTGTGGGCAAATCTGATCGCCAACGCCATCAAGTTCACGAACAGACGTGAGGTCGGCGAAATCGAGATCGGGGCAACGGAAGGCAGCAACCCGATCTATTACATCAAAGACAACGGGGTTGGCTTCGACATGCGATTCGTGCAGAGACTATTTGGCGTCTTCCAGCGTCTGCACTCCGTCGATGAGTTTGAAGGTACCGGCATTGGCCTTGCGCTCGTCCAGCGCATCGTGCAGCGGCACGGAGGCCGCATCTGGGCCGAGGCAGAGGTCGAACGGGGCGCCACGTTTTCCTTCACCCTTCCGGATCTCGAGGCGCGTTCGTAAGCGTCCCTCGCGTGTCATTCTGAGCGGAGTTCCGAGCGGGCGAAGGCGGGCCGGAACGGAGTCGAAGAATCCCGTGGAATTGACGAGCGAGTTCGTCGCAAAAGCTGATGGCTGCTTGCTGCGCGCACCATCGGCGACACTACCCGATCCTTCGACTCCGCTCAGGATGACTGGTCTTACGGAGATTTTTCAACAGGCTGTTAGCGAATCGCCAGCGCCACTGGATCGGATTTCCAAATTCCGTGCCGGCACATGAATTTTAAGAAGCCGCGCGGGTAAGCCGAAGTCGTCGTTGCCCCGGAGGCCATCAGCGCGATCAGCCGGTTGATATACGATTTGATCCCGTCGCTGATTTTGCCCGGATACTTCTGCTCGAAATGATTGCCGGTGTAATACATGGCGAACATTTTCCCGTCGTAGAAATACTGGACGAGTTCTATCCAGGCTTTGATGAGCTTGCGCATCTCGCGGGAATAGGAAGGCAAATCGTCCAGACGCTCGGTCAGCAATTCGGCCGAGTGCAGCGCCAGCCACATGCCGGGCGAGAGCATCGGATCGACGAAGCCGAATGCATCGCCCGTCATCACCCAGCCCGGACCGTGGCCGCGCTCGGAGACGAGTTGGTAGTTGGTATAAACCGCCACTTCGCTGATGCGGCGGCGATTTTTGCCAGCTTCGTTCAGGCGCGAATCACGATCGATGGCAGCCTCCAGTCGCTCCTCCGGCGTGTCACCGAGCCGCCCAGCCTCGTCCTTGTTCAAGACCACGCCGACCGACAGGCAATCGCGCAACGGAATGCGCCAGCTCCAGCCGGCGTGATCCATCCGTCCGATGATCACCTGCCCACGCGGCGGATGCTCGACGAAATCTTCGTAGTGCGCGAAGTAGGCCACATCCTTGCGCGGACCGAGTTCGGCGGGAATCTCCATCGTCCGCGCGAAGAGCCGGGAGCGGCCCGTGGAATCGACGAGAAGATCGGGCTGCCGGCCATGCAGCCACGGCGCTTGTTCGAGCGTTTCCTCAGAAAGCTTGAGACCGTCGGCGCCGACGCGCTCGACCTTGGCTCGCGCCTTCACACGCTTCACACCGAGTTCATCGGCGCGCTCGTCGAAAAGCCGATCAAATGCTGGACGCGGGGAGTTGTAGGAGTAGGTCGGCAGGACGCCATCGACGGACTGGAAACAGAACTCGATCTCCTCGTCGCGGCCCAAGGTGAAAGTCACGCCAGGCTTGTATTGGCAGACCGCGGCGGCGCGCTCTTCGAGGCCGAGCTTGCGCAGCACGGGAATGATCGCCGGAATCAGCGATTCGCCGACGATTAGATCGGGCCTGCGGCCATCGTCGAAAATGGTCACGTCCACGCCTTTCATCGTGAGCAGCGAGGCGAGCGTCGCACCCGATGGGCCGCTGCCGATGATGCCGACGGTTTGGATGCGTTTTTTCATCGCTGGATTTTGCCGCTGGCGGTGCGCGGGACACTCGCCACAAAGCGGAATTCGACCGGCACTTTATAGCGAGCGAGCGCCTCGCGGCAATGCGCCGTGATCGCGGAAATCTTCGGCGGTTGAGCCGGATCGCGCGGCTCGATCTCGGCCACGGGCACCGCGCCGAAGCGCGGATTGGCTTTGCCCGAGACTCGCACGGCAGCGACGCCGGGCACTTCGGAAATCACCGCCTCGATCTCTTCGGGAAAACATTTCAGACCGGCAACATTGATCACCGAATGGCTGCGCCCGAGCAGGTGGATGTGTCCGTCGTCATCGATGCGCGCGAGATCACCGGTGCGGAACCAACCGTCTTCGAGCACCGCCGCGCGCGGACGCCACGGCTGCAAATATGCGTCGAACATTCCGGGACCGCGCAGATAAAGCTCACCGTCACCGCGAACCTCGGCTTGGTAGTCGGGAAGCGGGCGTCCGACCGATCCCGGTTTCGCACGCGCGGCGTCGAGATTGAGCAGCGGCAGCCCGACTTCGATCACGCCGAGACCTTGCGAAAGCGGCACGCCGAAGCGCGCGTCGAAAGCCTGTGCTGTGGCCAGCGGCAGCGCCGCCGCGGTCGAAACGGCGAGGCGCAAATCCGACCACGGAAGTCCGGAGCCTTCGGCCGCGAGAAGCGCGTGATGAAACGGCGCACCATAGAGCACCGAACCGCGATGTCGTCGAGCCGCCGCGAGGATGTCTTCCGCGAGGTGTGAATTGACGACGACCGTCGCTGCGCCGTGCAGCAAATAGAGCATGATCGAAACGGCAAAGTGATGCGCCATCGGCAGAATCCACACGACGCGATCCGCCGGACCGATGTGCAGTCCGCGATTCGCCGCGGTCACGCGCTCGAGCAATCCCTCGTGCGACAGGACGATGCCTTTGCTCGTTCCCGTGGTGCCGGAGCTGAAGCGAACGAAGGCGGGATTCAGAGCCGCGAGCGCCGCTTCGTCGAAGGCCAAATCCCCGACCGGGACCGCGCGGACTTCGCCAGCGGCATCGACAATCGCACCCACACCCGTCTCACGAATCACCCGTTCGCGCTCCCGCGGCGCCAGCTCGCTGGCCATCGGCACGAGGCATTTTCCGGTGCGGACAATCGCGAGCGCGAGGACGACATGCGCCACGCCATTTGGACAATCGAGACCGATGCGCGCGGCGGGCGAAGCGGCAATCGACCGCGCCGCATTCTCGGTCATTTCGATCAGACGACCATACGTGACTTCCTCGCCTTCATTGATCAGCGCGATGGCGCGGCGATCGGCTTTTTCAAAAATCCTTTCGACAATATTCATCGCGCGATCCGGGTGCGCGCGGCGTTCACCGCGGCGGCATCGCAGTCACCCTGCGTCGCCACGAGGGCGGCAGCAAGGCCCGCCGCTTCTCCGGTGGCGAGACACGTGCCGATAACGCGCAGCGAAGCCTGAGCCTCGTGGCTGCACGACAGGCAACGGCCCGCCATGAAAAGCGTGTCGTCATCGCGTGCCCGCAAGGCGCGCAGCGGAATGCCGCACGGATCTTTGCCGGTCGGATAGCGTAGGCGCGGACCGAGCGCGGTCTCGCGGAGTTCCATTGGCCACGAGGCG
>JBBSDS010000075.1:0-16312 GCA_038240495.1 Chthoniobacterales bacterium | reverse complement strand
GCGCGCCGAGATCGTCGAGCACCTTCGACAAGCCGGTGCCGAAATAGAGCTTCCAGAGCCGATTCACAAACACGCGCGCGGTCAGCGAATTGTCGCGAGCGACGATCCACCGCGCGAGATCGAGCCGCGTGAGCGCCCGGTCGCCAACGTCCGGCTGCGAGAGAAAAGCAGGCACGCCGGGCGTGACCACCTCGCCGCTTTCATCCTGCCAGTTGCCGCGCGGCAGAATGCGCACGACGCGCGGCGTGGCGCTGTGGATGCTCACGAGAGTTTTCGGCAGGGGATTGTAGAAATCGTCGCGCTCGCGCTGCGCCACGGCGAAGCCATCGATCTCGCCACGAAAGACCGCCGTCGCCTTGCCGCGAAAGTAGTTCTTGAGCGCGTCCTTGTCCGCAGGTTTGCGATCCTTCAACGCTTTTTTCAATGCCGCTTGTGCCTGCTCCGCGGCTTTCTTATCGGCGGCATTTGCCTTTGAATCAGGCTGCAGCTCCAGCAGTTTGAGCCCGTAGGTTTCCACGTCATTCTCCCATTGCTGCTGCGCGGCGTCGAGCGGCGGCGTGATGGCGTCAACCTTCTTCCGCGCAGCGGCGAGCGCGGTGTCGAGTTTCTGCAACTGCGCCTCCTGCTCCTTCGAGATCACCAGCATCCCCTCTTCGCGCTTGCCGATCGCCGATTCTGTCAGGTCTGCGAAAAACGCGCCGAGCCGGTAAAAATCGCGCGTCGTGATCGGGTCGAACTTGTGGTCGTGGCACTGGCAGCAGCCGGTGGTCTGCGCGAGCCAGACCGTGCCGATGGCGCGCACCCGATCGGTGACGGTGCGCGCTTCATAGTCCTTGGCCTGCGCGCCGCCTTCCTCCGTCGTCAGATTCAGCCGGTTGAAACCGCTCGCGACTTTCTGCTCCTGCGTGGCATCTGGCAGCAGATCACCGGCGAGTTGCTCGATCGTGAATTGGTCGAACGGCTTGCTCTCGTTGAACGCGCGGATGACGTAATCGCGATACGGCCAGACGTTGCGCGGCGTGTCGGAGTGGTAGCCGATCGTGTCGGCGTAGCGCACGACATCGAGCCAGGAAATCGCCATCCTTTCGCCGAACGCGGGTGACGCGAGCAGCCGCTCAACCTCCTTTTCGTAAGCCTCCGGCGTCTGGTCGGCGACAAAGGCATCGATCTCCGCTGGCGTCGGCGGGAGCCCGGTCAAATCGAACGCCAGCCGGCGAAGCAGCGTGACTTTGTCCGCTTCCGGCGAAGGCTTGAGGCCGAGTGTGGCGAGCCGTGCGCGAACGAGAGCATCGATCGGATGCTGGCCGCCAGCCTCCGGCACCGCCGGCTTCACCGGCACGATGTAGGCCCAGTGCGGCTGATACTCCGCGCCCTGCTCGATCCATTTGTCGAGGATCGCCCGCTGCCGGTCGGACAGTTTTTTCCCGGACTTCGGCGGCGGCATTTGCTCGTCCTTGTCCGTGGAATGAATTCGCTCATGGACATCGCTCTCCTCGAGCTTGCCGGGCACGATCGCCCTGACACCTTCGTTGTCAGCCAGCGCGCCCTCGCGCGTGTCGATCCGGCGTTTACCCTCGCGATGATTCTTGTCGAAGCCGTGGCACTTGAAGCATTTGTCCGAAAGAATCGGTCGCACATCGCGATTGAATTCGATCTTCTCCGGCAGCGGCGGCTCGATGGCGCAAGCCAGGCCGGCAGTGAAGGCAAGCGTGAGAAAAGCTGCGGGGGATTTCACGGCGCAAAAGATGCCACACGCGCGCTCCGCGACAACTCCTCTTCCAAGGTCATCCCGACGTTTCTCACCAAGCGGGCTTTGCTGGCGGCTGCACGGAACCTCGCCAAAAGACGAGTCATCCTGAGCGGAGCAGAGGCGGAAAGGCGGGCGCAGCGCAGTCGAAGAACCCCGGCGCTTCTATGCAACGTCGCCGGTGGATTCGCGGGATCCTTCGACTCCGTTCCGTTCCGCCTTCGCCCACACGGAACTCCGCTCAGGATGACCGGTGAAGAGATTTTTAAAACACGCGCTACGCCAGAATTTTTTCCACGACCTTCCCCGCGAGATCGGTGAGACGGACATCCAAGCCTTGGACACGGCAGGTGAGTCGCGTGTGGTCGATGCCGAAAAGATGGAGCAGCGTGGCGTGAAAATCATGCACGTGGACCTGATCTTCGATCGCGTGATAACCGAACTCGTCGGTCCGTCCGAGCGTCATCCCCGGCTTGATCCCACCGCCTGCCATCCAGATGGAGAAGGCGCGGATGTGGTGGTCGCGTCCCGTGCCGGACTGGACCATCGGCGAGCGTCCGAACTCCCCTCCCCAGACGATCAGCGTGTCATCGAGCATGCCGCGCTGCTTTAGATCAGTGATCAGCGCGGCACTCGCGCGATCGACCTCCAGCGCCTTCGTGGCGATGTCCTGTTTGAGATTGTCGTGATGATCCCATTCGCGATGGTAGAGCTGGATGAAGCGCACGCCGCGCTCCGCGAGCCGGCGGGCGAGCAGGCAGTTCGACGCGAACGAGCCGTCGCCCGGCGTGCAGCCGTAAAGGTCGAGCGCGCTCTGCGGCTCGTGGCTCAGGTCCATCAGTTCCGGCACGCTGGTCTGCATGCGGAAGGCCATTTCATATTGCGCGATGCGCGTGGCGATTTCGGGATCGTGGGCCGACTCCTGCCGCAGATGATTGAGGTCATTCACCGTCGCGACGAGCGACGACTCCGCGTCCGCCGTGTAGCCCGGCGGTCGGTTGAGATAGAGCACGGGATCGCCGGTACTGTTGAATTTCACGCCTTGAAATTTTCCCGGCAGGAAGCCGCTGTGCCAGTTGCGCGCGGCGATGGGCTGGACCGTCCCGCCCTGACCCATGCTATGCAGGACGATGAAGCCGGGCAGGTTTTCCGCTTCGGAACCCAACCCGTAGAGCAGCCACGAACCCATGCTCGGCCGGGTGGGAAAAACCGCGCCGGTATTCATCACGGCATGGGCGGTGTCGTGATTGATGTTGTCGGCTTGCATCGAGCGGATGATGCAGAGGTCATCCGCCACCGCGCCGAGATGCGGAAAAAGGCTGGTCATCTCCTGCCCCGCCTGGCCGAAGCGCGCGAACGGATACTGCGGCGCAAAGCACTTCAGCGGTTCGCCGAGAATCTGCGAGAGCGGCTGGCCGTTGGTCAGCGACTCGGGCAACTCCTGGCCGTGCATTTCCGCGAGCTTGGGCTTGAAATCGAAGGTCTCCAACTGCGACGGACCGCCGGCCTGGTAAAGATAGATCACGCGTTTGGCCTTCGCCGGATGATGCAGCGGCTGCACGAAACCGCGTGCTCCGTCCCGAGTCGCGAAGAGCCGCGGATTCAGGATCGACGCGAGGGCGAGCGTCCCGATGCCGGTGGTCGCGCGGGAAAGAAAGTGGCGGCGGGAAATGTCGAAGAGACGATTGTTCATTCGCGCGTGATCGTTTCGTGCAGATTCAAAATCGCCCGCGCCACGCTGGTCAGCGCAGCCTGTTCGGCGGGCGGCGTCTCGCTCAGCACCGGCGATTCACCGACCGCGAGCAACTCAGCAGCAGCAGCCGGCTCGCGCCGAAAGCGCTCGAGTTCCCGCGCATGGAGCTGGCAGAGCGATCCGAGTTCGGAGGATTCCGGCGGGCGGGCGAGCGCACATTCCCAAGCCCAGCAAATTTGCGTTTCGATTCCCGCTCCTCCCTCGGTCGCGATCCGCTCGGCAAACTTGCGCGCCGCTTCGACATGGATCGGATCATTGAGCAGGACGAGCGCCTGCATCGGCGTGCTCGATCTGGTGCGGCTTGGCGTGCATTCGTCGCGGCCCGGCGCATCGAAGGCGAGCAGGCTCGGGTGCAGCGCCGACCGTTGCCAGTGCGTGTAAAGCCCCCGGCGATAAAGGTCACGGCCCCGACTCGCTGTGTACTCGCGTTTCGGAAAACTAAGCTGCGCCCAGTAGCCCGCCGGCTGGTATGGATGGACGCTCGGACCGCCGATTTGCTCGACGAGCAATCCCGAGATCGCGAGCGCATTGTCGCGGACAAATTCCGCATCGAGCCGGAAGCGGCTCTGCCGCGCGAGCCAGCGATTATCGGGATCGCGCGCATCCAGCACGGCTGTCGAGGAAGAGGACTGCCGGTAAGTCGCGCTCGTCACGATCGTGCGAATGAGATGCTTGATGTCCCAAGGGTGCGTGTCTTTTTCCAGTCCGCCCGGCTGCATGAATTCGCACGCCAGCCAATCGAGCAATTCGGGGTGCGTCGGCAGTTCGCCCTGCGTGCCAAAATCTTCCACGGTCCGCACCAGACCCGTGCCGAAAAATTGCCGCCAGAGCCGATTCACAAAGACGCGCGCAGTCAGCGGATTGTCAGGCGCGGTCAGCCAATCCGCGAGATCGAGCCGATTGGCCCGGTCGCCGCCCGTCACGATTTGGCGGAAAAAATGCGGGACTCCAGCCCGGACGATCTCGCCGCGATCGTCGAGCGGATTGCCGCGCCGGCGGACCCGCACTTCGCGCGACTCCAAAGGCTCGGAAATCTGTGCGGTGGCAATCTCCGCATCGAGGAGCGACCGCTGCCCATCGAGTTGCGCGAGACGGATGTAGAAGGGTACCAGTTCGGGTGAGACGCGCCGATAAAACTCGGCGAGCGTGTGCTCTTGCTCAGCGGTGCGGGCGGCTGAGTCGAGACGGATAATCGCGAGGATATTCTCCGGGAGACCGGCGGCATCGGGCCGCGGACGGTCGAGGATGTGCAGCGCGAGGCGGAAGCGCCCGAGGGTCGCCTGCCGCATCTTCGACTCATGCCGCAGGCGGACGGTCAGCACGGTGTTCGGCGTCGTGACCAGCGCCTCGGCAAATCGCAGCGCGAGTTCGTAATCGCGAGGTTCCCCGGATTCGACTCCCCAGCCGGTTCCCGAGTCCCCATTGATCGCCGCCATCGCGGGAAAGCGGTCGCTTCGTCCCAGAGTTCCCGGCGTGGCGAGGCTGAGCTTCACGCGGCGCGCGGGTCCGTTCGTGGCGGTATCCACTTCCACTCCCGTGAGGACAAAAGTGCTGCCGCCACGCGCGACGAGATTGCCGGGTAGGTTTTCGTCGCGGAGCACTTCGAGCCGCAGCCCCGTAAAGCGGCCCGCGCCTGGCCGAAGGGTCACGCTATAGACATCCGAATCCGGGTTTCGGCCGCCCGCCGTGACCACCCCGTCCTTATGCACCTTCAGCGTCGCGCCGTTTGCGCTGGTCGCGTCCACGGGCGTCTGCGCGATCCAATGGAGTCGGCCCGTGCGATCAAGCGCGCGCACGCTTTCCTCCCACGTCGCACGCGCCTCAGCGAGTTGTTCGTCGGTGGTCGCCAGCGCGACCTGCGCGGCTTCAGCGAAGGCGGCATCGAGCCGCTCGCGCTGCGCCTTTTGCGCTGAAGAAGGGAGCTCGATACACGGTCCAAAGTCGCCTTTGTCGATGCCGTCCTCGTAAATTCCGCGCTCGCTGAGATCCGCGAAAAATGCGGAGAACCGATAAAAGTCCTGCGTGAGATAGGGATCGAATTTGTGATCATGGCATTCGGCGCAGCCGAGCGTCGCTCCGAGCCAGAGGGTGCTCACGGTGCGGACGCGGTCGGCGGCGTTGCGCAGCAGATAGGTCTGTTCCTGCGCCCTGCCCTCGGTCGAGATACGGAGAAGTCTGTTGAAGCCGCTGGCCACGAGTTGCCCGGTTGTGGCAAATGGAATCAGGTCGCCTGCGAGTTGCTCGCGAGTGAATTGATCGAAGGGCAGATTCGTCGCGAAAGCATGGAGCACATAGTCGCGGTAGGGCCAGACCGAGACGGGATTGTCGCTGTGAATGCCGATGGTATCGGCGTAGCGCGCGAGATCGAGCCAGGGCACGGCCATCCGCTCGGCGTAACGCGGAGAGGCGAGCAGCCGATCCACGAGATGCTCGTAGGCGCGCGGGTCTGCATCGGCGACGAAGGCGCGGACTTCTTCAACCGTCGGCGGAAGCCCTTGAAGATCAAAACAGAGACGGCGGATCAACGTGCGGCGATCGGCTTCGGGTGAAGGTGTGAGTCCTTCCCTGGCCAGTTGGACGCGGATGAAAGCATCGATCGCGTTCTGCGCGCCCGCATCCGGGACCACTGGCCTGACCGGCGCGATGTAGGACCAGTGCGGCTGATACTCCCCGCCCTGCTCGATCCATTTGTCGAGTACCGCCCGCTGTCGCTCGGTCAGCTTTTTGCCGGATTTCGGCGGCGGCATTTGCTCGTCCTTGTCCGTCGAGTGAATGCGCTCATGGACATCGCTCGCGTCGAGTTTGCCGGGCACGATTGCCTTGACACCTTCATTGTCGGCCAGCGCGCCGTCACGCGTGTCGAGCCGCCGTTTGCCCTCACGATGACTGCTGTCGGGGCCGTGACACTTGAAGCAATTCTCCGCAAGGATCGGACGAACGTCGCGATTGAATGCGATCTTCTCCGGCAGGCCCAGCTCGCTGGCCATGGTGAAACCAGGGGCCAGGACTGCGCTGAGAAAAACGGAGACAGCTCTCAAAGGAGCAAAAGGTTGGCACATCGTCGGGCGAGCACAAGCCGCCGCGGAAGACGAAAGAAATTTATTCTGTCGCCGAAAAGAAGGGGTGTCATCCCGAGCGGAGTCGAGGGATCGGGAAGGTCCGCGGGAGGCGACCACCACCCGCCACCGCCCCGATCCCTCGACTCCGTTCCGTCCCGCCTGCGCCCACATTGGAACTCCGGTCGGGATGACTACCGTTTTTCCGCCAACCCTCCACGGCTACGACATGACTTCATCTGCCCTAATACGGTTTGGGGATGACCCGCCGCTCCGGGTCGAGCGCGCCCGGCGTCTTGAAGATGCTCGCCGGGGTCGTCGATTTTAACTCATAGCCCTTGAGCACGAATTCCGGATAGAAGCCATTGCTCGCTGGCTCGTAGATCGTCTCGCCGGAAAAGGAACCGTAGAATTTGTACTCGTAGCCGTTGTCACTGCCGAGCTTGCCCAGTTCACGGTCGGGCGCGAGCTTGTGCTGCTCATTGAACATGACCAACTGCGCGGTGCTCCACGGCTGGTGAGGCTTCCGAATGAAGCCCCAAAATTTGTAGTCCACCTTGTAGTAGCGCCGACCGATGAAGTAATCGCCCGACGGTTCGTTGTTGATCTCGGCGAGCATCGCGGCGCGCGGCTGCGAATTGGGATCGGCCGTGGCGCAGCCCGAGAAAAAACCGAGCGTGATCGTCAGTGGAAGGAGCGCGAGAAATCGCCGGAGGAGCATGGATTGGAAATTCAATGGAGACCCATTTTGACGAGGAAGGGCTCGAGCCAATCGGCCAGCGCCGCCTCTTTGAGCGAGTGCGGTTCGGGGATCGAACCGAAGAGACGCCACGTCTCCGTGTGGGCGACGGATTCACCGGGAGCGAGCGTCCGCAAAGGGCTCAGGGTCTCGATCTCCAGCATGTGCGCATTGGTGAAAGTCTCGAAATTGCAGCCAAAATCGGTGTAGGTCGCACCCTCTTCGTAATCGAAGATCTTGATGAAAAGCGCGGCGGGCGTGAGGTAGCCCACCCATTTCATGCGATGCGCGAGCCCGATCTTGGCCGGAGAACTATGCGGCGTCTGCCGCAGGGTGATGAACTCCCGGCCCCAGCGCCAGCGATCGTCCGCCGTGTCGGTGTAAGGCCAGAGGACTTGCAACTGATTGGGCAGAAGATCTCGCGGATGTTCGCCGAGCGGAGGCCGGGGGATGATTTCCAGACCGCCGGGCTCCATGACCGTGAGACCCCATGTCGCCAGCGTCTGCGGCTTCGTCCCTTGGTTCGTCGCGCGATGTTCGAGCGTCACGGTCGAAGTGTCCGCCGCGAGAGTCACAGTGAGTTCCTTCCGAATGTGCGCCGGAGCCGCAGCCGGGTTTTCGAGATGCACGCCATTTGGCAGCAGTTCGTGCGTCACCGGCGAATTGTCCGGGATGTAAGTGCGCTCATCCTCCGGAGCGAGCCAGAGACGGTGCCCGCCGCGCACCACGAAATGATCCTCGCCACTTTTCCCCATCTCCTCCGCCACGGTCTTAAGGACGTTTTTGCCACCCGGTGAATGATGGTAGGAAATGATCCGCGGACCGACATCGAGCGTGATGATCAGCTCGGCGTGGTCGTTTGCGAGGCGGAGGCAATTTGCCCAGCCGCCGAAGGCCGTCTTTTCAATTTTCATCGGTCTGTTTGCGCCTCTCGCCGGGCCGCATCGGCACCGGGAGCGGAGTCCGGGCGGAAGGTGATATTTTTCATGCCTGCGCCAACCTGATAGATTACCTCGTCTTCGACGCCAAGGAGTTTGAGAATAAAGTTCGCCACACCGCTTTTCCACAATGCATCCGCCTGCCGATTCTGCTCTCGATCCCGCGCCCACCGACGGCTGGAAACGGCGGAGCGGCGAGTCGCTGCCCGAAGTTTTCCGGTCCGTCCCGGTGCCGCAGACGGCCTCCTTCTGGCGCAAGATTGCCGCCTTTGCCGGGCCGGGATTTCTCGTCTCCGTCGGATACATGGACCCCGGCAATTGGGCGACCGACCTTGCTGGTGGTGCGAAATACGGCTACACCCTTCTCTCGGTCATCTTGATCTCAAACTTGATGGCCATCCTGCTGCAGCACCTCTGCGTGAAGCTCGGCGTGGTGACGGGCCGCGACCTCGCGCAAGCCTGTCGTGACAGCTACCCGCGCCCTGTCGTGTGGACGCTTTGGGTGCTTTGCGAGCTTGCAATTGCCGCCTGCGATCTCGCCGAAGTCGTCGGCTCGGCGATTGCCCTGCAACTCCTGTTTGGCATCCCGCTCGTGTGGGGCTGTGTCATCACCTGCCTCGATGTGATGATCGTGCTCTTCCTGCAAAACAAAGGTTTCCGCTACGTCGAAGCCCTCGTCATCGCGCTCATCCTGACCATCGGCGGATGCTTTCTTGCGGAAATGATTTTCGCCAAACCCGATCTCCGCGGCATTGCCATCGGATTCATTCCGTCGCTCGAAATTCTGCGCAACAAGGAGATGCTTTTCGTCGCCATCGGCATCCTCGGGGCGACCGTGATGCCGCATAATCTCTACCTCCACAGCTCGATCGTGCAGACGCGGAACTTCGAGCGCACGCCAGCCGGCAAGGTCGAGGCGATCAAGTTCGCGAGCATCGACTCGACGTTCGCGTTGATGTTCGCGCTCTTTATCAATGGCGGGAGTCTCATTCTGGCCGCGGCCGCGTTTCATTGGACCGGACACCACGATGTCGGCGAAATCCAGGATGCCTACCAGCTCCTCAGCCCCACGCTCGGCGTCGGCATCGCCAGCACACTCTTCGCGCTCGCCCTCCTCGCGAGCGGGCAAAACTCCACGCTCACCGGCACGCTCGCCGGCCAGATCGTCATGGAGGGCTTCCTCCACATCCGTCTCGCGCCGTGGCTGCGCCGCTTGATGACGCGGGCCATCGCGATCGTGCCGGCAGTCTGCGTCATCGGATATCTTGGCGAAGGAAGAGCCACCGACCTGCTCATCTGGAGCCAGGTGATCCTCAGCATGCAACTCAGCTTCGCCGTGATCCCGCTGCTCCTTTTCACCGACGACAAAGTGAAGATGGGGCAGTTCGCAAACCGGCTCTGGCTCAAGGTTCTGGCGTGGAGTTCTGCCGCGATCATCGTCGTGCTGAACGTGAAATACCTCTTCGATAAATTCGCTCCGCAGTCGTGGCAGGACGCGCTTGGTTTCTAAAATCTTCGTCGTCATGTATCGCAAAATCCTCGTCGCTCTCGACACGACTCCTTCCGATCAGGAACTGCTGCCGCACGTCGCGCAACTCGCCAAGCTGACCAAAGCTGACCTGCTCCTGCTGCACGTCGCCGACGGTTGGGTGGCGCGCAATTTCGACCAGCTCAATCTCGCGGAGTCCGATGAGATGAAAGAAGACTGGCGCTACCTCGAAGACACGGCCACGCGGCTGCGCACGCAGACCGGGCTGACCATCGAAACGCGCCTCGCGCTCGGAAATCCTCCGGCACAAATCCTCAAGGTCGCCGAGCAGGAGAGCTGCGATCTCATCGCCTTCGCCTCGCACGGCCACCGGCTCGTCGGCGACATCATCCACGGCAGCACCATCGAATCTGTGCGGCACAAAGCGCCAGTGCCGATCCTCGTCGTCCCGCCGCGGAAATAGCGGCGCTAAATCACGGGCCGCAGGAGAGCTCCACTGGCCTGCTGATTGAAACCCAGCGACGAAACCAGCACCGTCGTGATTTTTTCCTGCCGGCCAACGATGCCGGGCAGCGTGCCACGTTCGAGCGCCAGCGCCGCGATTACCGTCTGGATAATGCCACTCGCGCCGAGCGCTTCGCCGAGCGCGCGCTTGGGAAAATAGCACATCGCGCTCGGGCAATTTTGCGTGATCGCGGATTGCTCGGCGTGATCGATGAAGGTGCCATTCGCACTCCCGACGACGGCGTCCGGGGCCAATCCTTGCAGCAATCCCGCATAGACTCGCGCGAGCGCCGACGCCGCTTCGCGCCGGTGGAAAACCGGCACACCATCGTGAATCGCGATCTCTGTTTTTCCTTCGCGTGCGAGGACCACCGCCCCTGCGCCCTCGGCGAGCAATGCGCCACGCGGCTCGCTTTTTTGTGACGGCCCGCGCACCAGCCGCCAGTCGCGATAGGCTTCGCAGAGCACCCAGTCGATCTCCTCACTCCCGACGACCACGACGCGATCCAGTTCACACGTCTCGAGCAACTGCTCGGCAAACTTCAGCGCCGCCAATCCGACGGAGCTGTCGCCGACCAGCGTGTAGCTCGCGCCATCGATGCCGAGCTGCGCCGCGAGATGACTGGCGGGCGCGTTGTAAACGGTTTCGGGAAAGAGCAACGGGCTGGCAGCGTTCGCCCCTTGTTTCACGACCTGCTCGTAAAACTTGCGCGTGTAAATCACGCCGCCACTCGAAATCGCGAAGACGATCGCGGTGCGCGCGGCGGAGTCGGAATTCAAGACGACGCCCGCGTTTTCCAAAGCCGCCAATCCCGCCGCGACTGCAAAATATGAGATGGCACTGGATCGCCGCAGCCGCGGATTGCGACTGAGTGCCTCGACGAGTTTCGGCGGAACGGGCGCATAAACATGTTCACGGCCCGTTTCGGGATTCGTGACCGTCTGTGCGGCAGCGGTTTCACCGTCGGCGAGCCGCGTCCACACCTCATTGAGACTCGTGCCCAGCGGCGTGACCCAACCGAGGCCAGCGATGCACGCATTCATAGAACCGCGCCTCCTCCAACTGCCATCCTGAGGAAGACCAACACGGAGCGCGGGATTCTTGGTGCGGAGATGACATCGCGGGCTCTCGTCCTCGTCCTCGTTTTCCGCCATTCGACGACGACGACGAGGACGAAGGACGAGGACGATGTCATTGGCAGCGCGGCGGTTTTCACGCCATGGCCTCCTCGATGACGATGGAAGCATTCGTCCCACCGAAGCCAAATGAGTTTGAGACCACGCAGCGCAGACGTGCCTCGCGAGACTTGTTGGCCACGATGTTCAGCGGCCATGCTGGATCGAGTTCCTGGAAGTTGATGTTCGGCGGCAAAAATTGCTGCTGCAGCGCGATGAGTGAAAACACGGCTTCGATGGCGCCCGCGCCGCCGAGCGCGTGACCCATCATCGACTTCGTCGAACTGACGGGAACGCAATCACCGAAAAGTTGTGCGATGGCCGCACCTTCGGTCGCGTCATTGAAGGTCGTCGCGGTGCCGTGCGCGTTGATGTAATCGACCTCCGCAGGCGCGCGGCGCGCATCGGTGAGCGCGCGCTCCATCGCCTGCCGCGGACCGATGCCGCTGGGGTGCGGTTGCGTGAGATGGTGGTTGTCCGTCGAGATGCCGTAGCCGGTGATTTCGCCGAGAATCGGCGCGCCACGTTTCTGCGCACTCGTCATCTCCTCCAGCGCGATCAACGCCGCGCCTTCACCGAGCACGAGGCCGGTGCGGCTCTTGTCGAACGGGCGGATTTTTTCCGGGGTCGAAGCCTGCAACGAATCGAATCCGACGAAGACCATTTCGGAAATCGCGTCATAGCCGCCGCAAAGAATTCGCTGATGCAATCCGGCGCGCACGAGTTGAAACGCGTGGCCCACGGCGTTCGTTCCCGACGCGCAGGCATTGGCGATGATCTGGCTCGGCGCATTCCAACCACAGGCTTCCTGCGCATCGAGCACGGGCTTCTGCGGGAGATAATTCGCCAGCCACATCACACGTTCGCGTGCCCGCCGTTTTTCCACCTGCGCGCGATAAAAGGCCTCGCCGAAACTCATCCCACCGCTGGTCGTGCCGATGACGAGCAACTCAGGTCGAAACCCCGCGTCGATCCGCTGCAGTTCTTGCGCAGCGGCGATCATCATGTAGCTCGCGCGATGCAGTCGCTTTCCCTTCTGCGTCCCGCATTCAGCATGCCGCATTTCCACGACCTGCCCCGCCGTTTTGCAGCGCGTCTTGCTGACGTCGAAAGCCGTCACCGGTCGCACTCCATCGCGGCCCTCGCGGAGTGCCTTCGCCGTTTCTTCGAGTCCCTGCCCGAGCGGACTCACCACGCCCATCGCGGTCACGGCGACGCGAAATGGACTGGCGGAAGTGGAAGATGGCATGCGGAGAAGCCGGATTCTCTCGCGAGCGGTGAAAGGTGCGCAACCCGCAATTCTTCCTGTTTTACGCCGCCCGCCTCCCGCTAGATACATGGATGAAACAAGTTACCACCGGAGACCATGTGAAGCCGCGGCAGGCGCTGCGCACGCGCTTCTTCTGGTTCGTCGCGGGCGCAGGCTTGAACTACCTGCTCATCGCCACTCCATTTCATTGGCTGGAAAAGCACACGGCCTGGCCTCACTTCGCGCTCTCCGCATGCAGCGTCGGCGTCGCGACCACGTTCTTTTTCTTTTGGAATTACTTCATCAATTTCCGCGGCGACACGCGCAAGCGCGATGCTTTGCCGCGCTACCTCGCCGCTGTCATCTGCATGGGCTTTCTCGCTTCGACGCTGCTGACGATCCTGAAGAGCTTCAATGCGCACATGGCCTTTAGCCTCGGTCGCTTCCCGCTCGATCTCGATGTCGTCGCCACCCAGTTTTTTCTGAGCGGCCTGAAATTTTTCCTCTATCACAAATGGGTCTTTCCGGTTCCGAAAGAGGACGCCTGAACTGATCCTCACGACGGAATCAAGATGCCCGCCAGTGCCAGAAGATTTTGCACATATCAGTCACCTCACCATCATATTCCATGCTGAAATTCATCCTCATCGGCCTCGTGGCCATCATCCTTATTTTCCTCGTCGCCGCAGCGATGCAGCCGACAGATTTCCGAATCTCCCGCTCCGCCACCATCGCGGCTCCGCCTTCCGCGGTCTTCGAGCAAGTCAATGACTTCCGGAAATGGAACGACTGGTCGCCGTGGGCGAAGCTCGACCCGAACGCGAAGAACACCTTCGACGGACCGCACGCCGGGGTCGGCGCGGGTTTTGCGTGGGATGGCAATAACGAAGTCGGCGCAGGGCGCATGACCATCACCGAGAGCAAGCCGAACGAACTGATCCTCATGAAACTGGAGTTCACCAAACCATTTACGGCGACGAACACGACGGAGTTCACCTTCAAGCCCGTGGGCGATCAAACTGCGGTCACGTGGACCATGTCCGGGAAGAACAATTTCATGGGAAAATGCGTCGGTTTGGTCATGAATTGTGACAAGATGGTCGGCGGCCAGTTCGAGAAAGGATTCGAGAACTTGAAGGCCGTCGTCGCAGCCAAACCCACCTCAAAATGAAATACGCACCCACCATTGCCGGCATCGTGCTCGGCCTGCTCTTTGTCATGTCCGCCGTCGTCATCCTCTTCCATCTCATCCCGCCGGACAAGATGCCGAAACCTCCGACGGCGGAAGCGGGAACCTTCATGGTGCTCTTTGGCACAACGGGCTACATGACCTTCGTCAAAGTCTGCGAGCTGATCGGCGGCATCCTCGTGGCCATTCCGCGCACGCGAAATTTCGGATTGCTCGTGCTGGGTCCGATTCTCGTGAACATCCTCGCCTTCCACATCTTCATCAACAAAGGCGCCACGCTTCTCGATCCGATGCTCATCGTCATCGTCCTGCTCGCGCTTTATCTCCTGTGGACCGGACGGAAAGCTTTTGCCGGTCTTCGCAATTGAGTCGAGCCGATATCGACCGCTTCGGTTTCGCACGTCGCATCTTCTTCCCTTCTGAATCCGTCCATCGTCATCACCATGTCCAATACACTCCTCCAACCTTATCTCTTCTTTAACGGCTGCTGCGAAGAAGCCATCGAGTTCTACCGCACTGCTCTCGGCGCCGAGGTCTTGATGACCATGCGCTACAAAGACAACCCCGACACGCCGCCGCCGGGCATGGTTCCGGCCGGCTGGGAAAACAAGATCATGCACGCCTCCTTCAAAATCGCCGGGAACACGGTGATGGCGTCGGATGGCTGCGGCGAAGACGGTGGTTTTCATGGCTTTTCGCTCTCGCTCGCTCTGCCCGATGAAGCTGCGGTCAATCGCGCATTTGCCGCGCTCGCTGCTGGCGGTCAGGTCAAAATGCCGCTGACCAAGACCTTCTGGTCGCCGTGCTTCGGTATGCTCGCCGATCGTTTCGGCCTCGGCTGGATGGTCACCGTCGCGGAGGAAACGCACTCGTAAAATGAGCGGCGTGCGCGTTTTGGTCGGCACCAAGAAAGGTGCATTCATCCTCACGTCTGATGGCAGGCGTGAGCAGTGGGAAGTGAGCGGCCCGTTCTTCGCCGGCTGGGAGATGTATCATCTCAAAGGCTCGCCCGTGGAGCCAAACCGCATCTACGCATCGCAGACGAGCGGTTGGTTCGGGCAGATCATCCAGCGCTCGGATGATGGCGGAAAAACGTGGGCGACTCCCGACGGCACGCCGCCCCCGGTGCCGGACGCCCCTCCCGCGGGACGAAGCAACCGCTTCCTCTACGAAGGCGATGTCGGCACCCACAAATGGTACGACGGCACCCAGCACCCTTGGGAGTTCAAGCGCGTGTGGCACCTTGAACCGTCGCTAACCGACCCCGAAACCGTCTATGCCGGCGTCGAAGATGCCGCGCTTTTCAAGTCCATCGACGGCGGAAAAACGTGGCACGAACTGGCCAGCTTGCGCGCGGCGAAAGGCGACCTCTGGCAGCCCGGCGCGGGTGGCATGGCGGTGCATACGATCCTGCTCGACCCGGAGAATGCCAATCGGATCTACGTCGCGATCTCGGCCGCGGGCGCCTTCCGCAGCGATGATGCCGGTGCGACCTGGCGGCCAATCAATCGCGGTCTGAAGTCGCCCTACGAGCTGCCAGATCCCGACGCCGAGGTCGGCCACTGTGTCCATCGGATCGCGCTGCACCCCTCGCGGCCAGACACGCTCTTCATGCAAAAGCATTGGGACGTGCTGCGCACGGACACTGCCGGCGATCAGTGGACGGAAGTGAGCGGCAATCTTCCGAGCGACTTTGGCTTTCCGATCGACGTACATGCGCACGAACCGGAGACGATCTACGTCGTGCCGATCAAGAGCGACTCAGAGCATTTTCCGCCGGATGGAAAATTGCGCGTCTATCGCAGCCGTACCGGCGGCAATGAGTGGGAGCCGCTGACCAAAGGACTGCCGCAGGAAAACTGCTTCGTGAACGTGCTGCGTGATGCGATGGCTGTCGATTCGCTCGATTCGTGCGGCATCTACTTCGGCACCACCGGTGGCCAGGTTTATTGCTCGCCGGATGGCGGCGACTCGTGGAAGGCGATCGTCCGCGATCTTCCCGCCGTCTATTCGGTCGAAGTCCAAACGCTGCTGTGATCCGCGTGGTGCTGCCGTATCACCTGCGCAACCTCGCCCACGTCGGCGAAGAGGTGCAGTTGGAGATCGGAAGCCCCACCACGCTCGGCGCGGTCCTCGACGCCCTCGAAGCCCGCCATCCCGCGCTGCGCGGCACGATCCGCGATCACGGCACCTTGAAGCGTCGCCCCTTCGTCCGCTTCTACGCCTGCAAGGAAGACCTCTCAAACGAACCGCCCGAAACCCCGCTACCCGAAGCCGTGGTTGCCGGCACCGAGCCGCTGTTCATCGTCGGTGCCATGGCCGGCGGTTAGAAGCAGTTGAACTTCGGACTTTCGACTGGAGGGCAGAGCTCCCGCGACGCCGAGGCCGACCTGATAGCGTCTCAATTTGGCGAAAGACGAACTGTAGCGGCGGTCTATGACCGCCGTGAACGTGCTCGGACACGTTTAGTCG
>JBBSDS010000074.1:0-16322 GCA_038240495.1 Chthoniobacterales bacterium | reverse complement strand
GAGAGCCGCGGCGTCAACAACGGCACGGGAATCATCAACCGCCGCAGGCCGCGCTGCCGCGCGTATTCGCGCATGAGTTCACCGTAAGAAACTCGATCCGGTCCGCCGATCTCGATGGTCACGCTGCCGCTGATTTCAAGGGACAACGCCGCCCGAAGATACGCGAGCACATCAGTGACCGCGAGGGGTTGTGCCATCACCCGCACCCAGCGGGGCGTCACCATCACCGGCAACCGTTCCACCAACGCCCGAATCATTTCGAAGGACAGGCTTCCCGAACCAATGATGATGGAGGCGCGCAACTCGACCACCGGCACGCCGGATGCCCGCAGCCTCTCTCCCACTTCATGCCGACTTCGAAGGTGGGCGGACAATGCATGATCTGCCTCGCCCAGAGCGCCCAGATAGATGATGCGCTTCACACCTGCCGCGCGCGCGGCGGTGCCAAAGTTCTCCGCTGCTTGCCGGTCTTGTTCCTCAAAACTTCCGGTCGCACCCATCGAATGAACCAGATAGACAGCCGCCTCTACGCCGGCCAAGGCAGCGCGCAATGATTCCGCATCCAGCAGATCGCCGCGAACAACCTCGACTCCTTCCGGAACGCGCGGCAACAGATTCTCCGGCTGCCGGGCCAGACACCGCACCCGCCAGCCATCCGCCGCGAGCAACGGCAACAGACGCCCGCCGGTGTAGCCCGTTGCGCCGGTGAGCAAAATGAGTTTGGCTGAGGCCATGGCAGTGGCACAGGCATTGGCCGTTGAACGGCCCCGCTTCGAGCCACGGTTGTTCATGGATTCGCAGCGGTGCTGGTTTTCGCGGCGGTGATCGCGCGCGCGGGATGCTCGAGTAAAAGCGCCTTGTCGAGCGCGTCGAACGCTGCGGCGCGATTCGTTTCGACCGCGCCTCCGGTGAGGCGGCCAAGAATGCTGCCATCCCGGCCGAGAATTAGAATGTTCGCAAGACCGGGATGATAACCCAACTGCGCGCATGCTTTACCCGACCAGTCCATCATCACGGGATAACGGCGCGTCTCCTGGAAACGGCGGCGAATTTTTCCCTGCAAAAATCCGGGCACCCCGCCGACATCGGCGAGGCCGCGGAGGTCGATGCGGCCAGAATAGCGCAGCTTCAGCGCGGCAATCCAACCGTCCACTTGGTCGGAACCTTTGCGGTCCGCAATGGCGAGCACAGTGATATTCGTGGTCGGGAAGGAAAGCTTCTGAGGAGCATCGTATTGATCGTGAAGGGCGATGCAAGCGGGCGCGTTGGTGGCGAGCAGATGGGCTTCGCCGGCGATGCCGCTGCCGGCGACGAGCATCAAGGCAAAGGCAGCAATGGAGTTTTTATGAAAGTTCATGTGAGGTTAGCTGTTGTGATTGCCGTCGTCGCGCGGTAGCTGCGGCCCTTCCACTCAGACGGTTTGCCGGCGAGGTGACGGACGAGGGCGTGCCATTGAATGGCCAGCAACACGACCACGCCGACGGGGTGGAGCAACGCGCTGCCCAGCGGTTGGCGGAAGCGCCACACCGCCATCAAGCGCGGCAGGCCGGCCAGAAATGCGGCAACGCCGTTAAGGACAAGGGCTGTGCCCGACGTGAGTGGCGCAAACCCAAGCAACACGAACGGTAAGACTTGTCCACCCAACAGCAGCGCGGTCATCGGCACAATCGTACCCGGACCGGCAAGACCTTCGGTGGCGTTTTTTGCGAGGCCTCGCCAGGTTTCGGCGTTCGTGTGATACATCCGGCAGGTCGCGAGATCGGTGGCGTCGAAGAGATCGGTCGTCAATCCCGCCTGACGAAACACGCGCGGCAGCTTGATTCCGTCGTGCAATGAATCGCGGAGCATCGCGTGGCCGCCGGATTTTTCGTAGGCGTCCCGACGGGCGATAAAAAGCTGGCCGCAACCGGCGGACATGGGAGGCCAGTGGGTTCGGCGCATCGCGTTCATGGGCAGAAAGCCCAGCAGGATGAAGTGAATGAGCGGAATCAACAGGCGTTCGGAGAATGTGCCCAGCTCCTGACGTGGCACGCCGCTGGCGAGGTCCGCCTCCGTTCGCTCCATGAAAGAAACCATCCGCGTGAGTGCGTCGGACGCAAGCCGCACGTCGGCATCAATGAAGACAAGCAGTGGATGGCGGGCAAGCTGGCCGAGAATGTGACAAGCGTGCTGTTTGCCGCACCAACCTGCCGGAAGCGGCGGCGCGCTTTCGAGACGCACACGCGCGTCACGCAAGGCAAACCCCGTTGCGATTGCGGCCGTGCCATCCGTTGAGTGGTCGTCGAGCACGATGACTTCGAAGTGGCAGTCGCGGTTTTTGAGCAAGGCTTCCAACATGGCGCGGATGTTTTGTTCCTCGTTGCGCGCGGGAATGAGAACCGAAACACCGTGGCTGCCCGGCTGAGGAGGCACTGACTTTTCTTCCGCACTCTCAGAATGAGCCTCCGCACGTCGGCTGCTACGAGAAAGAGGGCGATAAACGAACAGGTTCAAAACGAACAACCCCGCCGGGGCAGCGGCGAGCATTAATGCGATTGCGGCCAAAGTGTCAAAGCTCATTTGTGTCCATGCTCCTTCCTGAAAGTTTGGCCCCGCAACTTCGCTTTGAACGAGCGCCACAGATCGTAAATGCCGCCTTGACCCGCGCCGCCGCGCAGCACCATTTGAAAATCCGCCGGGTTGCGGCGTTGCGCGTCGGCGGCGAGGGAGTTCTGCGTCGCGGTCAACTTTTGCTCGAACAGTGTCGTGAAGTATTTCGCGTCCAATGCGGCGTTGCGCCCACCTTGAATTTCCATCGGCTCGCCGAAGCGAACCAAAATTTCCGGCAAACGTTCCTCCCAGAAAACATATTCCCCGGCGAACGGCACAAACAGTGCGCGTTGAACCCGCGCTGCCAGATGGCCAAGTCCCGCTTCGAAACGAATCGGTCGCTCGCGCGCGTCAGCGAAGCGACTTTGCGGGGTGATGGCGAGGAGGTTTTGCGTTGATTGCAAAACCTCCTCGGCGGTGTGGAGAAATTGAATCGCCCCCCGGCGTGTGTGTTGTTGCACGCCGAAGAAGCCGAGTTTGCCAAACATCCGGTATCGCTCCAGCATCGCGGCATCAATGGGCGCGTACGCAGTGCGGTCGCCGAAGAACTCATCCTTCAGCACGAGAAAGACCAGCGCATCCCACCAGGAGGCGTGGTTCGAGTAGATGACGAGTGGCAGTCCGCGCGTCTCGGGCGGCAATCCTGACAGCGAAACACGCAGCGAGTGGAAATGGTGGCGGACGTAGCGGCGCGAATACCAGGTGAACCATTTCAGAAGCGGCGACGAAATGCGCGGTAACTTTTCGGGGTGCGTAAGTCCCCTACCGCTTTCAAGCGCGGACGAGTCGGTCAATGAATCAAGAGCGCCGGAGGACCGGCTTAGTCCCAACCCTGGAGGACCTGCAACCGTCCTGCGGCTCTGAATGCGCGTCGCGGTAGTCATGCCTCTACCAATTGCCTTTCGCGTGAAGGGATGACGCACGCCTCGGCTGCGCCACGCTCGACCACGCCATCCTTGTCCAGCGCATCGGCGGCAATCCAGCCGCTCATCAGCACCATCGGCATTCCCGGCCCGGGATGAGCCGCGCCGCCAGCCAGATACAATCCGCGCAAGTCGGGCGAGCGATTGTTCGGCTTGAACGCGCCCAGAAACCTGCCGTGGCTCGCGAGACCGTAAATCGCACCGTTCAAAACGTGGTAACGGTCGTTGATGTCCTGCGGTGTCAGCGCGCGTTCAAATACGATGCGGGACTCGATGTCCGGCATCTGGCCGGTTCGTTTGAGTTTTTCGATGATTACGTTGCGATACGCCGGCAGCATCTTCTTCCAATCGTGATGCGGGCGCAGAAACGGCGTATGAACAAGGACGTAAAGCGCCTCGCCGCCAGCGGGAGCAGTGCCAGGTTCACTACAAGTCGTCGCGGCGAGATAACACGTCGGGTCGGGCGCGGGTTCGCCCTTTTTGTAAATCCAGTCGAACTCCTCATGCGGGTCGCGGCTGAAAACAAAATCGTGATGGGCGAGATGCTCGTAGCGCTTGTTCAAACCGAGATACAAGACCACGCCGGAACAGGCAGCTTCATATCGGCGACGCTGCTCGAACTTTGCGCCGACAGCGCCGTTGATCAATTCGCGGTGGGTGCGCACGGCGTCGCAGTTGGAGACGACGGCGCGGAGTTGAATTTCCTCGCCGTGATTCGTGCGGACGCCCGTGACCGCACCGCTCTGGGTGAGGATTTTTTCAATCCTGGTATGCGTGCGAATTTCAACGCCGAGTTCGCGCGCAAGTTTTTCCAACGCCACCGGCACCGCGCGCGTGCCGCCCATCGGATACCAGACGCCCTCGTCGGTTTGCATGTGCGCGATGCCGCAAAGGACGGCGGGAGAACCGTAAGGCGAGGAGCCGACGTATTGAGTATAGTGGTCAATCATCTGCGCCACGCGGGGGTCCGGATTGAACTTGCGCACCGTGCCAGCCACGCTGCGACCCATGCGCATCGCGAGCACGTCGCCCAGCACTTTCGGATCAAATGCAGTCTTGAAATCAAACATGTCGCGCAGACCGCCAATCGGTTTGTCGAAGAAGAAGCGGCGCGAAATGTCGTTGAGACGGTGGCTCAACTTCATGAAGTCCCGGTAGCCAGCGCCGGACCCAGTGCCGGGTGCGAATTGCTCGAGGCGCTTGGCCATGGCGTCAGAATTTTGCACGAGGTCGAGCCGCGAGCCATCCTCGAAAAAGCAACGCCATTGCGGATCGATCCGCGCCAAATCGAGATAATCCTCCATCCGCCGGCCGGCTTCGGTGAAAACGCGGCGCAGCACGGACGGAATGGTGACGATGGTCGGCCCCATGTCGAAACGGAAGCCGTCGCCTTCGAGTTGCGCCGCCTTGCCGCCGAGCCATTCGTTGCGCTCGAACAGGACGACCTTGTAGCCGCGCGCAGCCAACGTGCAGGCGGCGGCGAGGCCGCCGAGTCCGGCGCCGATGACCCCGATGCGTTCATTGCGTGATCCTTTCATTTGTGCTCCTGGGATGATGATTTGGTTCTGCGGGAAACTATTTTGGCCAACGAAACCAGCGTGCTCCAACGCGACCTCAAGCCACGACCGTGCTTCAGTTTCAAATAGGCCTGACACATTTGTTCGTCGCTCGGCTGCGGCGGCTCGAAGGCTGGACGGAATTTGCTGCGGCTGACGGTGACGACTTTGGGCGTCGTGAGTTCGAGCAAACCTTCGGCCCCGCGCGTGCAGCCGAAGCCGCTGCGCCCGCGTCCTCCGAACGGCACGCGCGCATCGGCAGTTGGGATGATGAGATCGTTGATGGTGACGACGCCGACTTTGATGCGCGTCGCCAGTTCGCGGGCGGCGGGTTCGTCACGCGAAAAGATGCTTGCGGCGAGCGCGAACGGGCAGTCATTGGCGCGCATGATGGCTTCGTGGTCGTCGGTAACGGTGACGATGGCGAGCACGGGCGCGAAGATGTCCTCCTGCAATAGCCGCGCTGCCGGCGAAACCCCGGCCAGCACCAACGGCGTGAGGATGGAGCCGTCCTCGCGAAATTCACCGGCAATGAAATGCGCGCCCCGGGCGAGGGCATCTTTGAGGAGCGGGCGGAACCTCTCCGTAGCAGATGAGGCGAGAAGGGTCTGACTTTTCGTTGAGGCATGAGCCTCGTTGCCTCGGCTGCTACGCAGCGAGTGAGCAAGTCGCCCTTCCAATTCCGTCGCGATGCTTCTGGCGATGAACACGCGCTTGGGCGCCATGCAGGTCGCCCCGGCGTTGAGCGTGAGGCCGAAAGTCAGCGCTTTCACGGCGAGAGCGAGATCGGCGTCGGCGCGAATGACGACGGCGTCGCAGCCGCTCAGTTCCATGGTGGCCGGGATAAGTTGCGGTGCCAGTTGGGCGAGAATATTTTGTCCCGTGGCCGCAGAACCGGTGAACAGAACCTTGTCCGGTCGGGCGACGATGGCGGCGCGTGCCGCTTCCGGCGCTTCAGAGAGCAACGCCACGAGGTGCGGATCGAAGCCGGCGCGGGCGATGATTTCGCACAGGAGGCGGGCTGCCGCCGTGCCGCCTACACCGGGCTTGAGCAAAACCGCATTGCCAGCCACCAGTGCCTGGATGAGTTGCACACCAGGCAGGAGCAGCGGGTAATTGCCAGGGCCAATGATGAGCACAACGCCAAACGGCTCGCGGTGAATTTCACTGCGCATGCCCGCGAGCCAGAGCGGCAGGCCGCGTCGTCCAAGACGGCGCGGGGCGAGGAGCTTTTTCGCCGTGCGTTCAAGAAAGCGACAGGCTTCGACCAGCGGCAGGACTTCGGCGGTAAGCGATTCCAATGCAGGACGGCAGCGTGCTCCAGCAGAGGCTTCGGCAAGTTGCGCCGCGCTTTCGGTAATAAGACGGCGAAGTTCACGGATCAATTCCAGCCGGCGAACGGGCGGCGTGCGCGCCCAGCGAACTTGCGCGGCGCGCCCCGCCGTCATCGCCTTCGTGACGGCATCGGTCACGGCGGATTCGACTGCGAAAGCGGGCGTGGACATTGGTTCGGCGGCGGGTTTCATGCTTTGAACTTGAGCATCCTGGCGAAAGTTTGCAGGGCATCAGTCAACGTGCTCTGGTTACACACCTCGCGTTGCTCACCACGCAACGGCGGCTTGACGGGTGAACTGGTGACGCCGAGATCGTCGAGCAGGAGTTTGCTGCTGATGCGGGCACTCTCGAAAATCACTGGCAGACCACTGCCCGGATGCGTGCCGCCGCCCACCAGATACATACCGTCGAGGTCTTCGAATCGGTTGTGTGGCCGAAGATGCAACATCTGGTCGAGGGTGTGCGCGAGGTTGAAGGTCGCGCCGCGATAAATTTCGTAGCGCGTGTCCCATTCGGCAGGCGTGATGACGCGTTCGTAGCGGATTTTGGATTCGATGTTGCCATAGCCAGCCTTCGCGATTTGCTGGAGGAGGCGTTTGCGAAAATTAGTTTTCTCCTTGGCCCAATCTACATTCGGATGCTGATGCGTGACGGGGGCGAGCACGTAGAGAGCACTTTTGCCGCGTGGCGCCAGAGTGGAATCCGTGACACAAGCGTTCTGCACGTAAAAGCTCGGATCGGCGCTGAGGACGTGCTGGTTTTCAATCTCGTCCAGATTTTGCTCGTAGTTTTCGGAGATGTGAATCGTGTGATGCGGCAGACTGAATTCACCCTCGACCCCGAGATACATCATGAAGGTGGAGCAGGAATACTTTTTCGTCGCAAGCTTCTTGTTCGTCCAGCGACGCCGGAGTTGATCCGGCACCAACTTTTCCATGGCGCGGGCGAAGTCGGCGTTGACGACCACAGCATCGGCGCGATGTGTGCCGGTCGCGGTGCGCGCGCCAACGGCGCGGCGGCCGGTAAACACAATTTCTTCGACCGGTTCGTTCAGACAAATTTCGACTCCGAGCCGTTCCGCCACGCGGGCCATTGCCGCCGTGACGGCGGCGCAACCACCGACCGGATGCCACACGCCGTATTCGTATTCGAGGAACGAGAGAATCGAGAACAAGCTCGGACAACGAAACGGTGACATGCCGAGATACTTCGACTGAAAACAGAACGCCAGCCGGACGCGTTCGTCGCTGAAGAATCGTTTGAGATAGGTGTCCACCGATTGATGCGGGCGCAGCATGGGCAACATCTTCAGCAGTCGCGGTTGCGCCAGATCTTGCCAGCCGAGGAACGGCGTCTCCAGGCACGGCTCCATAAGCCTGAGCTTGGTGCGGTTCTCGTCGAGAAAACGGCGAAATCCCGGGGCGTCTTGAGGACAGAGCGCGGTGATTTGTTTTTCCATCGCGCCAATGTCCGAGGTGCAGTCCAGCTTGCCCCCCGCGCCGAACTGAATCCGATACTGCGGATCGAGTCGGATCATCTCGACTTCGTTGCGAATGCTCGTTCCGGCGGCGCGGAAAATTTCTTCCAGCACGCGCGGGTAGAGAAAGAACGTCGGGCCAAGATCGAACTTGAAGCCGTCGGCTTCGATGCTCGAAGTGCGTCCGCCGATGATGGGCAGGCGTTCGAGGATTTTGACTTTGACGCCTGCGCTGGCCAGCAGAATAGCTGAGGCAAGGCCGCCGGGACCGGCACCGATAATGATGGTTTGTTTGCTCATGTCATTGAGGAGATTCGGCGGGCTACGCCGGGTTGCACGGAACTGAGACCACCCTCCACGGCCAGAACCTGGCCGTGACCCGGGATTGTTGCGGCCCAACGGATGAAGAACGGCGCTCGCGCCCGCGCGCACTCAACGCCCGACGCCAGCCCGTCGCAGACAAGCGTCGCGCCAGGGCGGAGCCGATGCCGCCGGTCGCGCCAAAGATAATCGCAGCAGGAGTTGTGAAGGCGTCACTCATTGGAGTTGCGGACGGCGGAGCGGGGCTGATTGTTCCTGCGCGACGAGGTATTTGCTAACTCGGGGTCAGGAGTCTGACCCTCAGATTTCTTTGCGGAATCAGCTTTCAGTTGCCCGGCAGCTTGGAGTATGCCGAGATAGACAATCCCAGTGATGACGAGTCCAAAGCAGAATATGGGGAAGACGTAGTTGAACATGATTAGTTTCTCCCCTTTGCAGTAGCGGCGGCGCGGGCGAGTAGAACCACGCGCACGCCGACCCAGAGGATGAGGATGCTCGGCACCCATAGGCCGACATAGACGCCGTAATCGCGGTTGACGAGGAACCAGAGCGCCACGCTCGCCAGAAAGCTGGCGAACGAGGCGAGCAGGAAATAATAATCTACTTTTTGAAACATAGGTCAGCGTGTTGTGATGGTTTTTGTTGTGTTGGCAATTGGGCGGGGCTCAGCGCACCCCGCCCGCTGGTGCGATCAGTTCGGCAACATCACAGAGTCGATGACGTGGATGACGCCGTTGCTGGCGGCCAGGTCGGTTTGGACGACCTTCGCGCTGTCCACCGTCACATGACCATCGGTAACTTTGATGTCGAGTTCCTTGCCGTTGACGGTCTTTGCCTTCATCGTCGTGACGTCAGCAGCCATGACTTTGCCGGCCACGACGTGGTAGGTAAGGATGGCCACGAGCTTCGCTTTGTTCTCCGGCTTGAGCAGGTCTTCCACCGTGCCTTTGGGCAACTTGGCGAAGGCTTCGTCAGTTGGGGCGAAGACGGTGAACGGTCCGCCGCCTTGCAATGTCTCGACGAGTCCGGCCGCTTTCACAGCAGCCACAAGGGTGTTGAAGCTGCCCGCGCTGGAAGCGACGGCGACGATGTCTTTCTGTTTCGCGTCAGATTCGGCGTGAGAGATTCCGAAAGCTGCCACTGTGGCAGCAACTATGGTGACGGTGAGGATACGGATGGTTTTCATTTTTAGTATTGGATGTTGTAGTTTGTGTTGTGGCGTGAATCCGGACGACGACGCTGAAACGAGTCTGCCTCTCGAACGGGCATTTGATTGCCCGGGACAAGGCCTTGTTTGCGACCGTCTTCCGATTTCCACCATTTGTTTTCATTTTCGGTTGGCTGCCATGCAGCCTTAACTTGTAGAGAATATGTCTAATAATGGTTAAACTGTCAAGTGTTTGTCTAAAATAATTTTCACCCTTTGAAAATCGCCGCGTTTCCGAAGATTGCGGCCACAACGAAGACTCTGTCGCGGGGTTTGAAAGTAATGATCATCCATCAATACAAGCATAATACTGGATTTAAATGGCGATAACGCCGAATCGCGCGAAACGCAGATGGGCATTGCAATCCTGACCACGCGCGCACTTTGAAGAAATTATTACTTGCATCTTGTTAATAGTTGTTTCATTATTGTCTAACTATATGACCGATGCCCATCATGCAATCAAAGTGGTCGCCCGCCGCACCGGGTTGAGCGCGCACGTCATTCGGATTTGGGAAAAGCGTTATGGAGCAGTGCAGCCGCAACGCACCGGCACGAACCGCCGTCTTTACTCCGAAGAGCAGATCGAACGGTTGAGTCTGTTGCGAGACATCACGCAGGCCGGGCACAGCATCGGTCACGTCGCGAAATTACCACTGTCTAAATTAAAAGGGCTGGCAACGGAGGCGACGGGCGCGCACAACCAATCCACACATTCGCGCGCACGGACTACGGTAACTCCAACATGTCTGGAGGAATGTGTGGAAGCGGTGAAAACTTTGAACTCGCGGGCGTTGGAGGAATCTCTGAAGGGCGCCGCGATTGCGCTTGGCTCACAGGGCCTGTTGCAAAGAGTCGTCGCACCACTCGCGCAAACCATCGGCGAGTTGTGGCGCGACGGCACGATCACGGCCGCTCACGAACATTTCGCGAGCGCGGTGATCCGGATTTTTCTGGGCCACGCCGCCAAGCCGTTTGCGGGAGCGGAGGACGCTCCCGTTGTGGTGGTGGCGACGCCCAGCGGCCAGTTGCACGAGCTGGGCGCGTTGCTCGTCGGCGCGGCGGCGGCAAATCTCGGTTGGCACGTCACCTACCTTGGCGCGAGTTTGCCGGCGGCGGAGATTGTCGGCGCCGCGCGTCAGAATCGGGCGCGGGTCGTGGCCTTGAGCCTCGTCTATCCTGATGATGATTCGCGCCTGGAGGGCGAACTCACGCGGCTGCGCGAATTGCTGCCCGCCGAGGTGGTAGTGCTGGTTGGTGGCCGCGCAATGCCGGCTTATCGCGGTGTGCTGGACAAAATCGGCGCGACGCAACTGAAAGACCTCACCCACTTTTGCGCGACCCTGGATGAACTCCGCAAGCCTGCGAAGAAAGCCAAACGATGAAATCTATCTTCTCCCGCAATATTGACAACAAAGGCCGTCTCGTGCGTGGCCTCGCGGCGCTGGCGCTGCTGGTCGGCGCAGTGTTCAGCTTCACAGTCTCCGTGTGGCTGGGTGTGGCGTTGCTCGCCTCGGGGCTCTTTATCGCCTTCGAAGCGCTGCGCGGTTGGTGCGCGCTGCGGGCCTGCGGCATCAAAACAAAGTTGTGATCAAACCTGCGTGCCCGCCTTGAAACAATTCACCTTCCACGCCGAACTTTGGGTGCCCCACCCGCGCGCGGAGGTTTTTGCTTTTTTCTCTGACGTCCACAACCTTGAAACCATCACGCCGCCGTGGCTGAACTTTGAAGTCCTGACTCCCGCGCCCATCGCGATGCGTGTCGGCGCCCTCATGGACTACCGCATCCGCATTCATAGCATCCCCATCCGCTGGCGGACCGAGATCACCGGGTGGAATCCGCCGCATCAATTCGTGGATGTGCAGCGCCGCGGCCCTTATTCGCTCTGGCATCACACCCACACCTTCGAGGAGTGGGATGGCGGGACGTTTTGCACGGACGACGTGCGTTACCGCCCGCGTGGCGGCGCGCTAATGAACTGGCTCTTCGTGCGGCGCGATGTCGAAAGGATTTTCGCCTACCGGCAGGAGCGCTTTCGGACTCTCTTCCCCGAAGAAGCGCGGACGCCAACTGGTCACCGCTGCGGAGACTCCCCGCAGGCCAATCAAGACTTTGGACTGCCAGCGCCACGGCGGTCGGAGGGCGAGACTGGATGACACGCCCAACTCACGTGATCTGCCGCTCCATAACGGAGGTGATGACGCCGCCGACCGTGCGCCGTGTGTTAAAGTTCAACACGATGGGGGCCTCATAAAACCACGCTATCATTTTATCCTTCGCGCGCCTCTCCCAACCGCACGAGCGTGAGTCATCCCAGCAGTCCGAGATTACCATCAGTTTCTGCCCTTTTTCGCTTCTTTAAGAGCAGGGGAATACCCCCCGGTGAATCCCCGTGTTTCCCGCGGGCGGATTCAAGCGGATTGTTGGGAAGGTTGCGTCCCCAAAAACTGGCTGTTTTTGTAGCAAAGGCTGCATACTGGCCCGCAGTCATCAGGACTTTGAAGCCGCCAGACGGTTTGCGATTAGAAACTCGCGACCTTAAGCACAGCCGGCTGCAGGCCGTTTGGGGAGGAACAATTTGAGTGAAATGACAGTGGAATTAAAAGGAAATAAAAACATTAAAACAGCGAAAACAAAAACAAAGAAAAGGAACAAAATATGATGCAAACTCGAAACTCAGTCTCCCGATTGGGCCTGGTGGTCCTGTTGGGGACTCTGTCCATTGCGGCTGGGGTTGTTAACACGCCGATGGCGCAAGCCCAATCAACGAAAACGTCTGCTCCAGCGAAGGCGCAGGACCAGGCCAAGAAGAACCTGGTGGATGTGAATACGGCTGATGCTGAAACGCTGCAGGGCTTGCCCGGCATTGGCCCAGCCCTCGCCCAGAGGATCATGGACGGAAGACCTTACAAAAACCTGGAGGACCTGGAGAACGTCAAAGGCCTGGGCAAGGCGAAGGTGGATGCTCTCAAGACGGACGTAAGCTTCGGACCGTCAAGGACTGCGAAAGGCGCAAAGACCGGCAGCGCGACGCCGCAGGCGAAGAAGGCGCAGACGGAAACCAAAACGCCTGCGCAGGCAAAAATAGCTAGGGTGGATGTTAATTCGGCCGATGCCGAAACGCTGCAAGGCTTGCCCGGTGTTGGCCCAGCCATCGGCCAGAGGATCATTGACGGACGACCTTACAAGAACCTGGAAGACCTGGAGAAAGTCAAAGGCTTGGGCAAGGCGAAGGTGGATGCGCTCAAGACGGACATAACATTCGGACCGTCAAAGACTGCGAAAAGCGCAGCGGCCGCCAGCGCGGAAGCGAAAGTTATTAGGGAAAAGGAGTCGCCCGTCACTCGATTGACTCCGACCGGAGCCGCATCTGGAAAACTCAGACCGGGAGAAAAGATTAATATTAACAAGGCTACCGCCGAGGACCTGGACAGCCTTCCGGGCATCGGCCCCGTTAAATCCCAGGCAATCGTCGCATACCGCAATCAAAACGGGGAGTTCAAGACAATCGAGGACATTCAGCAGGTAAGAGGGATCAAAGAAGGCGAATTTTCCAAACTCAAGGACCTTATCAAGCTGAAAGATTAAAATCAACGAACGGCCTCGAATAATCAGAATTCAAATGTTCAAATCCCCGAACGCAAAACAGTTCATGAACTCTATCCTCCGAAATCTGCTCATCATCTCAGTGGCCGTCGCCACCGCTGCCACCGCCCTCGGCGCGGGCTTGTCAGACATTTTCAAGGCCAAGCCTTCTGATGGCCAGGCACCGGCCGCCCTCTCCGCGCTTTCCCAGGACGAGATGGGGGGCGGATTGAAGGAGGCGCTGGGCAAAGGCGTCCAGCAAGCCATCGCCAGCCTCGGCAAACAGGATGGCTTCCTCAAAGACCCGAACGTGAAAATCCCCATGCCGGGGAGTTTGCAGAAAGTGGAAAGGACTTTGCGCGCGCTACGCCAGGAGAAGCTCGCGGACGAGTTCGTCAGTACGATGAACCGCGCCGCCGAGCAAGCCGTGCCCGAAGCCGCCGCCGTTCTCGGCGATTCGGTGAAGCAGATGTCCATCGCTGACGGCAGGTCCATTCTTACCGGCACGAACAACGCTGCCACGCAGTATTTCCGCCGCACCAGCGAAGCCAACCTTCACGCCCGATTCCTCCCCATCGTCAAAGTCGCCACGGAAAAAACCGGTGTCACCAGCGCCTACAAGCGGATGACCGACAAAGCCGGCGGCAGCTTCGGCAGCCTGGGCGGACTGGGCGGCAATGCTCTTGGGATGCAAGCGCCGGACCTCGACGATTACGTCACGAGCAAGGCGCTCGATGGACTATTTTTGAAAATCTCCGAGCAGGAGAAAAATATTCGAGAAAATCCTGTGGCCCGCACCACCGATTTATTGAAAAAGGTCTTCGGCGCGGCCGGAAAATAGGATTTTCGAAGAATTGTCCAGTGACAACCTCCTAAATCATTGATACTTTGATATCCAGGCGCGGAAGGAGGCGTCTTCGATCCTGGCGAAACCGTTGGCGGCAACAAGAACACCGGCTGGATTGACATCCTCACCGGCATCACCGCGCACCGGCGTCAGGACGGCGAGTATCTGGTTTTCGTGGAAGAAGATTGCAAGGCGAAGGTTTTGATGTATCGGTGGAAGCCGTGAACCGTCGTAAATTCATCGCGGCCACCTCAGCCGCGCTGGCCTGGCCTGCGGTCAATTTCAGCGCGGAGGAGCCTCCAATCTTCCAGCAGCGCGGCTATTATCTCTGCTTCATGCGCCTGCCGACCTTCGGCCTGGCTGTGTGGAAGGAGATTCTCGACGGCGCGGCGGCGGACGGCGCGAACACGATCATCCTCTGGATGGGCGGTGCGTTTCGCTCGAAGAAGTTTCCCATCACCTGGCAGTGGGCAAAGGACCACGAGAACGTGAAGGCGGACTTCGGTCGCGAACTTATCGCGCACGCCCACCGGCGCGGCATCAAGGTGCTGCTCGGCTTTACACCGTTCGGCTACGACGGCGCGAATCAGCTACCGCTCGAAAAGCCGGAACTGAAGGCCACCGGCAAGGACGGCAAACCCGTCGGGGAATTTGGGATCGGTTGCTGGGGCTGGAATCTCTGCCCCGCCAAGGCCGAGTCGCAGCGCTTCATGCGCGAATATGCGCGCGAGATGGCGTTCGAGTTTTATCCCGAGGCGGACGGCCTGTTCATCGAGTCGAGCGACTACGCCATCTGCCACTGCGCGGAATGCGGCCCGAAGTTCTTCGACCACGAGTTCGCCTTCGTGCGCGACATCTCGAACGAAGTCTGGGCGCGCAAACCCGACGCAACGGTGGTGGTCTATCCGCATTACTTCTCCGGCGCGAAGCTTCGCTTCTCCTTTACCGAAGCAACCGCGAGCAAGCAGCCGTTCGATCCGCGCTGGACGCTTTTCTTCACCCCACACAGCGCGGCGCTGGAGCCGACGCTCATCGCGCAAGCGCGCGGCGCGTGGTGGTGGAACGAAGCGCCGAGCCGCTTCGATGTCGCCAGCATCCGCGCCGGCGCGAAGAAGGCCCGTGACGCGAAGTGCAGCGGCTATCTGCCATCGCTCGAATGCTACAGCTACGTGCCGCCGAAGACCGAGTTCGGCGAACCGTGGCTCGTGGGTCGCCGACAGATTCCGTTCGGGTTCGGCTGGTTGAAGGACGGCGCGAATCCGTACCGCGAACTCCCCGTGCGCGCCATTCGCCTCGTCTATCGCGAGTTGACCGCGTATCCCAATTTGCCCGACGCCGAACTTCGCGCGCGACTCGGGCGTGAACTGTTCGGCGCGGACTGGCAGCCCGCGCAGGTGGACGATTTGTTCGAGCTGTTCCGTGTGTTCAACACCGACCGCGACTGGTCCGTGCCCGGCGCTTTGACCACGCCCGGCTTGGTGCGTCACCGAGCTGAGCATGGCCGGCTCGACGCTAAGAAGCGCGCTCTGCTCCGCGAACAACTCACCCGCGTCCGCGCCACCGCCGCGCGCCACCGCGAGGCGACGAGCGAGGGCGCAAAGGATCTTCACCGCATCGCGCAATGGCTTGCTGACCAGTGGACTCCCGAAAACTCCGCTTCGCTGAATTCGCCATGACACCAAGAACTCGTTTTGAAATGTGGAAACCCGTGTTGGCCGTGTGCGCCATCCTGAACGCGCTGGCTGCGAGTGCGGCAGAGCAAACCGTCGGCGTGACGGGTGCGGTGGTGGATGCCCAATCCGGGCAGTTGCTCGCGTCGCGCGTTTACGTGCGGTCGTCGGATGGAACATGGTTTTTCCCCAAGAGTGTTTCTGTGAATGGTTCGGCCATCGAATATCGACGGCGCGCGGCGACGAACAGCGTCGAGATGCACACGACGCTTTCGGCGCATCCCTTCACGGTGGGATTGCCGCCGGGCCGCTATGTTTTCTCCGCCGAGCACGGCAAAGAATTTTTCCCGCTGGAACAGGCCGTCACCGTGGAGAGCGCGCCAGTCCGTGTGGAGTTGAAGCTCAAGCGTTGGATCAATATGAACGAGCGCGGCTGGTTCTCCGGCGACACGCATTCGCATCGCCCGCTCGTCGAGATGACCAATGTGTTGTTCGCGGAAGATTTGAACATCGCCTTCCCGCTCTCGCACTGGGTTGCCGACTTCGGGGCCAGCCCGCTCCTGGCCAACAAAGTTTCCGCGCCCACGCCCCTCGGCGAAGTCCTCACGATTGATTCGGCACATCTGCTTTATCCGCTCAACACCGAATACGAAATCGTCCGCAAGGACGGCAAAGCATACACCCTCGGCGCGTTCGTCGTCATCGGCCACAAGACGCCGCTGGAACCGGGAGCGCCGCCGGTGGGGGCGGGGGTGGCGCGGGGTGGGGGGGGGGGCGGGGGGGGTGTGTTGGTGTTAAACACCGTGGCGGGG
>JBBSDS010000073.1:0-16341 GCA_038240495.1 Chthoniobacterales bacterium | reverse complement strand
TGCACGGACGCCGCGGGCAATTTCTTTTACTCCGACATGAAGGCGCCGGGAATTTTCGAGATCGGAAAAGACGGGACGAAAGGAAAGCTCAGCGATGAACCGGCGAGCGGACTGAAGTTTGGACCGGATGGAAAACTTTACGCCTGCCAGGGCTCGAAGAAGCGCCTCATCGCCATCGATCTCGTGGACAACAAAATCGAGGTCGTGGCGGACGACGTGCAGCCGAACGACCTGGTCGTGACGTACGAGGGCGACATTTATTTCACCGAGACCGGCAAGCATCAGATCACGCTGGTGAAGGCGAAGACGCACGAAAAAGTCGCCGCCGATGTCGGCATCACCGCGCCGAATGGCATCACGCTTTCGCCCGATCAGGGCACGCTCGCCGTGTCGGACTACAGCGGCGAATATGTGTGGACCTTTCGCATCGAACCGGACGGCAGGCTGACCGGCAAAGGCCCTTACATGACGATGCGCCGGCCCATTGATCCGAGCGGCGAGTTCAAGTCCAACGAGCCGCCCCCGTACAAGAAAGCCGCCGGCGGCGATGGCATGGCGAGCGACATGCTCGGGCGTTACTTCGTGGCCACCGCGCTCGGCGTGCAGGTCTTCGATCCGACGGGCCGGCTCTGCGGCGTGCTGCCGAAGCCACAGCCCGACAAACCGCTGACGAGTTGCGGTCTCTCCGGCCCGAATCGCGAATACCTTTTTGTGACGAACGGAGACAAAATCTACCGGCGCAAAGTGCAGGCGATGGGCACTGTTTTCTTTAAGCCGCCACCTGCGGGAAAGTAAGGCATGCCCGATCACGAACTCTTCTCCGGCGACGAGTCGATTTATCAAATCACCACGCGCGCGCCCGGACCCGCGGGGCGTCTGCCGCTCACGGAAACGCTGCTGCGCGAAAGCCCGAGCGGCGATCTTTTCGGCCTGACACAAAATGTCGGCATGGGCTGGGATCCAGCGCTCGTCGGCGGCAAACAGTTCCTCATCCTCAGCACGCAAGGCGGACTGCGCGCGCCGGACGGCACACCCATCGCGCTCGGCTTTCACACCGGGCATTGGGAAATCGGCCTGCTTGTGGAAGCCGCCGCGCGCGAACTGCGCTCGCTTGGTGTCCTCCCCTTCGCGGCCGCCTGCTCCGACCCATGCGACGGCCGCACGCAAGGCACCACCGGCATGTTCGATTCGCTCCCGTATCGCAACGACGCCGCGCTCATCTTCCGCCGTCTCGCCCGCTCTCTTCCGCGCCGCGTCGGCTTGATCGGCGTGGCGACCTGCGACAAGGGATTGCCCGCGATGATGATGGCTCTCGCCGCGATGCACGATCTCCCCGGCGTCATCGTTCCCGGCGGTGTCACGCTGCCACCGAGCGACGGCGAAGACGCGGGCGCGGTGCAAACCATCGGTGCCCGCTTTTCCCGCGGCCTGCTCACCCTCGAACAAGCCGCGGACCTCGGCTGCCGCGCGTGCGCTTCGCCGGGCGGCGGCTGTCAATTCCTCGGCACCGCGGCAACTTCGCAAGTCGTCGCTGAGGCGCTCGGAATGGCGCTCCCGCACTCCGCACTCGCACCATCGGGCCAGCCCGTCTGGCGGGAAATCGCGACGCGTTCAGCGCGAGCGGTGGTCGATTTGGAAAAGCGCGGACGGAAGATGCGCGACGTGCTCACGCCAGCGGCCATCCGCAATGCGATGGTCGTCCACGCCGCCTTCGGTGGCTCCACAAACCTTCTCCTCCACATTCCCGCAATTGCACATGCAGCAGGCGTGCCGCGACCCACGGTCGCAGACTGGATCGACGTCAATCGCCGCACTCCGCGGCTCGTCGATGTCCTGCCCAACGGCCCGAAGTTTCACCCGACGATCCGCGTCTTCCTCGCGGGTGGCGTGCCGGAAGTCATGCTCCATCTGCGCGCGCTTGGCCTGCTCGACACCAGCGTTTTCACGGCGACCGGCAACACGCTCGCGGAAAATCTCGACGCCTGGGAATGCTCCGAAAGACGCGCGCGTTTCCGCGCCATCCTGCAAGCTCAGGACGGCATCGACCCGGACGAGGTCATCATGTCCCCGGATCTCGCCCGCGCTCGCGGGCTCACCGGCACGCTGATCTTTCCGGTCGGCAATCTCGCCCCCGAAGGCTCCGTCATCAAGGCAACCGCCCTCGACCCGAGCGTGGTCGATGCCGATGGCGTGTATCGCAAAGAGGGACCGGCGCGGGTCTTCGTCCGCGAAGCCGACGCCATCGCTGCGCTCCGCAGCGGACGGATTCAAGCGGGCGATGTGATGGTTTTCATCGGTGCCGGTCCGCTCGGCACGGGAATGGAGGAAACCTATCAGCTCACTTCCGCGCTCAAGGCGCTGCCCTTCGGCAAACAAGTCGCGCTGCTCACCGACGCCCGTTTTTCCGGCGTTTCGACCGGGGCGTGCGTCGGCCACATCGGGCCAGAAGCGCTCGCCGATGGGCCAATCAGCAAGGTCCGCGAGAATGATCGCATCCGGCTCGTCATCAATCGGGCAACCATGGAAGGGCGCGTAGATTTCATCGGCGAAGGCGCCAGCATCCTCTCGTCGGAAGAAGGGGCGGCGGTTCTGGCCGCGCGTTCCCCGCACCCCGAACTTGCGCCCCATCCGGCGCTTCCCGACGACACAAAAATATGGGCGGCACTGCAACGTCTCGGCGGTGGCACATGGGGCGGTTGCGTCTATGACGCGGAAGCGATTTTGGCGCGGCTGAATTGAGTTCGGTTTGCATTTGCATCCACACCCATCCCCAGCCACAAACCCGCCATGCGCTTTCTCCCCGTGCTCCTCGCTCCCCTGCTCCTCGCCCGCGCCTTGGCCATCGACGACTACAAGCCAGGCCCCGATTCCGAACCGCACGAAGTTCCGCATGGCGAGGTGAAAAAAGCCGTGTTCGACAAGAGCCAGATTTTCGCCGGAACGACTCGCGACTATTGGGTTTATGTGCCGAAACAATACAACGCCGCCAAACCGGCCTGCCTCATGGTTTTCTTCGATGGTGGCGGCTTCGCCAAACCGGACGGACAGTTTCGTGTGCCGGTCGTTTTCGACAATCTTATTGCGACGAAAGAGATGCCGGTGACGATCGCCGTGATGGTCAATCCCGGAAATGTGAAAGCGACGGAACCGCCCGCCAAGGACCGCAGCAATCGCAGTCTCGAATACGACGGGCTCGGCGACGCGAATGCGCGTTTTCTGCTCGAAGAATTTCTGCCCGAGGCGACGAAGGGGCTGAACATCACGAAAGATCCAAACGGCTGGGCCGTGTGCGGCAATAGTTCCGGCGCCATCGCGGCGTTCACGGTCGCCTGGGAAAAGCCGGACGCATTTCATAAAGTCGTGAGTCACATCGGGAGCTTCACGAACATCCGCGGCGGCTACGTCTATCCCGCCCTCATTCGCCAGACCAAGGACAAGCCGAAGCCGCTTCGCGTCTTTCTTCAGGACGGTTCCAACGACCTCGACAATCTTCACGGCAACTGGCCGCTCTCGAATCAGGACATGGCCGCCGCGTTGAAATTCGCCGGCTACGATTATCAATTCGTGCTCGGCGACGGCGGCCACTCCGGCAAACACGGCGGCGCGATTTTCCCCGAGACGCTGCGCTGGCTCTGGCGCGACTGGCCGAAGGAGTAACGTCGGCAACGGCGTCCAGAGTCGCGAGAAAGAACACCGTCATTCCGAGCGGAGTGGAGGGACCTCGGCCCTCGGAGAAAATGCGGCACGTTGTCGGACCGCCGGGATTCCTCGACTTCGCTCGGAATGACCCGTTGTAAAGTTTTGCTACGGCGCGGGCCGGAGCACGACGCGGCGCAGGTCCATTACCGCTGCGCCTTTCTTGCTCTGCGGCTTCACGGTGAGGGTTTGTTTTTCCGCGGCGAGTTCGACCACGCCGATGGTGCGCTGGATGAAGTTTTGGAAATGGCCCGTGCCTTCGACGATGAACTTCAGCGTTTGCCCCGCGACTTCCACGGCAACCTCCGAACCGCCGGTGCTGCCGCAGCCTTGCGTCACTTCCACTTCGTATTTGCCGGGCTTCGCGATTTCAAAATCCCAGCTCGCCCAATCCTCCGGCTGCGTCCAAAAGCCGAGCGTGTTTTTCTGCGGCTGCTCCTCGTAGTGCATCTTTGTGCCGTGGACTTGCGCGGCCTTCGCCAGCAAGCGCACATCGCCTTGCGCGGGCGTGACCAATTTCTTCGTTGCCTTCACTGCGGCGTCCATCCCAGCGCGCCATTCCTTCCACTGCTCTTCGACCACGGCAGCGCTCGGACCGACTGTCAGTTTTGTCGGATCATGATCGACGTAGAGGGCGCGGTGCAACGTGTCGTCGAATTTCGGATTGGGCGCCGTCTCCTGCGCGCCGACGCGCAACCGCCACTCCGCGAGCTTCGACTTCATCTCCGCAAGCCGCGAAGATTCCTTGTCGGCAAGATCCTTCGTCTCGCCGATGTCTTGCGCGAGGTTGTAAAGCTCCGTCTTCCCGTCTTCGTAGTGCTCGACGAGTTTCCAATCGCCTTCGCGCATCGCGCCACCGGGGCATCCGCCCTGGTTGGTGTAGTTCGGGAAATGCCAGAACAACGGACGCGGCGAGAATTCGCCGCCGGCGAGAAATTTCGTGAGGCTCACACCATCGAGCGGGCCCACTTGCTTGACCAAGTCGATGCCCGCCGCTTCGAGCAGCGTCGGCACAAGATCCGTGAGCACCACCGAGGTGTCGCTGACCCACGCGGGCTTCACCATACCGGGCCAGCGAATGATCAGCGGCACGCGCAGGCCGCCCTCGTAGTTGTAGCCCTTGCCCGTGCGGAAAGGCGTGTTGTGCGTTGCCGGCGTGCCGGGAAATTCGAGGACGTGCAGACCGCCGTTGTCGCTGGCGAAGATGAAGATGGTTCGCTCCTTCAATCCGAGAGCGTCGATCTTCGCCATCACGCGCCCGACGCAGCGGTCGAGGTGCTCGATGACTGACGCATACACGGGATTGAACGCGCCCGCGTGACGCGCGGTATCTTCGGGCAACGCGGCGAAGGGAATGTGCGGCGAGTTGTGCGCGAGGTAGAGAAAGAAGGGGCCGCCCTTGTGCTCATCGAGCCATTGCTCCGCGTGCGCCGTGAGATCGTATTCACCCTTGCTGCCTTCAGTCGCACTCGGCGCGGTGTTGGCCTTTCCCGCGTAAGTGGAATCGAAGCCTTGCTCAGTCGGCCCGAAGCCAGCGTTGCCGAGGTGCCATTTCCCGAGGTGTCCCGTCGCGTAGCCGGCATCGCGCAGACGTTCGGCGATCGTGACTTCTTCGAGCGGAAGCTGCCCCTCAATCACCGGCTGCTTCACGCGTTGCGACGCGGCATCCGCGCGGCCCGGCAGAAAGTTCGTGAGGTGCAAACGCGCGGGACATTTCCCGGTCATCAGCGCGGCACGCGAAGCGGAACAAATGGACTGCGCGCAATAGCTGCTCGTGAAGCGCACGCCTTCACTCGCGAGCCGATCAAGATTCGGCGTCTGTTGATCTTTGCGGCCGTAACACGAGAGGTCGTTGATCCCGAGATCGTCGGCGAGGATGAGGACGATATTTGGTTTCTCAGCAGCGAGGAGCGACGACGCGAGAAGGACAAGGGCAAGGAGAGCGCGGGGAAACATGGCGACGATGTTTGCCGGTGACGTGTGACTTGCAATAGCGAATCCCATCCACCCGTCATCCTGAGCGCAGCGATCGACCTCCGACTTCACTCCGGACGCTGGTGAGAAAAGGCAGAGATCAGAGGTTCTTCGCTACGCTCAGAATGACAGGATTTGGAAGCGCACCTCCGACGTTCGATGTTCGATGTTGAATGTTCGACGTTCTCCCCAATCCTGCTTCCATGTCCTCCCTCACCCGTCGCACCGCCATCAAGACCGCTGCTGCCGCCGCGCTCGCCGTCACTGCCCGCGCTCAGAGCGCTTCCCGACCGCAGCCCGCGTCCACAGACCCCGCGCTCCCACTTTATCGCGTGAAAAACGGACGCATCAACCAGTCCGTCGTCCCGTGGTGCTTCAACCCGATGCCGCCGGAGGAACTCGTCCGCCATTCGGCCACGCTCGGTCTTTCATCCGTCGAACTCATCGACCCAAAACACTGGCCGCTGATCAAGGAACTCGGCATGACCGTGGCCATCGCCGGCTCGCATGGCTTTGCCAAAGGTTTCGCGCACCGCGAGGAGTGGACCGAGTGTCACGCGAAACTGCGCGAGCGCATCGAACAATGCGCCGCCGCTGGCTACGAGCGCGTCATCACCTTTTCCGGATTTCGTCGCGGACTGTCCGATGAGGAAGGCCACAAGAACATGGTCGCGGGGCTCAAAGAACTCATCCCGCTCGCGGAGGAAAAAAAGGTGACGCTCTGCATCGAGATGCTGAACTCCCGCGTGGACGTCCAGATGAAAGGCCACCCGGATTATTTCTGCGACTCGATGGAGCGCACCGTGGACATTTGCAAAGCGATCGGCTCCGAGCGCTGCAAAGTTCTCTTCGATCTCTACCACGTCCAGATCATGCACGGCGACGTCATCACACGGATCCAGCAGCACAAGGAATACATCGCGCACATTCACACCGCGGGCGTCCCGGGCCGCAATGAAATCAACGCCACGCAGGAACTCAACTACCCGCCGCTCATGCAAGCGCTGCTCGACATCGGCTACACGGGCTTCGTGGGGCAGGAGTTCATTCCGACGGGCGAAAAAGTCGCCGCGCTCGCCGAAGGTGTCCGCATCTGCGACGTGTGAGCGCTTGCGCGTGTGCCTCATGCGTATTCACTTCTTCCATAAGCGCCGCCGAAGTTATTGCCGAAATAGAAGCCCTGCCAGACACGGAACGTGAGCGGGTCATCGATTACTTCACCGTTCTCCGTTTGGAAGACATCCCAGAAAGCTTCCGACGCGGCATGGCTGATGCGCTCGCCGGACGTGGGGTGGATATGGAAACCGCGCTGTCCCAGCCGCCTCCTTTAGCTGCTGAAAAATAGATTTCGACGAAGTGCGGAATGGTCGTAGCAGCAGCGGGTCGTCATGCCTCAACTTCCGAAATATCGCTTCTACGCTACGAATGATTTCTGGGAGAACTTCTATGCTCTGCCACCAGAACAGAAGGCTTCGGTGCGGCGCGCGTGGGCCATTTTCAAATTTGATCCCTTCGATCCCCGTCTTGGCGCGCACCGGATCAACCGCCTCTCCGCACACTACCCCGAACAATCTTTTCCGTTCGTATCGAAGCCGACCTTCGCGTCACATTCTATCTCTAAGGTGATACCATCTGGACTATCGATATTGGCACTCACGACCTCTACAAGTCGTAACCCCTCCTGATTTTTTCAATGCGCACGCTCATCGTCTTTTCTCTCGCCCTTGTCTTCTCCCTCGCCGGGCACGCCGCCGACCCTTTTGAAATCAAGGACGGCGACCGGGTGCTCCTCCTCGGCGACACGCTGCTCGAGCGCGAAGGCACCTACGGCTTTCTCGAAGCGCGGATGCACGAGCAGTTTCCCGACCGGTGTTTCACTGTGCGCAATCTCGCCTTTTCCGCCGACACGCCGCTCGGTTGGTCGCGTGCGAGTTTCGATCCCGCTGCCAAGGGCTTCGAGCGGCTGAAGGAACAACTCGATCTGGTGAAGCCGACGGTCGTCTTTCTCGGCTACGGCATGGCCGCGAGCTTGCAGGAAATGACCGATCGCAGCGGCGATCCCACGCTCAATCCCGATCCCGTTCGGTACGGCGCGGAGCCGATGTCGGCGGCGCGATTCAAGCGCGAACTCGGCGAACTGATGACGGCGATCGAAGATGGAGCAAAAGCTTATTTAACCGCAGAGGGCGCAAAGGACGCGGAGGCTCGCGGTGCGGAAAAAAACAATCCCTCTGCGGATCTCTCCAAAACCTCTGCGCCCTCTGCGGTCAAAACTGGTCCCGCGGTCCGTTTCGTCCTGCTCTCGCCGATCCGGCACGAGGACTTGCGGAAAGCACGGCCCGGCTTACCCGATCCGGCGCGGCACAATCAACTGCTGGAGCAATACTCAAAAGCGATTGCGGAGTTGGCCACCGAGCGCGAGGCGCGGTTCGTCCATCTTCAAAAGCACTTCTCCGAAGATGGATGGGATCAGCATCAGAACGGTCCCAAACCACTTCCGACGGCCACTGACAACGGCATCCACCTCAATGAGCAAGGATGGTGGGCTTTCAAGCAGTACATCGCAGCCGACCTTGGGTGGCTGCCACCGTCAGTTCCTGATGAAGAGAACGAGAAGCGAACCAGCGCCAAACATCAAGCGCTCCGCGCCGCCATCGTCCGCAAAAACGAACTCTTCTTCCACCGCTGGCGGCCCGCGAACTCGACCTACCTCTTCGGTTTTCGCAAACACGAGCAGGGGCAGAACGCCAAGGAAATGCCAATGTTTGACCCGCTCATCGCCGAGATGGATGAGGTCATCGATCGGCTCAAGAAACCCGACGCGTCCGCTCCATCGGCCGAATCCAAACCCGTCGCAGAACTCAAGTCCGTCGAACCGCAACCGCGGCCCGACTTCACGGTCGCCGATGGTTTTAAAATCGAACTTTGGGCCGAGAATCCGCTGCTCGAAAAACCGACACAGATGAATTGGGACTCGCATGGCCGGCTCTGGGTGTGCAGCTCCGGGCTGTATCCGCAAATCGAACCCGGCGGCATGGCGACGGACAAAGTCCTCATCCTCGAAGACCCGGAACATACGGGCAAAGCCACGAAGTCCACCGTCTTCACGAGCAACCTCCTGATTCCCACCGGCGTCGTCCCGGCATCAACTCCCGAAGGTCACGACGCGTGCTACGTCGGCCAATCGACGGAGCTGCTTTATTTTGAAGACACCGATGGCGACGGCAAGGCGGACAAGAAACGCGTCGTGCTCAGCGGCTTCGGCACGGAGGACACGCACCACATCGTTCACACGCTGAAGTGGACGCCGGACGGACGGCTCAATTTCAATCAGAGCATTTACATCCACACGCACGCCGAGACGCCGTGGGGCGTCGTGCGGGTGAATTCCGGCGGCGTCCTGAGCTGGGATCCGCGCACGGAAAAAGTGGAGGTTTTTTCCAAGGGTCTTTGGAATACTTGGGGACACCAGTTCGACAAATGGGGACAGAGTTTTCAGACGGATGGCGCCGGCTCGACCGGCCTGACGTGGAGCTTCCCGGGCTCGACGTTCGCGCCGTTTGAAGGCACTCGCCGCACGTTGCAAAGCATCAGCCCCGGCTCGTATCCAAAGTTTGCCGGGCTGGAGCTGATCTACTCGCCGCACTTTCCTGCCGACTGGCAGGGCAACGCGATCACCTGCGACTTCCGCGCGCATCGCATCGTCCGGTTTGGCATGACCGACCTCGCTCAAGGCGAGAAGCCGCAGGCCGGTTACGTCACGCAGGAGTTGCCCGACGTCGTGCGCACGAGCGACGTGAGCTTCCGCCCGATCGACGTGAAGCTCGGTCCTGACGGAGCGCTGTATGTCGCCGATTGGTCAAACCCGGTAATCAATCACGGCGAAGTCGATTTCCGCGACCCGCGTCGCGATCACACGCATGGCCGCATTTGGCGGATCACCAAGAAGGACGCGATGCCAGTGAAATGGAGCCCGCTGGCCGGGAGGCCCAACGTCGAACTGTTCGAGAAAATGCTCAGCGACAGCTTGTGGGAAAGAGAGCAGGCCCGGCGAGTCCTGGTGGCGCGAGGGTCCTCGCCCGATTCCGACGTTTCCGCCGACCCGCTGGTCGGGATCACGACCGGAGCAATGAGCATCAGCATCGGAAGTCTCATGTGGGCCGAGAAACGAAAGGACGCGGAGGCTGCCCTCGCCGCGAACCAGCTCGCTCGCGGTTTTGAAATAGGCACCCCGGACGAACTCGTAACGAGCAAGAACGACCTGGTCCGCGCCGCGGCCGTGCGTCTGCTTGGCGATTCTGTAAGTCACACCCTGGAACTATTGCGTCTGACGCCAATGAAGACAGATTTCTTTGATCCCAACACCGGGCGCGAGTGGGTCGCTAAAGGCCGGGAAAAGATCGCAGCGCTGGCTGCCGATCCGCATCCCCGCGTCCGACTCGAAGCGTTGCGCTCGCTGGGCCGCATCCCGATGCCGGAGAGCGCCGCAGTCGTTCTCGACGCCGCCATAAAGACCGAGGGCGACCCCTTCCTCGAATACGCGGCGTGGCTATCGATCAATGATCTCGCCAGGCCCTGGACGGACGCCATCGCCAGCGGTGCGTGGAAGATCGACGGCCGCGAGAAGCAACTCGAATACGGGCTCAATGCGATCGATCCCACGCTTGCCGGAGCCACTCTCACCAGGCTTTTCAACGATGGAAAAGTGCAGCTCACCAAAGGTCCGTGGATCGAACTCATCGGCCGCGCCGGTGGACCTTCCGAACTCACGGTGCTGTTTGATTCGCTGATCCTTTCCTACGCCGAAAACTGCTGCCCCGGCCGCGATCTCAACAAGTCGAAAGCCATCGGTCTCACCGAACCCGAAGCGCTCCGTGCCATCGCGGCGCTGCTCGAAGCGACGCGCGTTCGCAATGCCAAACCCGAAGGCGAAATCGAGCTGGCCCATCTCGCCCCGCACGCGCCCGAAGCGCTGCGCCCCGGCCTCGCGCGGCTCGCAGGCTATTGGAAAGCGAAGGACGCTTTCGACTTCCTCCCCGCCCTCGCGCAGGCCGGTGAATCCAAGCCCGCACTGCGATTCGCGGCGATCGAAGGTCTGCGGGCGTATGGCGGCAAGGACGCACTGAACTTCCTCGATGTGCTCACCCGGCCCGACCAGCCGCTCGACATCCGCCTCGCCGCACTCGTCGCGATTACGCAAATCAAACTCGACGCCGGCATCGTCCGCGCTGCCGACGTTCTGCCCGCGATCACCGATGAAAAAACTGCGCTCACTACATGGCGCGAGTTGCTCGCGGTCCAGCGCGCCGCGGATGCATTCGCGGTGAAATTCAACGACGCGCAGTGGACCAAAGCGCTGCCCAAACCGGTGCTCGTCGCCGGCGTCCGCGCCGCGCGCGAGGTCGGCAGGAAAGGCCAGGCGCTCGTGCAAGTGCTGACGCCGCTCGCGGGTGTCGTCGCCGCGCCGACGGCGCTGGCTGATTACAAATCGCTCGCCGAACAAACGAAGCGCAACGGCGATCCCGCGCAGGGTGAATTGATTTACCGGCGCGTGACGAGCGGCTGCACGACGTGCCATGCGATCGGCGGCGCGGGCGGCATTGTCGGCCCGGCGCTTACTTCCATCGGCGCGAGCGCGCCGATGGATTACATCATCGAGAGTCTGCTCGCGCCGAATGCGAAGGTGAAAGAAGGATACAACGCGGTCACTTTGAAACTCAAAGACGGCACCGAAGTCACCGGCATCCAGGCGCGCGAGACGGCGCAGGAAGTCGTGCTGCGTAATGTCGCCGGGCAGGAAACTCCGGTGCCAAAAGCGAATGTCACCGGCAAGACGGATGTCGGCTCGATCATGCCCGCGGGCTTGCTCGAAACGCTCACCGACCGCGAGCGGCTGAATCTTTACGCCTTCCTCGGCGAGCTCGGCAAACCCGGTCCGTATGACGCGAGCAAAGGCGCCGTCGCCCGCGTCTGGCGCCTGTATCCCGGCAGTCAACCGGAGAAGGCGTTGAAACAAGACACTGCCGACTTTCCGGGGCTTGCCTATTCGCTCGTCGATGGTCGTCTGCAGAAGAACCAACTGACCGACGCGATGCAACTCGTGCCAAATCCGGGCGACGTGATTTTCGCCACCGCACAATTCCAAATTGCGAACGGCGGCAGGATCACTCTCAACCTCACGGGCATTAGCAAAGCATGGCTCGACGGCCAGGCACTCGCCATTGCGTCCGAGCCAAATCCATCGCCTGAACTTGCGCCCGGCGTTCACACGCTGGCGGTCAAACTCGACGTGAAATCGTTTCCGGAAATTCTTCGCGCCGAAATCCCCGGCGCCAACTTCCTCGGAAACTGACAACCATGATTCCGGGTGGAGAACGCGGCCCGCGTGCGGTCGTTGGCGGCCCGCCGACGACACCGTGGATGCCTATTCACGGCCAAGATTTTTTCGCACGCGACACCCTCACGAATCTTTGCGGCGAGCCGCCGCAGAGCGCACGCGAGCCGTGTGCTCCACCGAAACCACCGGAGGCCTCACGCCTTCCGGGCTGCCAATCGCTTCGATTCTCCACCCAAAAATCCCTCGCCTCATTCCACACCTTTCGCCAATCTCGAAATCCTTCTTTCCATGAAAACCTCCCGCCTCTTCGCACTCGTCTTCTCTACCGCCAGCCTCGCCGGAACGGCTCTCGCCGACGTCAAACTTCCCGCCATCATTTCCGACAATATGGTGCTCCAGCAGGACACGCCGGCGGGTGTCTGGGGCTGGGCCGACGCGGGTGAAAAAGTGTCTGTGAAATTTGCGGAAAAATCCGCCGAAGCGGTCGCGGATGCCGCAGGGAAATGGAGCGTGAAACTTGCGGGCCTCGCCGCGGGAACCACTGGTGAATTAACGATCGCCGGCAGGAACACGCTGACGGTAAAGAACGTCGCTGTGGGCGAAGTCTGGGTTTGCTCCGGGCAGTCGAACATGGAGTGGGTCGTCGCGAACGCGAAGGACGTGGAGCAGGAAACGAAGGCCGCGGATTTCCCCATGATCCGGATGTACACGGTGCAAAAAAGTCCGAAGGCTGAGCCCGTCGAGGACACGGTGGGCAAATGGGAAGTCTGCACGCCACAGACCGTCGGTCATTTTTCCGCGGTCGGATATTTCTTCGGCCGCCGCCTTTACCAAACACTCAAGCAACCCATCGGTCTGATCCACACATCCTGGGGCGGCACACCCGCGGAATTGTGGACGCCGAAACCCGTGCTGGCTGCGAACCCTGTGTTCAAGCCGATCCTCGACTCATGGGAAAAAGCGGTCGCCACTTATCCCGAGGCAAAAGCGAAGTATGATGCGGATCTCGCGGCGTGGAAAGAAGCCACCAAGACGCCACCCGCCGCGGGCGAAAAACCGCCGCAGCAACCGCGCGCCCCGCGCGGAGCCGACGTTTTTGGCAGCCCCGCCTGCCTCTACAACGGGATGATCGCGCCGCTCCTGCCCTACACCATTCGAGGTGCGATTTGGTATCAAGGCGAGGCCAACGCCGGCCAGCCCGACCTCTACAAAATTCTTTTCCCGACGATGATCCGGAGCTGGCGCGAAGCGTGGAAGATTGATGAGTTCCCCTTCCTCTTCGTGCAACTCGCAAACTTCATGCAACGCCACGAACAGCCCACGGACACAAGCTGGGCGCGGCTTCGCGAGGCGCAACTCGAAACGCTGGAACTCCCCCACACCGGCATGGCCGTCATCATCGACATCGGCGAGAGCGACAACATTCATCCGAAGAACAAGCAGGATGTCGGACTGCGGCTCGCGCTGCAGGCAGAAGCGACCGTCTATTATCGCGATCAGGAATACTCCGGCCCGCTGCCCGGCGGATTCCAAATTGAGGACGGCAAGGCGCGACTCACCTTCCGCAATGGGGAAGGCATGAAGACTTCGGATGGCGGAAAACTGAAGGGCTTTGCCATCGCGGGCGAAGACAAGAAATTCGTGTGGGCTGACGCCGAAATTCAGGGCGATCACGTCATCATCTCCAGCGCCACCGTGCCGAATCCCGTGGCAGTGCGCTATGCCTGGGACGACAATCCGGATTGCAATCTGATCAACGGCACCGGTCTGCCCGCCTCGCCCTTCCGCACCGACGAGTGGCCGCTGGGTGCATCGAAATAGCGCGCAGCCGCAATCAATAAGAGCGCGGGATCGTAGAACAGTTGCGCCGGACAAATCCGCACAGTTCGACGACCTTTGAACTTACGCCGCCTGCGAGCGGTCTGTGACCGATTAGCAATTAGCCATGCCTCATCATTCCGCCCAACCTTCCAGTCTGCGCCTCCTCATCCTGCTCGTCTGCTGGTTTGCCGGATTTAGCCACGGGCACGCGCAGGATTCGCTCGATCGAAAATACGTCACGCCGAGTCTTGTCGCCGACACCGCGGCAATCGCGCCGGGCAAGCCATTCACCGTCGGCGTTCGGCTCCGCATGGAACCGGGATGGCATGTCTATTGGGAATTCTCCGGCGACTCTGGCGCACCGCCGACGATTAATTGGGAACTGCCCGACGGCTTCAAAGCCGGACCCGTTCAGTGGCCTTTGCCGAGCGCGCACATGGACGAAGGCGACATGCTCACCTACGTCTATGAAAACGACGTGCTCCTCATGTTCGAGATCACGCCGCCGGCAAGCCTGCCTCCGGGTGAGCTGACGTTGAAGGGGCATCTGCGCTGGCTCGTTTGCGAAAAAATCTGCGTTCCCGGTCAGGGCGACGTGGAGTTGAAACTCGCGAGCGGGGAGGCCGCGCCGGCAAATGCAGAACTGTTCGCGCAATGGCGGGCGCAGTTACCCAAGACGACCGGCGCACCGTTTCAGGTGAAGTGGGATCGCAGCAAGGCCAGTGAGTTTTCGCTGCGCATTGAAGGATTGCCGAAGGAGTTCAAGGCGGAGTTTTTTCCGCTGCCGCTGAAGGGTGCAAAACCAGCGCATCCAAAATCGAGCGACGTCGCCGATGACGGGGGGCGCACCATTACTTTTCCCATCGAAGAAGGCGCCGCGCCGAATCTCGCGTGGCGCGGAGTGCTGGCGACCGCGAAAGGCAGCGCGCCCCGCGAAGGCTGGTTGATCGAGGCGTCATCCGGTGCCGATGCGCCGGCGAGCGTGCAAACATCAGCCCCCGCGACAAACACCGCAAAATCCGGCACCGGATTACTGGCGATCTTGTGGAGCGCGTTTCTCGGCGGATTGATTTTGAATTTGATGCCGTGCGTGCTGCCGGTGATAGCGCTGAAAATCTTCGGGTTCGTGCAACAGGCGGGCGAAGAACCGCGGCGCGTCTTTCGATTGGGGCTCGCGTTCGTCGGCGGTGTGTTCGCCTTTTTCCTCGGGCTCGCAACTCTTATCACGGTGCTGCGTGCCAATGGAGTCGGCCTCAATTGGGGTTTCCAATTTCAGAACGCAACGATCCTCGCCGCGCTCATCGCGCTGGTCTTTGTCTTCGGCCTGAATCTTTTGGGCGTCTTCGAGATTGCGTTGTCCGGCGGCACCGCATCGACGCTCAGCCAGCTCTCCAGCCGCGAAGGATATTCCGGCGCATTTCTCCACGGGATGTTCACGACGCTGCTGGGAACGTCCTGCACCGCGCCGTTTCTCGGAGCAGTGCTCGGGCTCGCTTTCGTCGCGCCGACGCATGTGGTATTTATGATTTTCGCTGCCATCGCTGCGGGCATGAGCCTTCCGTATTTTCTGCTCACCGCGAATCCCGCGTGGATGCGCTTCCTGCCGAAGCCCGGCGCATGGATGGAGCGGTTGAAACAACTCATGGGCTTCATCATGCTGGGCGTCGTCGTGTGGCTGCTCGGCGTGCTCGGGCAAAGCCGCGGCGTAGATGCGCTGATTGCCGTCAGTAGTTTTCTCCTGGTGCTCGGCGTGGCGTGCTGGATTTACGGCGCGTTCGGCGGACGGATCGTCTCGTGGCTGGCGATCGTCATCGTTGTCGGAGCGGGTTACTTGGTTTTTCTCGACGGCAAACTCTCCGCTGCGAAAAAGCCGGTCGCGGGTTCCGAGCCGGCAACCAAGGACGGCATCGCGTGGCAGCCGTGGAGCGCCGCGCGCGTTGCAGAGGCTGCAAAGCAGGGTCAACCGGTGTTCATCGACTTCACCGCCGATTGGTGCCTGAACTGCAAATATAATGAGAAGTTCGTCCTCGAAACGGAGCCGGTACGCGCCGCGCTCAAAAAGAAAAACGTACTCACGCTCAAGGCGGACTGGACCAATGGTGATCCGGAGATCACGGCAGTGCTGAAAAAAATTGGCCGTGCCGGAGTGCCCGTCTATGTGATCCATCCGCCGGGCAACGCTGATCCCATCTTGCTCCCGGAAATTCTCACGCAGACCGCTCTGCTCGCGGAACTCGATCGGCTCAAGAATTAGAGCTTTGCACACAAATCATTTCCACGTCGGCGTGTGGTCCTGAGCGGAGCGGCGTCGGCAAGGCGAGCGCAGCGCAGTCGAAGGATGACACGCAATCTTAGGCAGAAGCTATTTCTGGCAGATGCGGCACTCGGCGTTTTCGCCGCCCGCAAAAGCGAGTCGCGGCTCCGGGCCCAAACGGAGAAGCGTATCCGACGGCGCTGCCCTGGCCACCGGGTATATCACAACACCCACGGCCCACGAGGCAAAGCTCCAGCCC
>JBBSDS010000072.1:0-16376 GCA_038240495.1 Chthoniobacterales bacterium | reverse complement strand
GGCTCGCCTCCCGGCTACGTCGGATACGAAGAAGGCGGCCAGCTTTCCGAGGCCGTGCGGAGGCGTCCGTACAGCGTCGTCCTTTTCGACGAGATCGAAAAAGCGCACCCCGATGTGATGCACCTGCTGCTCCAGATTTTGGAGGAGGGAAAGATCACCGACTCGCTCGCGCGCAAGATCGATTTCCGCAACACGATCATCATCATGACCTCGAACATCGGCGCGGAGCTGATCAAGAAATCGACCGTCATGGGCTTCGGCACTTCGGGCAAAGACGAGCAGGCTTACGACGTGATGAAGGACAAAATCCTCGAAGAAGCGAAGCGCGTGCTCAAACCGGAGTTCGTCAATCGCCTCGACGACCTCATCGTCTTCCACACGCTCGGCAAGCCCGAATTGCTGAACATCGTCGATCTTGAAATCAAGAAGGTCGTGGCCCGGATCAAGAACAAGCAGATCACGATCGTCCTCGACGAGAAAGCGAAGGAGTTGCTCATCGAGAAAGGCTACGACCCGCAGTACGGCGCGCGGCCCATGCGGCGCGCGGTCGAGCGCTATCTGGAAGATCCGATGGCCGAAGAAATTCTCCGCGGGAATCTCAAGGCGGGTGACACCGCGAACGTCAGTGCCGAAAAGGGAAAACTGACTTTCACTTCGGCCGCGCCTGCGACCGAGGAACCGGCGGAGGCGAGCTAACCCAGTTTCGAGGATTTCCCCCTCGGAGGGCGGACGAACTTTCACGAGTTCGTCCGCCTTCACTTTTTCCACCCAAAATACCGATGGCGCGTGCTGACGAAGTTCAGGAAGTCCTGTCCGACCTGCATTTCTGGCAGGCCTATGATCCGTCGGTAAAAGTCGATCTCTCATGTTGCAGCCGGCGCACGGCCAAGGGCACCGTTTTCATCGATCCTATTCCGCTGGCGCAGCCTGCCTTGAACGAACTCGTGGCCGACGCCCCGCCGCTCGCCGTCATCCTGACCAGCGGCAACCACGCTCGCGCCGCCGCCGACTATCGAGCCCGCTTTTCGATCCCGATCTACGCGCATTTCGAGGCCGTTTCGGAGCTGGGTATTCCGATCGATCACGTCGTCGCGGACGAGGAGACCTTGCTCGATGCATTCACCGTCGTCCCTTTGCCCGGCGCCACTCCCGGCGAAATCGCGCTCCACGGTTCCGGCGCCCTGCATGTCGGAGACGCCCTCATCCATCTTCCATCGCATGGCTTCTCGATCCTGCCCGACAAGTATTGCAGCGACGCGATCGAATTGCGCCGCTCGTTGGGAAAACTGTTGCGGTTTCCGTTTGAAGTCCTGACATTTGCCCACGGTTTGCCGATCGTCGCCCGCGCCCGGCAGCGCCTCGCTCAGTTACTCGCATGAATCGTCGATTTGCCATCTTCCTAGCTTTCGTTTTCGCGACCGTCGGCGGAGTCCGCGCGGAGGACAAACCCGCCACGCCGAAACCCGAAAAGCCCGCCACGCCGAAAGTCGAGAAGCCTGCGATTCCGAGAGCCGAAAAACCAGTCACCCCAAAAGCTGACAAGCCGAAAACGGAGAAAGCGAAAGTGCTCATCTTCGAACCGCCCAAGGGAGGCCCGAGCGTCTCACCCGAACCGCCTGCTCCGAAGTCTCCCGCGACGCCGCCTGCGGTCTTCGAAGGCCCCGCGCAGATCGTCAGGACGTTCTTCGGATCGCTGCAAGACGGGAAGTTCGACGAAGCCTACGGCACGCTGACCAAGGGTTCAAAAATCGCGGAAAAGCCGGAGGAGTTGAAGCAGTTGAAATCCAAAACGCGAGAGGCCGTCGAAGTTTTCGGGACGATCCACGGCTACGATCTCGTGGACTCGAAGGCGATCGGGAGCCGGCTCGTGCGCTCGACCTACGTTTCGCTGGGCAAAGTTTTTCCCCTGCGCTGGCGGTTCTATTTCTACAAACCGGACGATGTCTGGCGGCTGATCGATTTGCGGGTGGATGACAAACTGACCGGCATCTTCGACGAATCCGAAGAAGCGAAGGCTTCCGAGGCCGCACCGCTGCAGTGATCGCGCGGCTGCTGCGCTTCGTCCGCTTCTCGCACACCATCTTCGCCCTGCCTTTCGCGCTGGGTTCGATGCTCGTCGCGGCTCACGGCTGGCCGCACTTGGAAATCGTCGTGCTCATCGTGCTCGCCATGGTTTTTGCGCGGACGGCCGCCATGACTTTCAATCGCCTGGCGGATTGGAAAATCGATCAGCGAAATCCGCGCACGATGGAGCGTCACCGGTTAATTCCGCGGGCCGCGGCGTTCGGTCTCCTCATCGGAAGCTCCGCCGCTTTCGTGGCGGCGAGCGCGTGGATCAATCCGCTCTGCTTCGCCCTTTCGCCCGTCGCGCTGGTGATCGTTTTCTTCTATTCGCTGACGAAGCGTTTCACTTCATTCAGCCATTTCTTTCTTGGCCTGGCGCTGTCTGTTTCACCCGTCGGCGCGTGGCTGGCGGTGCGCGGTGCATTTGCGCTGCCGCCGCTGGTGCTGGCGCTGGCCGTGCTTCTGTGGGTCGCGGGCTTCGATGTGATCTATGCGACACAGGATCACGAATTCGACCGGGCCGAGGGGCTGCGCTCGCTTGTCGTCCGGCTCGGAGTCGAGCGCAGCTTGCGATGGGCGCAGGCGCTGCATTGGACGATGCTCGCAGTGCTCATCGTGTTTGGATTTCTCGCGCAGCTCGGCGCGGCGTTTTACGGAAGCCTGGTGCTCGTCGGCGGCGCGCTCATCTTTGAGCATCGCAGCGCGGCGCGGCTCGATGTGGCCGCGATCAATCGCGCGTTCTTCACGAGCAACGCATTCGTCGGCCTGGTTTTTGTGCTCGGCATTTTTGTCGATCAAGTGTTCTTCCAACGGACATGAGCACCCACCGATGGTTCAGACGTGCGCTGCGTCTGTGCATCATCGGGATCATCGCCGCCGCATTGCTCGTGGCCGGGGGAACGTGGTGGGCGTACGAGCATCTCACGCGGCTCGCCGTCGAAGCCGTCAACCGCGCCTATCCGCAACTCCGGCTCTCCGCGCAAACTGTGGCGTTCACTCCCACCGGCGACTTCGACTTGAAAGCGGTGCGGCTCCGCGTCCGCAGCGACGGCTCGGAAGCGGTTTTCATCCCGTCCGCGCGCGTCCGATATTCGTGGCGGGAACTGCGCCAAAACTTCATCCGCGAAATCGTCGTTGAGGATCCAAAATTCGTGGTGAACGATGCCTTGCTCGCTGCGCTCGCCGACGGGACGGACTCTGCTGCGGGACCGCCGTGGCGGGTGGGGAGGCTGACCGTGACGAGGGGCCGCGCGAGCCTCGATCTCGCTGCTGCGCCACTGGCCCGACTCGGCTTCGATCTGCAATTCACGGAAACCGGCGCGGCGTCGGAAAATCAAATCGTGCTGAAGTCGATCCGCGTGCGTGCCCGCGAAGAAACCGATGATGCACTTGAGATATCGGCGCTGCGCTTGCGCGCTTCACCGGAGGATTTGCGCCAGCATCGAATTCGCGAAATCCTCATCGACGCGCCGCAGCTTCGACTCACCGATCAGGTGCTGGCACTGCTTCCCAAGTCTTCTGCGGAGCCATCCGCAGGGCTGCCGTGGAGCGTCGAGCACATCTCGGTGCAGGGTGGAAAAGCGCGTGTCGAGCTCGCTGCATTTCCGCGTGTTGATTTTGATTTTGCCGCGCAAGTGCGCAACCTGGCGCCGGATGGTGGTGGCGCGGCCGACCTGTCGCTGGCGGGCCTTTCCGTTCGATGGAGCGACGACGATGCGGAAGTTCTGTCGCTCCCGTCGCTTCATGTTGCGGCGACGATTGGCGGTTTGCGGAACCGGATCATTCGAGAAATCGAAATGGAGGATCCGCATGTAAACGTGACGGATCGGCTGCTCGCGTGGAACCCGCCGCCGGAGCCCTCCGCCAGTTCTCCGAGCGCCGCTCCGGCTCCGTGGTCCGTCGAAAAACTGGCGATCAAACGTGGACGGGCGCATGTCGATCTGGCGGATGCGCCGCTGGCGGAGTTTTCCTTTGGTCTGCGAATGCACGATGCGACGTTCACGCCCGAAGACGCTGGTGAGTTGCAATCGGCAGAAGTGCTGGACCTCGCGCTGCGCCTGCGGACCGCTGGCGTGGAGCCTTTTCTGCGCGTGCCTGCGATCCGGGCGGAGTTTCGGTTGCCCGAATTGCTGCGCGAACATCGGCTGGCCCGGCTGCGAATCGAGCATCTCGATGTCCGCTACAATGCGCCATTTCGCGAGATGATTGCCAGCGGTGCAAAGCCGGCGCTTCCTGCAAATCCAGCCGGAGCGAGCGGGCCGCCATTCAAAATCGGAGAGCTGCGGCTGAGCGATGGGCGCATCCATCTGGATGATCTCGGGCTCGGCATTCCGGGCATCGAGTGCCGGTTGGAAACAGCTTTCCGCGAGATCGCGCTCGCGCCGAACGCCGGGCAGGGCGGGTCTGATTTGCAAACCATCGAGCTGTCGCAACTCGCGCTCAGTTCGCCACTCGATCCATTTTTCACGGTGCTGAATCTCGACACAGTCTTCATCCGCTTCACGCTCGCGGGGCTGTGGAAGCGCGAGATCGAGGAGGTGGCGATCGTCCGCCCCACGCTGGCTATCGGGCCGGATCTGTTTTGGTACGTCGATCGCGTGCAGCAGAATCAAAGTGCTTCGGCCGATGTCGCGCCTGCGCCCGCGGACCCCGGCCCGGATTGGTTGATTCGCCAATTCTCTGCGAAGGCAGGGCAGCTCGTCCTCGCGCTGGAAGGGCAGGCGCAGCTTGCTCTGCCCATGCCTTTCGAGTCCCACGCGGAACAAATCAGCTTCCGTCGGCTGAGCGATCTCCGCCTGAATTTGAACATCGATATGCCGATTCAGGATTACGAATATCCGGGTTACGAGTTGTCGCTGCGTGGCGTTTCGGGACGCGTGGAATTCAGCCTGCCGCCGGCGAAGGGCGCGAACAACGTCGTCAACACGCTGCGCATGCGTGAGGTGCAGTGGAAAAGTTTCCGCGGGCGCGATTTATTTCTTGATGTGACCTACGACGAGCACGGCGTCTATGGAAAGCTCGCCGGTAAAGGATACACGGGCCTCATCAACGGGCAGTTTGATTTCCATCTCGCACCTGAATCGCCGTGGAATGGCTGGATTTCAGGCAATCACATCGATCTGGAGCCGATCACGAATGCCCTCGCGCCGGAGAAATTTTCGCTCACGGGGCCGGCAGATTTCCGGCTGACGATTGCGGCGCGAGCCAGCGAGATTCTTAGCGTGAAAGGCGACTTCAAATCCCGGCGCGCGGGCCAACTGCGGATCGGTAAACTCGACGATTTGATCAAGGGTCTGCCCGGCGACTGGAGTGGCGTGAAGCGCGGGCTCTCGCGCATCAGTCTTGAGACGATGCGGGACTTTGCCTATGACACAGCGCATGGCGACTTCCAATTCTTCGGCCTCACCGGTGTGGTGCGGCTCGACCTGCACGGCGCCGTTGGCTCCCGCAAAATCGAAATGAATTTTCACGAGGGCGCGTCACCTTCAGCAGCCCACCGTGTGGCGGAGAGCAGACCATGAAAATTTTTCTTCTACCTGCTGTCGCCGCGCTGGCGTTGACGGCGTGCAGTTCCATTCCCATCGATGTCGGCACGAAGGAACCGGTCAAAGTCGATATCGCAATGAAGGTGGACGTCTATCAACACGCCGACCCGAATGCCTCGAAGAAGCTGCCCGCGGCGCCTCCACCGACCGACGTCGCAAAGAGCCGGCGCAATCGCATGGCGGAAATCCAGGTGCTCAAGAATTCGCGGATCGTGGGCGAGAATCACGCCGGCTTTCTCGAAGTCCGCAACTCACCGCCCGGTGAATACGGCGACTATGTGCGCGGGACCGTGGACGCAGAAAATGCCGACCGCGCGCGGCTCGTCGAGAAACTGGCGAAGGAGAAAAACGTCGCGGTCGTGGAAACCGAAAAGCAGCAGGCCGAGCTCTTCCACAAGAATGCCTTCCCCGGCGAGTGGATCGAAGTGCCGGATGCGGAAGGGAAGTTTTCTTGGAAGCAGAAGGAATAGGGCGCTCCCGCTGAATCCTCAAAACGCGAGTCATCCTGCGCGGAGTCGATGGAACCCGCGCAAGCCCGGGCAACACCGCACGGAAGCGCCGGGATCCTTCGACTCCGTTCCGTCCCGCCTTCGCCCCCGACGGAACTCCGCTCAGGATGACTCGTCTTTAGAGAAGTTCATCCCCCGCAGGCAACCCCCCGTCTTTAGAAAAAATCGGGATGTCGCGCAGGAAGCGGTCACTTTTTTGCAGCCGCTCTACAGCTTGCCCCAATGCCGCAGAAGCGTCTCGGCCATGACCGCCGGTGTGGGTGCGACGGCGATGCCCGCGGCTTTGAGCGCGTCGATCTTGCCCTGCGCGGGGCCCTTGCCGCCGCTGACAATCGCGCCGGCGTGACCCATGCGCCGACCGGGAGGCGCGGTGGCTCCGGCAATGAAAGCGGCGATCGGTTTCTTGACGTGTTCTTGCGCCCACGCCGCGGCTTTTTCTTCGGCGTCGCCGCCGATTTCGCCGATCATGATGATGGCTTCGGTCTCGGGATCGTCGTTGAACATTTTCAAAACGTCGGTGTGGTTCGTGCCATTGACCGGATCGCCGCCGATGCCGACGCAGGTGCTTTGTCCAAAGCCGCGCGTAGTGAGCTGCCAGACCGCTTCGTAAGTCAGGGTGCCGCTGCGTGAGACGACGCCGACGTTGCCGCGTTTGTGAATGTAGCCGGGCGCGATGCCGATGCGGCAGCCGCCGTGCGAATCCTTGCCCGTGCCGGGTGTAACGAGGCCCGGACAATTCGGCCCGATGAGCCTCGTGTTTTTCCACTGCATCGCGTACTTCACCCGCACCATGTCGTTGACCGGGATGCCTTCGGTAATGGCGACGACGAGATCGAGGTGTGCATCGACACACTCGAGAATGGCGTCGGCGGCGAAGGGCGGCGGGACGAAGATCGCGCTGACCGTGGCGCCGGTTTGCTTCGCGGCTTCGTGCACGGTGTCGAAGATCGGAACCTTGTGGCCATCATGCTCGAAGACCTGTCCGCCTTTGCCGGGCGTGACGCCGGCGACGAGCTGCGTACCGTAGTCGAGCGAGAGCCTGGCGTGCCGGGAACCGAAGTCGCCGGTCATGCCTTGAACGAGGATGCGAGTTTGTGGAGAGACGAGAATGGCCATGGATTTGGACGGTCTGAGAAATTTGGTTTTAGTGGTGGCCGGGCTTGCGCTTGTGGATGATCAGCGTGTTGCCGTCGGGGTCTGAAACCATCCCCATGTGGCAGACCGGAGTTTCAAACGGGCCCATTTTGAAAGGTGTCCCGGCGGTCTTCAGCGCTGCGATGGCCTCATCGAAATCATCGACTTCGAGGGCGACGGTGCAGCCATCGCCGGTCGGCTTGAACCCTTCATATCGTCCAATGCCGAGCGTGCCGGGGCCGATGTCGTACTCGATCCATTGTCCCTTCTCGCCCATGTCCATGTTCATCGTGGCTTTGAGCCCGAGCACTCCTTCGTAAAAGGCGCGCGCTCGCGGGACATCGGTGACGGGATAGGTTGAGAACGCGATCTCCGTGATTTTCATTCGCGCGTTCAGGCGGCTTTCTTGACGGCGGCGACGATCTTATCCGCGGCGTCTGCAAGGTCGCTGGCGCTGATCACGGCGAGCCCGCTCTCGGCCAGCGTTTTCTTGCCCATCTCGACGTTGTTGCCTTCGAGGCGGACGACGAGCGGGATGTGCAGGTCCGTTTCTTTAGCCGCCGCGAGAATGCCGGTGGCGATCACGTTGCAATCCATGATGCCGCCGAAAATATTGACGAGGATGCCCTGTACGTTGGGATCGCCGAGGATGATTTTGAAAGCGGAAGTGACCTGCTCTTTTGAGGCGCCACCGCCGACATCGAGGAAGTTTGCAGGCTTGCCGCCGGCGTATTGGATGATGTCCATCGTGGACATCGCGAGGCCGGCGCCGTTGACGAGGCAGGCGATGTTTCCGTCGAGGCCGATGTAGTTGAGGTTGAATTCGCTGGCGGCGACTTCGCGCGGGTCTTCCTCGCTTTTGTCGCGCAAGGCGACGATCTCCGGTTGGCGATAGAGCGCGTTGTCGTCGAAGTTGAATTTGGCGTCGAGGGCGATGAGCTCGCCGCTCGCGGTGATGACGAGCGGGTTGACTTCGATCTGCGAGCAATCGCGGGCGACGAAGAGCTTGAACATCGCGCTGAAGAGCTTCGACGCGGCGGCAATTTGTTTACCGCTGAGACCGAGCGCCTTCGCGAGCTTGCGCGTCTGGTAGCCTTGCAAGCCGAGGACTGGATGGATATGCTCGCGAAAGATTTTTTCCGGCGTGTGCTCGGCGACGTGCTCAATGTCCACGCCGCCTTCCGTGCTGGCGATGACGATGGGTGCGGCGGTCGCGCGATCGAGGAGGATCGCGAAATAGAGTTCCTTTGCGATCGTCGCGGGTTCGGCGATGAGGACTTTGCTGACGAGTTTGCCCTCGGGCCCGGTCTGATGTGTGACGAGCGTTTGCCCGAGCATCTTGCCGGCAATTTCGCGCACTTGATCGATGGACGAGCAAATATGGACGCCGCCTTTAAACCCGTTGGTGAATGTGCCTTTGCCTCGCCCGCCCGCGTGAATCTGCGCCTTCACGACAAATTCTTTGGTGCCAAGTTTCTCGGCGGCAGCCGCTGCCTCGTCAACGGTGCTGGCGACCGCGCCGCGCGTCGTCGCCACACCGAATTTTTCAAAAAGCTCGCGAGCCTGGTATTCGTGGATGTTCATTTTTGGAAAAGGGTAGGCCGGTCGATGCGACGCGCGAGCGAGGATCGGGAAGGTTCACGTCTCGCTGCCGCGGTTGGTCAGAGGCCGGTTCCGATGTATTCGGCGGAATAGGTTTCAAACTTCGCCACTGTGCCCGCAGGCGGTGGAGCCTTTACGTCGTAGAGGTCGTTGCTGATGAGAGATCCCGACTGGGTGTCCCAGATCATGATGACCTTCTTGACTTGATGCGAGGTCCGCTTGTCCTTGACTGTTTCGACGGCGAGATAGCGTGGGAGCTTTTTCTTCGGCTGGGCCGCGGTTTGCGGGGCGTTGGGTTTCGCTTTCTTTGAATTGGCCGTGGCTTTTTCGGTCTGATGCGGTTGCGCGGTGCCTTTGAACTGCGCGTCAACGTAGGCGCGGGCGCGGGCGATCGCGACCGCCCGCTGGTACTCGGTCGCCTGGATCCGAATCAGCATGGTCTGCGTGCTGATGATGCGACTCATATCCACGGCCAGGGTTTCGACGATGATGGGTGGAGGAGTGCGCAGCACGGTGCTCGCGTCGAACTCGGCGGGGTCAGCAACCGTCGATGGTTGCGCGAAGGCGTTGTTCAGCGCGATGGCGGTGACAGCAATGACCGTGAGCTTGAAGGTCGGGGGACGCATCGCGGGGTTGCTTGAAGAATGGCGGTGTGGAGAACCGTTCGAGGTCAGACCGACCTAGCCGCCGCCGCCCACGTATTCCGCGGAATACGTTTCAAACTTTGCAGTCGAACCAACGGCGGGCGGGCTCTGGACATCGTAAACATTGTTCCCCACAACGCTCTCGGATTGAGTGTCCCAAATCATCACCGCCTTTTTGGCTTTCGGAGAAGTCTTCTCATCCCGCTCGGTATCGACGGCGATGTAGCGTGAATGCTTTCTCGCGGCGACTTTCCTGCCGGATTGCTCGTCGCGCTTTCGCTGGGCAACGACGCGTCCGTAGTAAACCCGCGCGCGTTGCTCGGCGATGCGGCGCTGGCGTTCCGTCGCCTGATGCTTGGCGATGATGTAAGTCGTAATCCCAACGACCGCACCGGTGGCGGCGCCGATGGCAAAGGATTCGGCGGTGCTGGCTCCCGCAGCGCGCGCGATTCCGCCCGCGGCCAATCCGGCCGCGGTTCCGAAGACGGCGGCGTTTTCACCCGGCGTCATTTCCGCGCATCCGACGACGAAGAGAGAGATGGAAGTGGCGAGGGCGACAGTCTTGATTGTTCCGGTTTTCATAAGGGAGAGTCTTGCTTTCTTAGTAGGGACCGCGCCGATGACTGGCAAGGAATTCCCGGCGCGAATCGCGGTTCACCCGCGCTCGTTTTGTCGGGATGCGAGACGGAGATCTATTTGGGGGTGAACGTGGGGATGTTTTTGCGGCACCAATCGATGGCGCGTCGATCGCCCGCATCCGCGGCTTTGCGATACCAATTTGTCGCCTGGAGTTGGTTCTTGCCGACACCGATGCCGTTTTCCAGGCACTGCGCATAGAACCGCATGCAGAAGGCGTTTCCGCCGCGCGCGCCTTTTTCAAAAAGCTCAGCGCCCTTTTTTGGATTCGGTGCGGGGACGCCTTCGCCGTTGATATAGAGCACCCCAAGATTGCCGAGCGCTTCGAGATAGCCGCGGTCGGCGGCTTTCGTGAAAAGGCGAAACGCCTCCGCAAAATCCTCCCTGCCCCCGATGCCGTGGGCGTAGCAGTCGCCAAGACGATTCATGGCGCGGATATCGCCGGCGTCGGAGGCTTCGCGGAAGAGTTCCAGGGCGCGCATTTCATCCTTGGCGGGCACGCCCCTTCCCGAGAGGTAGCATTCGCCGAGGGCTGCTTTGCCGGCGGCGTCGCCCTGGTCGGCGGCTGCCTGGAAACATTGCACCGCTCTGACCAAATCGGGCGTGCCGGTGCCCGACCCGTTCGAGAGCATCAGGCCAAGTTGCGTCATCGCGGGCGCATAGCCCTTGGCGGTCGCGGCGGAGTACCAGTTGAAAGCGGCGGCCGGTTCCGTTTCGCGCAAGTTCTCACCGAGGAGCATCATCGCGGAGAGGACGTCGAGTTGCGCGGCCTCGGTGATGAGCATGCGCATTCCCAGAAACTCCTTTGCGGTAATGGGACTCGGCCGCGCGCGCAAATGATCGAGGAGCGTTTCGAGATGGTTGCGGCCGACGCCGGACTCGGGGAAATTTTTTGCAACCTGGAGCCAGGCTGCGAGCGATTTATCCCAATCACCTTTTTCCTCCAAGCTCTCGGCAGCGATCACTTCGCTTTTGAGACGGTCCTGCGGGGTGAGTTCGACTGGAGGAGCGGTCGTCGGCGGGATGGTGGTGGACGTCGTAGGGTCGGCCACGCGCGGTGGTCGATCGTTATTGGGCGTCACTTCCGGTTCGTTTCCAGGCGTGGCGGCGGGGACGATTGGTTCCGGCGTTTTCTCCGGGGGTTTGTCCCCGGCTTTTTGGGTGAGAAAGAAAGCGGCAGCAGCGAGAACGACGACGGCGCCGACGCCGCTGAGGATGACGCCGAGCGCGGATTTCTTTGACGCGGGAGAAATCGAGGGCACCACCGAGGGCACCGGCTTGGGTGGGACCGCTGCCGGCGCGTGAGAGCCGGGTGATTTTTGGGGCGCGACGGGCGCTCTCGATTCGTGGCGGCGAACCTGCAAGCCACCGAGGCTGCTTAGCGCGTCGCAGAATTCTTTGGCCGTGGGAAAGGAACGCGCCGGATCGAGCGCTTTCTTGAGTACTTCATTGCCTTCCTCCGAGAGCGTGGAGAGCGGCGTGTAGCGCATCGTCGGTCCGCCGACGCTGCGGAGGGCGAGCGGGGAGAGCGTGCCGCCGAGCAGTTCATAGATCACTGCGGCGAGCGACTGGATGTATTGCGGACGCACATCGCCGCCGTCGCCCGCACTGCTCGCCGCGCCACCGACCATCGTCTGTCCGCCCGCCCACGTCTGAGAGGCGGCGATGTCGCGCGTCACGGCGAGCGGGTAAAGCTTGAGTTCAATTGCGGGCCACACGCTCACCGGGCTGTGCAGGACCTTTTCCTTTTCGATCGGCTGGAGAAAATGCAACTGAACCTGGTGCAGGCCAAATTCCAATCCCATCAGCCCCAGTCCGAGCGCGTGATCGACGCCGGCGGCCGCCTGCTTGAGCAGCGCGATGGCTTCGTTGGCATCGAGTTCGCGGCGGGCGCGGAGTAGTTCGAGAAGGGTGAAGCCATCCGTCCATTCGAGGACCAGAAAGCTGGCGTTCTCGAGGGATTCAAAGTTGAAGACGCCGAGCAGATTGGGATGCTGCACCTTGGCCAGCTTTTCGCATTCGCGTTCGAGGGCGGTCAGAGTGGAGGAATCGTTCAGCGCTTCCTGCGGGAGCACGAGCAGGCGCACGTCGCGCTGGCGTTCGGTATCGTAGGCGCGAAAGACCCGTCCGGCGTTGGTTTCGCCGAGCGACTCGGCGATGCGGTAGTGCCCCGCGATGATTGCTTCCGACTCGAAGCGTGTCTCGCCGGTGCGGAGCGAAGAATCGTCGAGCAGGGTCGCAAAATTCTCCGCCGCATCCGCGGTGGCGGTTTGTGCTGCCGGTGTGTCCGCGGTCTTTTCCAGGCACGCCTCGAGCGCCTTGCGCAGTTCGACCGGCGTCTGAAAACGTTCCGCCGGATCTTTGGCGAGCATTTTTCGCAACACGGCTGAGACCGGTGGCGGAAGCTTGTCGAGTTTCTCGAAAGGCGGCGGTTTCGAGAGATGCTGGCTCATGACTTGTGCCATCGAGCCGGCAAAAGGCGCCTGTCCGGCGAGCATGTACCAGAGCGTTACGCCGAGTGAATAGATGTCCGAGCGGACGTCGATTTCCTTTTCCTCGAGCTGCTCGGGGCTGGCGAAATGCGGTGTCCCGACGAAGCCGCCCATGCTGAGCGTGGCCGCCGCTTCATCGGCGTCCCCGGTTAATGAAGTCTTGGCGAGCCCGAAGTCGATGACCTTGGCGACGAGCTCTTCGTCCTCCTTCACGAGCATGAGATTGGAGGGTTTGATGTCGCGATGCACGAGGCCATGCTGCGCCGCTGCATTGAGCGCCCGCGCAACCTGGGCCGCGATCGTGAGCGCGACGACCGGGCTCAGTGGTCCGTGGCGTTTGATGAGCGAATCCACCGTTTCGCCGTCGATGAACTCCATCGAGTAGAACCACGTGTCGCCCTCGGTGCCGAGATGGAAGACCGACGCGACGTGCCGGTGTCGGAGCTTGGCCGCGGAGCGCGCCTCGCGGATGAAGCGCTGCCGTGCGACCTCGCTATTGAGATAGGTCGCATTGATGACCTTCAGCGCCACGGGGATCCGCAGGCTGGTATCGAAAGCCTTGTACGTGATCCCCATCGCGCCGCGCCCGAGTTCGAAGAGCGCGCCGTCGTCGCGGGTCAGAACTTCGTAGTGATCGAAGATGGCGGTTTCAGGCATCTGGAAGAAGAATCGAAATCCGAAGCTCGCAATCCGAAACAAATTCCCAGCGACAAAAATGTGGGATACCGCCGCCGAAATGCGCTGGGATAGCTTCTGCTTTTTCTGTCATTCGAGGTTGCTTCGGAAATCGGATTTCGAGTTTCGGAATTCCGTGCAGTGTTGAGGTTGCAGTTTTCCGAGAGGTTCCGCAATCTGCAACCTCAAGAAGCCCATGGGAGCGAAATTACAGATTCAACCGTCGCACGCCGCTCCATTCGAGCTGCCGATCGGCAATACTGCGAGCATTGGGAGGACGCGCGAAAATACCGTCTGCCTGAGTTTTAGCCCGCTCGTCTCCCGTCAGCATGCGCTCATCCGCTGCCACAATGGCTGGCAATACCAACTCATCGATCTCGGCAGTCGCAATGGCACTTATGTCAACGACGAGCGCGTCGTCATGCCGGTGACTTTGACGGACGGCGCGCGCATCCGCATTGCCGATAACATCCTGACTTTTTCCGAGCATGCCGATGACGTGAGCACGGAACACAACGCGATGACGCTCGTGGGCTCGATGGATCACTCCCCGGTCGATTCGCTCCCGGTGGCGCTGCTCGTCTGCGACATCCGCGGCTTTAGCTCGATGTCGGAAAAAATCCCGGGTGCGGACATGGCGCAGGCTCTCGGCGCGTGGTTTCGCGAGACGGGAAACGCGGTCGCGGAAAGTGGCGGGACGATCGACAAATTCATCGGCGACGCGATCCTCGCCTACTGGGGCACCGCGGGCCGCGCCGCGACGGACTGCGGGAGCGCTTTTGGTGTGGCTAAAAGGATGCTGGCGCTCGCGGATGCGCGCAAGTGGCCGAATGGTTCGCCCTTCACGATCGCGGTCGCGATGCACTACGGCAGGGTGACGTGCAGCAATGTGGGCGTCGCCGCCGAGCGCGATGCGACGATCATCGGCGACGCCGTCAACACCGTCTTCCGGCTGGAGAGCCTCTCGAAGGAACTGAGCCAGCGCCTGGTGCTTTCCGGCGATTTCATCGAGCAGACGCCGGAACTGCATGGCGAGCTGACCGATTTCGGCGAGCGTGCGCTGAAGGGGAAAAGCCACGCGGTGCGAGTGTACGGGATGGGGCAGTAGTGGTTGTCGCGGCGGCCCACGACCGCCGACTTCAAACTGCCCAGCACGTTCACGGCGGTCATAGACCGCCGCTACAGCTCGTCTTTCGCCCAGAATCGCGTGTCATCCTGAGCGCAGCGGAGGCGGGAAAGCGGGCGTAGCGGAGTCGAAGGATCGGGTGGATTTCGTTGAACGTCGGCTCGAGGCTACACTCGCTCGCGCCTTTTTAGGGCAAACCACGCGAGCCAGTAAGTGGCCACGCCCCAGCACACGCCGCCGAGCAGACCGCGCACGGCGGGCCGGCTCTTGGTGAAGATGTCGCCGGTCGTAAATTCCCGTTTGGGATCGAGGTTGCGATAGGACTGGTGGTGGTTGCTGATCAGATCGCCGCTCAGCTTCTGCTGCCAGAGAAAGCTCGTATCCATCACGGTCTGCGCACAGAAGGTCGGCGTGAAACGGCTGACCAAAAGGACGCTGCGGCTCATGTCACTGCTGGCCACGGTGTAGCCGGAAAAAAGGATCTGCGGGATGAGAATGAGCGGCACAAACATCACCGCCTGCATCGCCGTGCCCGCCAGTGCCGAAATGGCCGTCCCAACTCCCACGCTGGCGACTGCGGTGCAGAGCAGCGCGGCGACTTGCCACGTCACGGAACCTTCGTGTCCGCCGCCAAACAGCAGCACGAGATAGAGCAACAGCGCCTGCCCTGATGTCAGCGCGACGAGGAAGATGTATTTGCTGGTCAGGTAGGCATGCGCGCCCACGCCGACGAGCCGCTCGCGCCGGTAGATGGCGATTTCTTCGACGATCTTCTGCGCGGCGTTGCTGCACCCAAACCAAAGCGTGGCGAGGTAGGCGAAAAACATGGTCAGCGCGCTGTTGATCTTCGCGGGGTCTTCCCGGTCCTTGCTGACCCACACGACGAGCGCGCCGATGATCAGCGGCTGGCCGAGCAGCAACGCAAAGTTGCGCCAATCGGCGCGGAGGATGGCCCACTGTCGCGCGAGTAGGATGGGCAAGGCAAAAGCACGGCGGGCCGGCTTCACGGAAAACGGGAGACGCGGCGGAGGTGCGGCGGCTTCCTCGACGACGGTGACGTGTTCGAGAAAGGCGGATTGCCATTCTTTCGGCGCGCGATCGGCGAGGTGATCGTAGAGCCCCGTGAGTTTTGGAACGCCGAAATACTCCCGCGTCGCCTGCGCCGAGCCCTGGTAGGCGAGGCAGCCTCCGACGAGCACGATGAGCTGGTCCATGAGGTAGGCATTTTCCATCACATGCGTCGTGCAGACGATGGTGCAGCCGGTATCCGCGAGATCGCGGAGCAATTCCATGAGCTGAAATTCCGTAGCGGGATCGAGACCCGAACTCGGCTCGTCGAGGAAGAGAATGGCGGGCTTGGCGAGCAGCTCGACGCCCACGCTGACGCGCTTGCGTTGCCCGCCCGAAAGCCGACTGATCGACTTGCCCGCGTGGGCGCGGAGCCCGAGCTGGTCCATGGTTTGCAAGAGCAGCTTTTGAATTTCCAGCGGAGGCGTGCCCGCGGGCAGGCGCAGCCGCGCGCTGAAGCGCAGAGCTTCGGAGACCGTGAGGTCCGGGTGGACGATGTCCTCTTGCGGCACAAATCCGAATGACGCCGGATCGTTGCCGGAATAGATGTTCTTGCCATCGACCAGGACGATACCGCGTTCCGGCGGGCGCAGCCCGCTGAGCGTCGTGAGGAGCGACGATTTGCCGGCGCCGCTCGGTCCGATGATCCCGACGAAGCGCGAAGCCGGGATGGTGAGCATGACATCGTCGAGAATCGTCAGCGTCCCGGCGCGCATGACGACGTGCTCGGAGCGGATCGTGCCGCCGGCCGCATTGGCCACCCGGTTGAGCGCGTGGCCGTCGAATTGAAAACAGAACGGTCCGATTTGGAGGCGGTCGCCGATGGTCAGTTCGTGCGTGTCGAAACGGTGGCCGTTCACGAAGGAGCCCGCGGTGCTGTT
>JBBSDS010000071.1:0-16378 GCA_038240495.1 Chthoniobacterales bacterium | reverse complement strand
GACTTCCTGCTCGGCAGCAGTCACGGCGGGAGCAGTCGCAGCGGGTTTCTGCGCTTCGGCGAGTTGGGCCGCGGCCTGCTGCAATGCTTTATCGGCGGCAACCAGTTTGGCCGGTTGCTCACCACGCAGCCGCGCCAGTTCAGCGTCGGCTTGCTTGAGCTGTGTCTGGCGGGCGTCGAGAGCCTTTTGTGCTTCGTCGCGTGCTGCGGACTTCTTTGCGGATTCGCTTTGCGCCGTTTCAATTTCGGCCCCCTCGGCATTCGCGGCTTGCCTTTGTTTCAGCGCCTTCTGCGCGCTTTCGACCTCCGCCACTGCCTTGGTGAGAGTAGTTTTCAACGACGCGAGTTGGGTCTTGTGTTCGTTGAGCCGCTTCTCCGCTTCTGGCGGCGCGGATTTTATCGCATCGACATTTTTCTGCGCTTCCTCGCGCCGTTTCTCGGCAGCGGCGAGAGCTGCCTTGTGTTGTTCTTCCGCCGCGGTCTGCTCGGTTTTCAACTTCGCCTCGGCAGCGGGGAGTTGCTGCTGAAGCGTGGGCAGAGCTGTCTGCGAATCGGTGAGACGCTTGCTGGAATCGACAAGGCGTTCGGCCAGCGATGGAGGATTGGAGGTGAGTTCGCCCAGGACTTTGCCGTCGAGCGCGCAGACGCGGATTTGCCCCGTCCAATCGCCGACAATCACGCGGTCATTGCTCAGCACGGCACGGAGTGCGATGTCATTCATCGGTCCGGCGGTGCCGAGGAGTTTGCCGTTTTGGTCCCACGCCTTGGCGACCTTGTCGCGGCCACAGGAAACGACGCGGCCATCGGGCGAGAAGTCCACCCACTCTGCGCCTCCGGGGTGCGCGGCCCAGTTGCGAATTTCCTTTCCTTCCTTGGCGTCCCACAGAACGACCTTGCCATCTTCGCTTGATGAAGCGAGCACCCCGGGCATGAAGGCGAGGCTAGTAACCATCGCCTTGTGGCCGGCCAGGGTGTTGAATTCCCTGCCGGTCGCACCTTCCCAGACCTGAACTCCGCCGCTGCGATCGGCGCTCGCGAGATATTTGCCGTCGGGCGAAAAGGCGATCGCCGTGATCCAGTCGGTGTGCTTCTTCATGGAGTGAAGGAGCTTGCCGTCTTTGGTCGCGTAGATTTTCAAGATTCGATTCGAACCGCCGAGGGCCACGAACTGCTGGTCGGCGCTCAAGTCGGCTGCGAGAACCTGGTCAAATTCATTGCCGAGTGTAGCGATGCGCTCCCCGGTCTTGATGTCCCACAGGACTACTTTCCCGGACTTGCCGCCAAGTCCGCCACCCCTCAGCAGGATCTGCCCGTTGCGGCTGAAGCGAATGATGGTCGGAAATCCTTCGGGAAAAGGCAGCACGCCGAGCGGGGCGAGCGTCTCGGTGTTATAAAGGAGAACCTGCTTTTGCCCGCCGACCGCCACGAGCGGCGCCCATGGGCTAACCGCGAGGGCGGTGACCGCATTCACGGTGCGGGTGCGAACCACGGGTTCGAGCGGGAGTTCGCCGGGCATCGGCGGTGGGCCCGTGGGGCGCTCGAGTGAGACCACGGCAACACTCACGTTGTTGCTTGCCGCGGCGATGGCTTTGCCGGTGGCGTTTTCGAGTAGCTGGCCGGTAATCCACTGTTCCACTACGGTCAGCTCGGCATCCGAAAGTTTGTCGCCTTTCGGCGGCATCTTCGGGTCTTCGGTCTGCTTGACGCATTTGAAGAGCAAACTGGCAGCGGCATTACCGGACTGGAGCACCTTGCCGTTTTCGCTGCCTTGGAGCGAGGCCTGATATGTCGAGAGATCGAGGCCAGCCTTTTTCTTATCCGGATTGTGGCAGTTGAGGCAGGCGTTGCGGAAAATCGGCAGAACGTGATCGTCGTAGGTGACCTTTTCCGCGCCCCGCGCCGTGATCGCGACGGCAATCGTCGCCGTGAAAATGGCAATTTTTTTCGCGGGCATATCAATGATTGAACATGAACTCCTTGGCGTTCAGGAGCGCCCAAAAGATGTCGTGATAAGCCTTGGGCTGCTCTTCCGTAACGCCCCAATACGTTTCGAGTTTGGTGAGTTCCGTCTCGGTCGGGAACCGGCTGAAACAGCGCAGGAACAGCTCGCTGGCGATTTCGCGTGGCGTACGATTCGACTTCATGAGTTTTCCGATCACCCCGCCTTGCGTGATCTTCTCTTCGACCGTGGTGCCGTTGATCAAATGCAGTGCCTGGCTGAGCGTCGGGCCAACTTCCTCGCGGCTGCAAACGGTATCCCGCTCGCGGCGGCCAAACGTGGTCAGGAAGTAATTCGTGGTTTTACCGTCGGCGATTTGCGTGGCGCGAGCGCCGGGGGCCAGACCTTTATATTTCTCCCGGTCGCCCGTTTCGGTGACCTGGCTGATGCAATCGAGCATGACTTCGGCGCGCATGCGGCGAATCGTTCCCTTGGCAAAATTGCGATCGTCGAGCTGGTTCGTGTCGTTCGGGCGCGTCGTGGTTTGGTAGGCGCGGGAGTTGCAGATGTCGCGGACAATACGGCGCAGGTCGTAGTTGTATTCGATGATCTTTTTGGAAAGCGCGTCGAGCAGTTCGGGATTCGACGCGGGATTGGATATGCGCACGTCATCGACGGGTTCCACGATGCCGCGACCAATATATTGCGCCCAGACGAGATTGGCGATGTGCCGCGGGAAGTACGGATTTTCCGGTGAGGCAATCCAGTCGGCGAGAATCTGTCGGCGGTCCTTGCCTTTGGTATCCGGCGCGTCGCCGCCGAGGAATTTCGGCGGAATCACGCGATTGCCAACCGGGTGCAGCGACTCGCCGCCGCCGCTGTTGAAGACGATTTTTTCCCGCGGGTCTTCGCCGATTTTGCGACCGATTTGCGTGAAGAACGCGACGAAACCCCGGTAGTCCTCCATCGTCCAGCGATCGAACGGATGGTTGTGGCACTGCGAGCACTGAATGCGGATGCCGAAAAACGACTGCGCGGTGTCTTCCGCCAACTTCAGTGGATCGGTCTCGATCTGGTAGTAATTGACGGGCGGATTCTCGAAGTTCGATCCGTTCGCGCTGATGAGTTCGCGTGCGACTTCGTTGATCGGAACGTTCTTCTCGAGCTTGTCGTGAATCCAATCGTAGTAAACCAGCACGGCTTTGTAGCTGCCCTGATTTTGCACTGTGCGGATTTGCAGCAGTTCGCTCCACTTCAACGCCCAGATGTCCACAAACTCTTTGCGCTGCAACAGCTCGTCGATCTTCTTCGCCCGCTTTTGCGGATCCTTATCGGCGTCGAATTTCGTCACGTCGTCGCTCGTCGGGAGAATGCCGGCGATGTCGATCGACGCGCGGCGCAGGAACGTTTCGTCGTCGCACAGCGCACTCGGAGTGATGCGCAGGTTGCGGAGTTTGTCATCGACGAGTTGATCCACGAAATTGCGCTCTTCGATTTTCGGCCACTCGTATTTCAAACCTTTCGGGATGACGATGACCTGAGCACCGACGGTGAAGGTGGCGTAGCGCGCCATGACAAACGCCTCACCGCGCTGACCAGTCGTAATCACGCCATCCTTGATCTTTGCCGCGCCATCATTGCTCGTGAGGAAGAGCGCGAGGCTGGTTACATCGCGATCGGTGCCGTCCGAATAATGGGCGCGAACCGTGACCTTGAAGTTCTGGCCGGGGCTTTCGAGGACGAGTTTCTTCGGGAGAATTTCGAGGCTGGTCGGCTTGGCGACGTCGGGCGGATCGTTCGGCGCGCCGGCGGCGAGCCAGCGCACGAATGTTTTCGCCGATTCGCTATCTTTCTCGAACAATTTGCCGCCGGTATGCGGCGCTGCGCCCGTGGATTTAGTGACCATCATCGATTCCTCGGGAATCGCGAGATTGATGCGCCGACCAGACAGCTCGCGCGTCAGCCGAAAGTGATCGCCATCCGGATCGAAACCCCAAAGCGACAAGCGGAAACCGTCCTGTCCGCGAGCTGCGCCGTGGCAGCGGTTGCACTCCGCTTTCATGAACACAGGCATGACATCGAGGCGGAATGAGACGGGCTGCTCGACCTGCGCTTGCTCGACCTTTACCGGTACCTCAACCGACTTGCCCTGATACTCGACTTTGAGCGTCGTCTCACCATCGGCTACGGGCAGAACGACGCCTTTCTCGACCTTCGCTTTGCTGGTGTCCGCGAGCGTGAACTTTGCCTCGGTCGTCACGTCGCGCATGACACCGCTCGGCTCCGTGATCCGCACGATGAGTGACTGGCGATCGCGCTGGAACTTGAGATTTACGTCATTCGGGAAGACTTCAAATGCCTGCTCCTTGGCGTCCAAAGCAGCGGGAGCAAAGCCCCCGGCAAAGACAGACAGCGTTGCGGCGACGATCGTGGTGAGTGTTTTCTGGCTCATACGCAGTGGGGTTTGGACGAGATTATTTCTTGGGTTCTTCGACTTTGGCGACGCTGCCTTTGTCAACGCGAAGGATGCCGCCATTGGCAAAGGCGGAGTTCATTTGATCGCCGTCTTTGATGAGGCTGAATTGGCAAAAGAGTTGTTTGTGTTGTCCGGCCGGTGCCGCTTTCTCGGCCTTGACGTTGAACTTCGCTTCCTTGTCGTCCTTGGTGATTTCCTGTTCGTCCGCCGTGGTGCTCGGCGGCAGGCCGAGGAGTTGCAGCTTCGCTTTGCCTTCAAACGGAATCTTCTGGTCGAGCTTCACCGTGATCGTCGTGCTGTCGCCTTGATCGACAAACGTCCGCGAGATCTGTCCGGCGACAAACGGCGGAGCAATTTCGACTTCGGCGAGTTGGGTGCTGAACCAGACCGGGCCTTTGCCAAAGTCCGCATTGCCGACGACGCAGACCTTCCACTTCGCCGGGACAGCATTGGCGGTCGCACTGATCGTGAGCGTCGCCTCGTTCTCGTTTTCCTTGATTTGCAGGACGCCCGCATTGCCCACGCCTGGCGGCGAATAAAGGAGCGCAAGATTGATCGGGCCTTTGAAGTCGTTCTTCCGTTCGGCGACGATTTTGAGATTGAGCGAACCGCTTTGAAGCAGCGGGACTTTCGGCTGGACGAGGTTGATCTTCACCGGAATCTCATCGGTGACCGCGACGGTTAGTTTGTCTTCCCGGATCGTGTAATACGACCGCTGGTTGCCGTTCTCAGCAATGTCAACGTCGTGCTCGACCGAACTCCCGACCCGCGCGTCCTTCGGCGGCTCGGTGAGCTTTGAATTCACGACGAAAGTTTGTGCGGCCGGGGCAGCGTCAGGCGCGGCTTCGAAGACCATCGGAATTGTGTCCACGGTCTTGTCAATCGTCGGGGCATTGACGGCGATGCCTGAGGGCAAGCCGACCGGTTCGGCTTGAATCTCACCAGCGATGTCCCAGCGTTTGACGCGCACGAGTGAGGCATAGCGATTGCCCTTCGGCACCGCGATCGCTCGCCGATCCTGGTTTTGGTTTTGCGTCATTTCGGGCAGCCAGGCGCTGATTCTCGGCTGCACAGGAGTGATTTCGATGCGGTAGGTAAATGTCGGGCCACCGCGGCCAAGCTGATCGCGAATTCCGATGGAAAATTCACCATCTGCCGGAGCAGTCCAGCGCACATAGCTGTCCGCAGAACCGCTGTCGTCGTTTCCAGCGAGGCGGTTGCCCTTCGCGTCGTAGATGTCGATCACTGAGTCCAGTGGCGAGCGCAAGCGGCGGGCGAAGACGGCCACATCCAAGGGCTGACCCTTCTTCGCGATGAACTTGAAGCAATCCACGTCACCCTTCTCGTCGATGATTCCATTGAGAGCGAACGGCGGTTCCAGATTCGTCGGCGTGGATTTGGTAATCTCGTTATTCGGCTCGATTTCGAGGACGTTCGGAAATTCGGAAACGCGCACGACGTTTGGCTGCGGAGTGGGCACCTCCTGCTGAGTGTAGATCTCGAAGTGATCGGTCGCCTTCGGCGGAAGCTGGACCGTTTGCTCGATCACGCCAGCGGCATCGCCGATCAGTTTCACTTTCAGATTTTCACCCGCAGGGCCTCCGAGCGGGTAAGCGGTAAGAGGGCGTGCGAATGAGCCGATGCTGAGCAGATACTGGCACTGGCCGGGACCGGTATTCGTACTGTCGCGGATTGTGACAATGTATTTGCCATCCTCGGGGACGATAATGCTGGTGACAGGATCCTGACGGCTGAAAGCGGAGTCATCCATCGCCACCAATTCCGTGCCGTTTTCCTTCGAGATGCTGATGAAGGGATCGTAAATGCTTTGCGTTTGCAAACGGACGCCGACGACTTCCGCCGTCAGGCGCTGTCCCTTTTTCATTTCGACGACAAACTTGTCCTGATCATCCTCGGGCGTCTTCCCATAAACGGTCGTGCCCAAAGCCACCGGCTGCGGCTCGTTTGCCTTGTCTTTGCTCTCGGGCGCCTCGGCAACCATCGGGAAAGGGGTGATGAAAAACAGGCGGACGTCCGAAACCCCGGAGGCGGTAACGACGCGGAAGCTGTGCTCTCCGAGCCGAACATCCGATCCGACTTTGATCTTCGCGCGAACATTTGCTTTCTGCGCTTCGATGATCGTCACCTCGAAGCCCGGCTGGTCGAAAAGCAGGCTCTTCGCATCTTCGAGGTTGGTGCCGCCGAATGAAACCTCGATCTCTGCGCCGCGCTGTCCACCGCCAGGAATCACCTGCGAAAGACGCGGCGTGCCGCCGAAAGATGTGGAGTTGAGAAGACACGCGGCAAATGCCGCAGCGCAGAAGTTTCCGCGTCGCGAAAGACGCGCGTTTTTTGGGGTAGGGAACGGAGTTTTCACAGGCGAGATCAAGTCTTGGCGCACAAAACGCGGCGGCATGGCCGATGCCGCGCCGCCGCGTCTTTGCGCCTTTTCAGTTAAGCTAAGGCAAATGGAACCGCGATCGGAACTAGGCGAGCAATTCGCTGACGACTGTCCCGTCCTTGACGATGGCCTGCGGCCGACCGCCGGGCGACATCAACTTCTTGTCGGGCTGGATTCCGAGTTGATTGAAGACCGTGGCAGCCATGTTCTCGACCGTGAGCGGATCAGTTTCCGGCTCGCCACCAGTCGCGTCAGAAGAACCGTGGATGTAGCCACGCTTGAAGCCGCCGCCGGCGAAGGCGACAGAGAAGACGCGCGGCCAGTGGTCGCGGCCCGCCTGATTGTTGATCTTTGGCGTGCGTCCAAATTCGGACGAGACCATGACCAGCGTCTTGTCAAGCATCCCACGGCGATCGAGGTCGGTGATCAGCGCGGCAAAAGCCTGGTCGAAGTTCGGCTGCTGCCGCTCCATGCTCTTGGCAATGTTTGCGTGCATGTCCCAGCCGCCAAAGGTGAGCGAGACGAAGCGCACGCCGCCTTCGACGAGCCGGCGCGCCATGAGCATGCGCTGGCCGGCATCGTTCTGGCCGTATTCGTTGCGAATCTTCTCGGGCTCAGCTGCGAGGTTGAAGGCTTCCCGGGCCGAGGCCGAGGAGACGAGCGCGTATGCGGCCTGATAGAAGCTATCCATCGCAGAAATCGCGTCGCTCTTTTCAATCGTCTTGAAGTGTTCATCGACGGTCGAAAGAATGTTCCGACGCTGATCAAAGCGCTCTTGGGAAATGCCTTCGTGCATGCTCAAGTCGCGCACTTTGAAGCCCTTGCTGGCCGGATCGCCACCGAGGCTGAACGGACCGTAACTCGTGGAGAGGTAGCCAGTTCCGGCAAACTCATTGGGCACACTGGGTATGCAAACGTAAGGCGGCAGGCTGTTGCGCGAGCCAAGCTCGTGCGACACGACCGAGCCCATCGACGGATAGTGGATCGCGGGCGAAGGCCGGTAGCCGGTGAACATATTGTGCGTGCCACGCTCGTGTGCCGCTTCCCCGTGCGTCATCGAACGCACCACCGTGATCTTGTCGGCAACCTTCGCGGTGTTTTGCAGGTATTGCGAAAACTTGACGCCCGGAATCTTCGTATCGACGGTCCCGAGCGGGCCGCGGTATTCCACTGGAGCGAAGGGCTTTGGATCCCAGCTTTCCTGATGAGCCGCGCCGCCCGGCAGGAAGATGTGGATGAGCGATTCGGCCTGCGGCACGAGCGCGTCAGTCAGCGCCGCCTCTTCGGCGCGCAATTTAAAATAATCACCAAGGGTGAGGCCAAGGCCCCCAACAAGCCCGGCGAACAGAAATTCGCGGCGGGATGCTTTGCGGAAGTGCGACGGATCGTCGTACCAGGTAACGGGTTTAGTTTCGCTCATAGTTTTCGGATTTGGTTGGCGGGGGGTGTCACGCAGTCGCACCTTACGGCGCAACTTGTTCAAATCAATCCCGTTAATTGACCGGAGGATTTGTCTTTTCCGGCAGCATTGCGGGCTGACTGGCGCGAGGCGTTCGAGGGTGAGACCCGGCGCGAAATATATCCTTAGAAAAATTTTTAAAATCTTCCACGAGTGACGCGGGGGAGACCAAATGGTGGCAAAAATCGGTCGATGATTTTCAGCGGGCACTCGCGTTTTCGTCCAACAAAACCTCCTTGTCGGGTTTAGACCTCTTAAGCTCATGGACATTTACATCCTCCGCGACGGCAAAGAAATCGGTCCCTTGAGCGAAGAGACGACCCAAACGATGCTCCAGGACGGCAGCATTTTGCCCGGTGATTTTGCGTGGTGCCCCGGAATGTCCGACTGGAGCCCGCTGAGCGAAGTCCTCAAGCCAGCGCCAGCCGCGGTGCCCCCCGCTCCGCCCGCGGCCGAAGAAAGTTCGGCGAAAGCTGCAGGGGAGCAGTATCCGTCAGAGCCAGCGACGGAAAAACAGAAAACGCTTTTTAGCTATCTGGGCATCGCATTTAGCCCGAATCTGACGAAAGAAGCGGCTGCGGGGATGGTCAACGATGCCATGGAGGATCCCAGGAACTCCGCGCGCCTTCAGCAATGGAATGAAGATCGGCTCAAGCTTCATCCCGAGCTTTTCGCCACCGAAATCCAGGCGAAGAAGGAAAATCGCGCGCAGTTTTTCTTCGAACTCTGTCAATCCGAAGGCGCCGATTATTTTACCAAGGTTACCAAGGCGCACTGCCAGGTGCTGGTCGGATTTCTCGACGTGAAATTTCCGAATTGGGATGCCCGGCAGGCCGAGGCAGCCGAGAAATTTTTCTACCCGGCGATCGCGGAGAAATTTCCGCAGTTGGTCCATCGGCAGTGGCTGGGCAAATTTCACTACGCAGAAGGCAAGAGAGCCACGGCAAAGATCGACGGACGGGCCCACACTGGGAAACTGAAAAAAACAAAATCCACGCCCTTCATGGCGGTCGCCCGAGGCATCGTGTTTGGCGTGCTGATTCTCGGGGTGCTTTATCTCGTGCAGCGATTCGCCCTGGAGGGCGCGATTCGGAAATCACTCACCGACAAATCTGGCGCGCCGACGGCACTGGCGACATCAATGCCGCCGGACATCTCGGGAACGGCGCAGGTCCAACCCGCGGCCGGACCTGAACCATTGGTCGAGCCGCCGAAAGCCCTATCCGAGACTGATCCACCCTCGGAAAAACCCGCCATCCCGCCGGCAACCCCGCCGGCAACCCCGCCCGATCCAAGCCCGAATCCCGGAGCGATGGCAGCCATTTCCGCCCCGCCCACGGCTGCCGGAGAACCGATGGCGATGAACACCGCGCCGATGGCTCCCATTCCCGGTTCGGAACCACCCGTCCCAGTCGCACCACCGCCAGCGACATTGCCCGCGCCTGGTACCATGGCCAATCTCAGCCCAGAGCCCTCACCAACTCCGCCCGCAACCCTGCCCGAACCGCCGCGAGCCACAGCCCAGCGAGCAAGCCTGCTGCTCACAAAACCGGTCGAAGTTCCGTCACCCTACGGCTCAATCAAGCTCGGCGTGGGAACGCCACTCAAGGTTCTGGCGCGGCAAGGGGCGACCGTCAAAGTTGGCTACTTGAACAACGTCTTCACTGTCCCGATCACCTCGACGGACCTCGAAGCCGACGCCCCGCCGGTCCCATAAGCGCTGACGCAATACCCCCGGCCCGTCAGGTCAACGCTGCACCTTCCAGCGCGTCTCGGGCTGGATATTGATGTCTTCCTTTTTTACCTCGAAGCCACTCGCCTGAAGCAGGAACGCGATGCCCTCCCGGCTACCCATCGTCTGCTTCAAGCTGTGCGCGAAGAGTTCGATGTATTCCTTGTAACTATCCAGCGCCAGACTGCCCTCCGAGACGTAGCGGGCGAGTTCCTGATCGTGGCTTTCGATCAGGTCAAACAGCGCGCGTCGCAACCGGACGCGCATCGCCGGATCGACGACCAGCTTGAACGGGTTTGCCGACGGGTCGGACGGGATCGGATCATTGGAAACGTCGAAGTTAATCGTCGTCAGAGTTTGGTCGCGGATAGGGTCGTTCATGGTCGATGGCAGCGTGTGAATGTGATCGGGCGTCAGCAAAAAAGCGGGACAGAAAAGGCGGCGACTCGACGACGAAGGCGGTTCGAGCGGCGGAACGTCGGCGAATCAGCGGCGCTTCTTCGCGGTGCTTCCCGGAGTCGCCATCAGATTTCCGTTGGCATCGTAATCTTCGATCCTCGGCGTGCCATTGCCCGACGCGTAGATGAAGAGCCGCTTGCCGAGAAACTTGTCGTCCGGCGACGTGAAGGACGACTCGACGATGTGGTTATACGCGTCGCGCTTGTAGCTCTCGCGATAAATAACTTTGCCTTTGCCATCGGCATAAATCGCTCCGAGCGCGAGGTCATCGTCGCCGAGCAGGAAGGTGATTTTCTTTGTCACTTTGCCGCCGGCATCGGTGATCGTTTCCTCCGCCGTGCGCTTGTTGGGATCGACGATCGTCGTGCTTTTCGAGCCATCGAGCCGCAGCTTGGTGGTCGCCTTGATCGTTCCATTAGAGTCGCTCTGGGCGCGGGCCAGCGGGACGGTCAGGAGCAGCAAGGAAAGGAGAAGGATGGCGGTTTTCACAAGTCGAGAAGTCTAGGTCGTTGCCGTCAATTCCGCCAGCGCTACGTCTTCGCCGTGTCGGCGGTTGAATTGCAGATCGTAGAGCCGGCGGTAATAGCCGCTCTGCGCATGCAACTCCGCGTGTGTGCCCACTTCCTTGATCACGCCATTTTCCATGACCACGATTTTGTCGGCGTTCAGGATCGTCGAGAGCCGGTGCGCGATGGCGATGACGGTGCGCCCTTTCGACAGCACATCGAGCGCACGCTGGATTTCCTTTTCCGACTCCGTGTCGAGCGCGCTGGTCGCTTCATCGAGGAGCAAAATCGGCGCGTTCTTCAACAGCGCGCGGGCAATCGACAGGCGCTGCTGCTGGCCGCCTGAAAGGTTGCAGCCCTTGTCGCCGATGACTGTCTCGTAACCATTCGGCTGCTTGAGGATAAAGTCATGCGCGAAGGCCTGACGCGCGGCTTCCTCGACCTCGGCGTCGGTCGCATCGGTGCGGCCGTAGCGGATATTCGCCGCGATGCTCGTGTGAAAAAGAAACGTCTCCTGCGTGACGATGCTCACCTGCTCGCGGAGTGATGCCTGCGTGACCGTGCGGACGTCGCGGCCATCGATCAGCACCGCGCCGGATTGCGGATCGTAAAAGCGCAGGATGAGCGCGAGCAGCGTGCTCTTGCCCGCACCACTCGCGCCAACCAATGCGCAGGTCGTGCCCGGTTCGACTTTGAGCGTAATGCCCGAGACCGCCGGCGGGTGATCAGCGCGATAACCGAAGGTGAGCCCGTCGAAGGTGATCTCGCCGCGCCCTCTCTCCAGCATCGTCGCCCCCTGCGCGTCTTGCACGCTGGGTTCCAGGGCCATCAACTCAAAAATGCGGGTCGTGGAAGCGAGGCATTTTTGCATCTGGCCGTTGACCTTGCTCAGCTTTTTCACCGGGTCGTAGAGCATGAAAGTGCCCGCGAGGAGGCCGATGAATTTCGACGCCGAAGTCCCAGAGTACCAAACGTAGAAAAGCGCCAGTCCGACGCCGAGCGCCGCCACCGCCTCGATCATCGGCCCAACAATTTCGACGGCCTTGCGGACGCGCATGGAGTTGCGGAATTGATGGCGGCTCGACTGCTCGAAGTCCCGCGCTTCATCCTGCTCCCGAGCCAGCGATTTGATCACGCGAATCCCGGCGAACGCCTCCTGCATGATGACCATCATCGCGCCCGCTTCATTTTCTTCATCGCGGCCGGCGCGCCGCACTTTGCGGCCATAGACGATGATCGGGATCAGGCAGATGGGAAAAAGAACGAGACTGCCGATCGTGAATTTCCAATCGAGGTAGAGCAGCGTGATGATCGCGGAGATGATCGTGAACGGCTGGGTGACCACATCGCTGCTCACGCTGGTCAGCGCCTGCTGGGCCATGCGCGCATCGTTGTTCACGCGCTGCAGGAGCTGGCCAGACCGACTTTTGGAAAAGAAATCCAGCGACTGCGAGAGGATATGGCGGAAGAGCTTCGTGCGAATATCGACGAGCAATTTCAAGCTCACCCAAGCCATGCAGTAGGCATTGAGATAGGCGAAGACACTGCGCGCGACGACCATCGCGGGGATGAGCGCGCAAATCCACAGCACGCCTTCAATGCCCGGCCCCGCGGTGGCGTTGGCATGCAGGGCGGCCATCTTCCCGCCGCCGCCGGGAATGGCGTAATCCATCACTCGTTTAATCACCAGGCCGTAGCATCCATTGACGACGCCGGCGAGAGCTCCGCAGACGAGGCCCGCGATGAAGCGACTCTTGTACGGCCGCAGAAAGGGCAGCAGTTGAGCATAAGGCCGCCAGGCATCGCGCATCGTGGGATGCTTTTTGGATGGAGCCTCGGCGGGCGACGCGGGTTGAGACGGCACGGGTCAGGGATTCAGAATGAGCTGTGCAATAACATCGTTGACAACCTCCGTCGATATTCCCTCCATCGGTGCTCCGCGCATGCGGGGTGTGAATTTCGTCAGAGGCGCCGTGGGCTGCGCCGCGGAAATGACCACGGCGCGGTCGTGCATCGGCCGCCAGTGAAAGGGATTCGTCGGGCCGAAAAGCGCAATCTGCGGAACCCGAAAGGCCGCTGCGAAATGGACCATCGCCGTGTCGCAACTGATGACCAGCCGCGCCCGCTCAGCCAGCGCCGCCAGCACGATCAGGTCGGTTGGGTTGAGCACTTTGCACTTTGCATTTTGCATTTTGCATTTGATTTCCTCGACGTGAGCCCGCTCGAAACCATCCGGCCCACAGGTCACGACCGCCTCCATCCCGTGCGCCCCGTGCAGCGTGTCCGCGACTTCCGCCCAGCGCTCGGTGAGCCAGTATTTTTCAACCCGCGCGGTACCGGGATGGAGAAGGACGAACGAGTCGCCGACACCCTGCGCGCGAAGCAATTCGCTGGCAGCGATGCGCGCGGTGTCGGGGAGATGCAATTCGGGCAGCGCGGATGCGGTTTCCCGGTCGATCAACGGGCGCAGCAGGTCGAGGTAATGATCAACCGTATGGCGCTCGCGCACTGAAGAATCGACGAAGCGCGAATAGGCCAGCGCCCGCACCCGATTTCGCCGCACGCTCGCAAAAGTCGCGCGGCCCCTGGCCCGCGAAAGTGCCGAGGCCAGCGCGGAGCGGTCGGTGCCGGTGAAGTCCAGGCACAAGTCCCACGGCCCGGTCAGCGCCTGCTGCCACGGCGCGAAGCCACGTCCGCGCCCAAAAACGATGCCGGTGTCAATCGTCGCGATGGCGCCGAGCAGCGCCGAGCAACCTTCGCTCACACCGAGCGCGATGTGCGCCTCCGGCCACGCCGTGCGCAGCGCCCGCAGCGCAGGCGTGGTCAGCACGAGATCACCGATTCGCTTGAGCTGAAGCGCGAGAATTCTCATCGGCTCGGGCGCGAGAACGCGACGCGATAAGCCTCCAGCAGACGCGCGCGGAAATGCTCCCATGTAAAATTTTCAACCACTCGCTGCCGACCTGAAGCGCCGAGCCGGGCGCAAAGTTCCCGGTCGCGGTACAGTCGCTCGATGGCCGCGGCCAAAGCATCCGGATCGTTCGGGGGAATGATCAAGCCGTTGACGCCGTCGAGCACCACGTCGCCGGATTCGCGCGTGGTGATTTGGGGAAGCCCGCACGCCGCCGCCTCGTAGGTGCATTTTGCGCTACCCTCGCATTCGCTGGGAAAAACGTGGACGGTCGCCGCGCGATAGCACTCTTCGACGCGCCCGACGAAACCCGGAAGCTGCACATCGGGGCCGCCGAATTTTTCAAGATACGGCTGGATCTCGTCATGCACGGTACCGACGAGCACCAGCTCTGCGTCTCGCAGATTCAAGCGCCTCCAGACCTCGAGTAAATGATGCACGCCCTTGCGTTTGATCAGCGCGCCGACGAAGACTGCGCGAAATTTCTCCGGCGGTTTTTCGGCGGGTGAGAACCGTTCGACATCCACACCGCGCTGATGCCGAAACAGTTTTTCCTTAGCAATGCCAGCGGCGAGAAACGTCTCTTCCGCTTTCTCCGAAAGCACGAGGATCAGGTCAGCGAGATCGTATTCTTCGAGCACCTGCTGCCGAGTCACGAGTAGCCGGTTTTTCATGCCCTGCCAGCCGCGTGCCTCGGCACGCTCACGCTCGCTCTTGGTCAGCCGCGCGGGCTTGGCTTTGCCTTTGTTGCGATGCCACGTCGGGATTTCGATCACACTCGGCACACCCAGCCGCCGCGACGCGCGCAACGTGCGCACGCTATCACCCGACCAGCCGTGGAAGAGATCGTAGCGCCCCTGCGCCAGTTCCCGCGCTGCGGCGCGGTCGAGCGCGTGCTTTTTCGCGCCGTAGTAATACTCGCTCCCGAGCCCCGAGAGCAGACGCACGGGGTTCCATCGCAGCGACGCGATGCGCTCCGCCGGGATCTCGTCCTGCGGCCCGCCGAACGCCAGAGCCCGACCGAGGATGCCGGCGCGATGCGACGCGCGGAGCGATTCGAGCGCCACGGCGTCGAGCCCACTGCCGCCGATGCGCGCGGAGGTCGCGTAGAGCAGATGTTTCGGTAAATCCAAGGCGCGCAAGTTTAGGTCGCGGAGTTCCTTCGACAAGTCCCTCGTGCCCCGCGTAGAAGGGCGCGATGAAAATCGGACTCGTACGCCGCGGCTACTCGCGCACTGGCGGCGCCGAGGCCTACCTGCGGCGTTTCGCCGAGGCGGCGGTCACCGCGGGGCACAGTGCCGTGCTTCTTTCCGAGCAATGGCCGCGCGCCGAATGGCCGTTCGAGCACATCCGAATCGGCAGTGATTCCCCGGGACGATTTGCCGACGCGCTCCTCAAACTGCAACCGCGGAACAAATACGATTTTCTCTTCAGCTTGGAACGCATCTGGACGTGCGATGCGTACCGCGCGGGTGACGGCGTGCATGCCGCCTGGCTGGCGCAACGAGCGCGTTTCGAACCGCCGTGGAAGCGGTGGTTTCGGCGCTTCAGCGCCAAGCATCGCGAGACGCTCGCACTCGAAAAACATCTCTTCAGCTCCGGCGGAGCGCGGCAGGTCATCGCCAATTCGCGCATGGCCCAGCGGGAGATCGAACAACACTTCAGCTATCCGTCGAAGAAAATCCATGTGGTCCACAATGGCGTTCCTCCTTTCGAGATCGCTCCAGAAATACGCGCGACACGACGGCACGAGCTTGGGCTTCGCGACGACGATTACGTGCTGCTTTTTGCGGGCTCCGGCTGGGAGCGAAAGGGTCTGCATTTCGCCGTCGAAGCCGTGAACGCCGCGCGCGCAAATCGCGTGACGCTCATCGTCGCCGGTCGCGGCAATTCCAGCGCGATGCCGCCTTCGACCCGCGTGCGCTACCTGGGTCCGGTGAAGGAGATGCCGCCGCTCCTCGCCGCCGCGGACGCCTTTATCCTGCCGACACTTTACGAACCTTTTTCCAATGCCTGCCTCGAAGCTGTCGCCGCGGGGCTGCCGGTCATCACGACCGCTTTCAACGGGTTTGCGGAAATCATCGAATCGGGCGTGGAGGGCGAGGTGATCGCCCAGCCAAATGACATCATCGCGCTGTCCACTGCGATCGATCGCTGGGGCGAGCGCGAACGGCGCGACACGATCCGGCCCCGGCTCGTCGCGCTCGGCGCGCGCTACAGCATCGAGGAAAATTTCCGGCAGACGCTTGCGCTCATCGAAGCCACGCGCGCCGCGCGCTGAGTTCAGGCCGGTTCGGCGGGCGGCGCAAATTTTTCCAGCGGCGCGACAAGATTCCCCGGCAGCGGCCAGACGCGTTCCTGAATGCGCGGCGCGAGCTGACGCGCCGTGGCGTAACCCGCGGTGATCATTTCGAGCTTCGCGTCGAGGTTATCGACGTAGTGCAGCGCCCAGGCTTCCGGCGTCTTCGGGACAACGGGCGAACCGAATTGCAATTC
>JBBSDS010000070.1:0-16419 GCA_038240495.1 Chthoniobacterales bacterium | reverse complement strand
TGATCGAGCGCGGCGTGCGCTTCGTGAACATCTTCCATGAAGGGTGGGACGCGCACAGCGATGTGGCGGGAAATTGCAAAAAGAACTGCGCGGCGACCGACCGGGCCAGTGCGGCGCTCGTCCTCGACCTCAAGCAGCGCGGGCTGCTCGACGAGACGCTGATCATCTGGGGTGGCGAATTTGGTCGCACGCCGATGGTCGAGACGAACCCCGCGCTGGGCCGTGCGCTGGGCCGCGATCATCACCCGCAGGCCTTCACGATGTGGATGGCGGGTGGCGGTGTGAAGCCAGGTATGTCTTACGGCGCGACTGACGACCTCGGCTTTCACATCGTGCAGGACAAAGTCCACGTTCACGACGTCCAGGCGACGATCCTGCACCTGCTCGGCTTCGATCACGAACGGCTCACGTATCGATTCCAAGGCCGCGACTTCCGGCTGACGGATGTGCACGGGAAAGTCGTGAAGGCGCTGCTCGCATAAGTGCCATCGAGGGAGAGCGAGCGTCCCCGCGACATCGCCGATCTAGGGAAAAAGCGTCGGCTCGCGGGGACACTCGCCCTCCCAGAGTTGCGCCGGTCGGCACTACCGCTAACGTAGAGACTTGTGAAACTCCTCCTCTCCCTTCTCACCCTCGCGGCCTGCACGGCCAGCGTTATTGCCGCCGAAACCAAGCCTATGAAAGATCAGCCCGCCTCCGACAAACCCGCCGCGACGCAACGCATCACTTTTGGTGGCGGTTGTTTCTGGTGCCTGGAAGCGGTGTTTCAGCGGCTCAAAGGCGTGAAGTCTGTCGCGTCTGGATACGCGGGAGGTGATGTGCCGAATCCGACTTACAAGGCAGTCTGCACGGGCGAGACCGGGCATGCCGAGGTCGTCCAAATCGAATTCGATCCGGTGCAGGTTTCATTCGACACGCTGCTCCACGTCTTTTGGGCGGCGCATGATCCGACGACCTTGAATGCCCAGGGTCCGGATCACGGCACGCAGTACCGCTCGGCCATCTTTTACGAAAACGCCGAGCAGAAAGTGGCGGCGGAAAAATCGAAGGCGGCGGCGCAGCCCGAGTTCGGCGGCAAGATCGTCACGCAAATCGCGCCGCTGACGAAATTCTACAAGGCGGAGGACTACCACCAAAATTATTTCAACGAAAACGCCAACCGGAATCCGTATTGCTCGGCGATCATCCGCCCGAAGCTGCAAAAGCTTTTGTCGAAAGGATTGATCAAGGAATAAGCGGGCTGGCTTTCGGAATTCGGTTCGTGTTTTCCTCGGGCATGAAGTTCTCCCTCCTCCGCATTGCTGTCTTTATCGCGTGCGTCGCACCGGTCCACGCGGTGCCAAAGGCCACCACCTTCAAACCAGTCATCGCCGACATCGGAAAGGATAGCGTCACGATCACGACCGGGACGCATGCTGGTTACAGAGTCTCGAGGCCCGGCGACGACGGGCAGCAGCATCTGGAACCGCCGGCCAACGTGGAAATCTACAAAGTGACTCAGTGGACGAAAATCACGTTGAATGAAAAGCTGGCGAAGTTCACCGATTTGAAGAAAGGCATGGAGGCGCGGGTCACGGTGGGCGTGGATCCGAAAACCGCCGGGGCGATTGCGGCCAAAGCACCCCTGGCGAAGTGGTGAGATCTTTTCCGGCGGATCCCGTGAACACTTTCTGAGAGGAAGTGTGATAAGTCGCTTGGGCCCGCGAAACACGCGAAAGGACGCGAAAGGGGAAGTCCTCGATCTTTCTATTTTTGCGTCTTTTAGCGTGTTTCGCGGGCCTTAATTCAGTCGCTGCGGAGACACAGTCTCCCATCGGCTTGAGGGACGAACGCGTGCTTGCCGCGCGCCGGAGCGGCCCGCAGAGTGCCGCCGATGTCCCAACTTTTGACCAATGCCGAAAAGCGCGATTTGAAAGCGCGCGCGCAACGCCTCGAACCTGTGGTGAAGCTCGGCCACGGCGGGATGAGCGACGCATTTCTCAAAAGCATGGACGCGGCGCTCGCGCAGCACGGATTGGTGAAGATGAAGTTCTCCGATCACAAGGAGGAGAAGAAGACGCTCGCACCGCAGATTGCCGAGCGGACGGGCAGCGCGTTGATCGCGCAGGTCGGCAACGTCGCGGTGTTCTTCCGCCGAAAAGTCGAAGACAACGCCGCGGCGGGCGCGGCCAAATAATTCGGCAATTCCGTTCGCGTGCCGGACGGGCGCGAGCTAGAAGCCCGAATGCAGAAGAAACTTTTCACTGAACTCGGCCTCTCGCCGGAATCGCTCAAAGCCGTCGCCAAGATGGGCTTCGAGGAAGCGTCGCCGATTCAATCAGCGACCATTCCCGCGCTTCTCGAAGGCAAGGATGTCGTCGGGCTGTCGCAGACGGGTTCCGGAAAAACTGCGGCGTTTGCCCTCCCGGCGATTGAGCGCGTGGATGGCAATCTGCGTGCACCGCAAGTGCTCATCCTCTGCCCGACGCGCGAGCTGGCCATGCAGGTCGCCGAGGAGGTGGCGAAGTTGGCAATGTTCAAACGCGGCGTGCGCGAGCTGCCGATTTACGGCGGGCAAAGTTACGACCGGCAACTGCGCGGACTGCGCGAGGGCGCGCAGATCATCATCGGCACACCGGGGCGCGTCATGGATCACCTCGAGCGCGGCACGCTGAAGCTCGATCAAGTCGCAATGGTCATTCTCGACGAAGCCGATCGCATGCTCGACATGGGCTTCCGCGACGACATCGAAAAAATCCTCAGCCAGGCGCCCGCCGCGCGGCAGACGGTCTTCTTTTCCGCGACGATGCCGCCGGCCATCAACCAACTCGTGAAGCGCTACACGCGCGATCCGGTAAACATCCGCATCGAAGCGCAGGAGATGACCGTGCCGGCGATCGAGCAGGTGTATTACGAAGTGGATCGCCGCAACAAACTCGAAGTCCTCTGCCGGCTCATCGATCTCCAGGACATCAAGTACGGCATCATTTTTTGCGGCACGAAAATGATGTGCGACGAACTCGCCGATCATCTCAAGGCCCGCGGCTACAGCTCCGACAAACTGCACGGCGACATCTCACAGCAGATGCGCGAGCGCGTCGTCGCGAAGTTTCGCAAGCGTGGTTTCGAGTTTCTCGTCGCGACCGACGTCGCCGCGCGCGGGCTCGACGTGGACGACATCGAAGTCGTCTTCAACTACGACCTGCCGCAGGACGCGGAGGATTACGTCCACCGCATCGGCCGCACCGGGCGTGCCGGAAAGACCGGACGCGCGATCACTTTTGTCGCCGGGCGCGAGATTTGGAAGATGCAGCAGATCATTCGCTTTACGAAGGGCAAGGTGCGGCGTGAGAAAGTGCCGTCGGCGGAAGAAGTCGAAGAGAAGCGGACGAACGCCTTTCTCGATACGCTGCGTGAGACGCTGCAGGAGGGAAAATACAAGCGCCAGGACGTGCTCATCGATCAGTTGCTCGAAGCGGGCTATTCGCCGACGGACATCGCGAGCGCGCTCCTGCACTTGCTTGGCGGCGACAAGCCGCCCGCGCAGCCGATCGTGGAAGAACAGCCACGGCGCGAGTTTCGCGAGCTGCGCGAGCGCAATTACGAGCCTCGAGTGGCCCGCGATTATCCGAAATACGAACCGCTCAAAAGCCGCGAAGCGCGAGTCGAAAAACGCGAGCCGACGCGGACGGCATCGTCCCGCCCACCGGCAAATGATGCCCGGCCCGCACGCGAGGCGTCAGCCGTCTCGCACGAAGCCGGCATGGTCCGCCTCGCGTTCAATATCGGACACGCGCATCAAATCACGCCGGGCGATTTCGTTGGCGTGATCGCCGGAGTCACGCGACTGCCAAAGGAAGTCGTCGGCCGCATCGAGATTCTCGAAAAGCAGGCTCTGGTGGATGTGGCCGAGGACAGTGCGAACGCAGTTTTGAAAAAGCTCAACGGGATTAAATTCAAAGGCCGCAAGCTCGCCGTCTCCGTCGCGCGCTGAGCGACCGCCTGGGTTCAGTTTGCGAGTCATCCTGAGCGGAAGTTCCGGTAGGGGCTCAATTTGCTGGTGTAGAGGCGGCTCTGTCGCGCTTTGGCGACGTGCCGCCTCTGGCCAAAGGCGGCACGTCCTGCGGACGGAGCCGCCTCGACAACGCTGGTTCTCAAACTGAGCCACTACCGAAGTTCCGTGCGGGCGCAGGCGGGACGGCACGCAGTCGAAGGATCGCGGCGCCTTTTGAGTTATCCGCCCTGCTTGCCGCGCCCGCTCGCTGCATCTATCGTCCGCCCCGCATGGACATTCCCCCGCCATCGCGCACGCTTCTCCTCGTCGGTCTCGGCGGACTGCTCGTCGGCAGTTCGTTTGGCTACCTTCTCCGCGGTAATGCGCGGTCCTCAACGGTCCTGCGTGAGTCTTCAGGAGCGTCGAATCGGACTGATTCATTTGCGGCAGCATCGCCATCGTCGGCGCATTCGTTGGAGTCCGATTGGGCGAATGATCGTGGCGCGGCTCCGGCTGGCGGCACGGTGGATTTTGTGAGTGAAATGCGCGGCGCGATGAACCAGGTCGATGAATGGGATCGCCTGCGCCGCCTGCACGCGATCATCGATCATCTCGACCCTGCCGACCTCGAAGCCGCGGCCGCCGAGGTGCGGCTGTTGCCATCGGGGCAGCGCTATCAAGTGGCGTGGATTCTCGGCGAACGGTGGGCGCATTTCGATCCGGCCGCGGCGCTCGCTTTTGCGCGCAAGCTGAGCGCGAATGACGGGCGCAGTGCGATCATGAGCGGGGCTTTTCAGAAATGGGTGTCGGTCGCGCCTGACGCGGCGCGAGCCTGGCTGGAGGCTCTGCCGCCGGGACAGGAGCGCACGGGCTTTGTGCAGACGCTGGTCTCGGCCATGGCCAAGAGTAATCCCGCCGCCGCCCTGCAAACGGCCATGACTCTCGCGAAAGGACAGCGCGAGACTTATGTCTACAGCACCGTCTTCAGCCAATGGGCCGCCGATAGTCCGCAGGAAGCCGCCGCTGCCGCTCTCGGCCTCCAGCGCGGAACGGCCCGCGACAATGCGTTCAGCAATATCGCCAGTGCCTGGGCGATCAAAGATCCCGCCGCGGCGCTGGCCTGGGCCGGACAGCTTGCCGATTCGCGAGCCCGCCGTAACGCCCTCACCTCCGCGACATCCTCCTGGGCTTCGAGCGATCCGGCGGCTGCATTCGCCTGGGCGCGCTCGGCGACGACAGATGCCGAACTCCGCAAGTCCCTCGTCTCTCAAACGCTTTCGCAGTGGATGCTGACCGACCCCGCGACAGCAAAAGCCCAGGTCCTCGCGCTCCCCGCGGGCGACGAGCGCACCACCGCGCTTTCCAATGCGATTCAGAACCTCGCGCGCAACGACATGCCTCAGGCGATCGCGTTGCTCGCGGAAATCCCCGCGGGCCGAAAACGCAGCGACGCCATCCGCCAGATCACCTACAACTCCGACCTCACCGACCCGGCCATCGCCCAGCAACTTTACGCCCTGCTCCCCGGCGGCGAGGCGCGGCGCGAACTCGCGTCGAACATCGCCAGCCGCATCGCGCAAAATGACGTGAACGCCGCCGTCACCTGGGCTGCCGCACTGGCACCGGGCGACGGACGGCGACAGGCGCTGCGCAACGTCGTCTCGACCTGGGCGCAAAGCGATCCGCCGTCCGCGCTCGCGTGGGTCTTGAAAAACGATCCGCCCACAAAAAACGACAACACGCTCACCAGCCCATTCTACAGTTGGCTCAACTCCGCGCCCGACGAAGCGCTCAATTGGGCGCTCGCGCTCCCGGCGGGCAAAACGCGCGACGATCTCGCCGCCAACGCCGTCTCTCATTTTGCGAACAACGATCCCCAGCGTGCCGCCGCGCTTTTTTCCTCCAAGCTCTCCGCCGAAGCGCAAGGCCGCGCCGCTTCCAATCTCGCTGCCGCGTGGTCGCGCAACGATCCCGCTGCCGCGGCCGCGTGGGCCAGCCAATTGCCGGCGACAAGCACTCGCCAGGACGCCATCCGCCAGGTCATCGACAACTGGGCCGATGCCGAGCCAGCCAAAGCCGCCGCGTGGCTCGAACGCATGCCGACGGGCGCTGAGCGCGACTCGGCGATCGGTGCCTTTTCCTACAAAGCGGCGCAGAGCGACCCCGAAGGTGCGCTCGCGTGGGCCGCGACGATCGGCAACGAAAGCCAACGCCACAACCAGATCGAAAACGTCACGCGCACTTGGCTGCGCAACGACCCGGCGTCCGCGAAAAAATGGATCGCCGCTTCCGATCAGATCACCCCCGAGCGCAAGCAGCAGCTTTTGAAAGAGGAATAGCGGTTTCTCGCCGTTGGCGTGGACGCGGCAGAAATCCATTTGCGCCGGAGCGAGAGCCGGTGAGATACTTCCGATCCTATGACTCTGACCGAAAAAGTCCTCGCGCGTGCCTCGGGCAAAGCGCATGTCCAGGCAGGCGACAATGTGTGGGTGAATGTGGACATTCTCATGACCCACGATGTGTGCGGGCCGGGGACGATTGGGGTTTTCAAGCGCGAGTTCGGCAAGGACGCCAAAGTCTGGGATGCTGAGAAGCTCGTCATCATCCCGGATCACTACATTTTCACCTCCGATTCGATGTCGAATCGCAACGTCGATATCCTCCGCGACTTCTCGCGCGAACAAGGTCTTCCCTATTTCTACGACGTGATCGACGACGAAAACGGGCACTGGCATTTCGACGCCTCGCGCGGGCAACTCAAGCAGCAGTATGGCAAAAACTACACCGGCGTTTGCCACACCACGCTGCCGTGGAAAGGCCACACGCGACCGGGCGAAATCCTCTTCGGCACCGACTCGCATACGTGCATGGCGGGCGCGTTCAATCAGTTCGCGACGGGCATCGGGAATACCGACGCGGGCTTCATCCTCGGCACGGGCAAGCTGCTCATCAAAGTCCCCGAGACGATGCGCTTTTTCCTCGAAGGCGAACTGCCGCGAGGCGTCATGGCGAAGGACGTGATCCTGCACGTCATCGGCGAGATCGGCTTCGACGGTGCGACCTATCGCGCGATGCAGTGGGAAGGGCCCGGCACCTATTCGCTGAACATGGACGACCGCATGACGATCGCGAACATGGCGATCGAAGCGGGCGGAAAAAACGGCATCTTTCCCTACGACGAAAAGACCGGCGCTTACGTCCGCGAACGCGTAGCGGAGAACGGCACGAAGTCGGATTTCGAGCCCGTCGAAATCGATCAAGAGCAGAGCTTCGTCTATGACAAGGTATTCGATCTCTCGAAGCTCGAGCCGACGGTCGCGTGCCATCCCGATCCCGGTCAGCGCAAGCTCGCAAAGGAAATGAACGTCACGCTCGACCGCGCTTACATCGGCTCGTGTACTGGCGGCAAGACGAGCGATTTCCTCGCCTTCGCGCATGTCGTCCAGGGCAAGACGGTGAAGATCGATACGTTCGGCGTGCCGGCGACGACGAAGGTCGTGCAGGAATTGAAAGACACTTTGTGGGGCGGCCTCAGCGTGTGGTCGATCCTCGAAAGTGCTGGCGTGCGCATGACCGAAAATGCTTCGTGCGCCGCGTGTCTCGGCGGACCGGTCGATACCTTCGGCCGGCTCAATACGCCGATGAAATGCATCAGCGCGACGAACCGCAATTTCCCCGGTCGCATGGGCAACAAGGAGTCGCAGGTTTTTCTCGCCAGTCCCTACACCGTCGCCGCGAGCGCGCTCACGGGAAAGATCACCGATCCGCGCGAATTTGTTAGCTGATCGCTGACGCCACTTCCCGCGCGGAGCGGAGCGAAGTCGAGAAATCCCTGACGATTCCGACATTTCCAATGCTCCGAGCGCCGCTTCAAAAATTCCTTCGATGCCCGGCTATCCTGACCTGCGTTGCTGCCCTCGCCGCCTGCGCGACCACACCTGTGGTCGCGGGCGCGCGCTGCTTGGTCTGCGGGCCGAAAGCATCCTTTTACAAATACGGTCCGGCGCAGTCGAACGGTCCGGACTTTTCGCTCGCCCAGGGCACGAAAGTCACGCTGCTGGAAAGGTCGCTCGGCTTCAGTCGCGTAATGACGGACGACGGCATCGGCGGTTATGTGGCCAGCAATCAATTGCAGCCTGCGCCACCCGAGCCGCCGGTCCGGGCCAGGACTTCTTCGAGCAACTCCTGGTCGTCGCTCTTCTCGGCGGCGCCGAAACGGAGCAGAGTCCAGCCCGTCCGCGGTGCTCCGCTTTTCGACATGAGCGACGCGCCACTTCCTCTGCCGGAAAATCCGGAACCGCCAAAACCGTCTCCACAATTTAGATTCTAAACTCCACCCGCCATGCCGAACACCATCACCAGTCCCGTCTTCGTCTGCAAAGATAACATCGACACCGACCAGATCATCCCCGCGCAATATCTCACGCTCGTGCCGACGATCGCCGAGGAATACGAGAAGCTCGGAAGCTATGCCATGATCGGGCTGCCGGACGATTTGTATCCGGCGAAATTCGTGCCCGCAGGCGAACTCAAGACGGCATACAAGATCGTCGTCGCCGGGCGCAATTTCGGCTGCGGCAGTTCGCGCGAGCACGCCCCGATCGCGATGGGTGCGGCCGGCGTTGAGGTTGTTGTCGCGGAAAGTTTCGCGCGCATCTTTTTTCGCAACTGCGTCGCGACCGGCGAACTCTACCCGTACGACGCCAACGAGCGCTTGTGCGACAAGATCAACACGGGCGACATCGGCACGCTGGATTTCGATCACGACACGCTGACCGTCAACGGCGTGACCTACAGCCTCAAGTCGCTCGGAGAAGTGCGCCCGGTGATCGACGCCGGCGGCCTCTTCAACTTCGCCCGCGCAAGCGGGATGATCGCGGCGAAGAGCTGACCTCGCGCGCTTGTCGCGAGAGTCATCGTGAGCTAGGCTCCGCTGCAATGAGCCTGGCCGTGAATGAATTTCTCGACGATCCGGCGCTGCCGGAAAAAGTGGATGCACTCCGGCGCGTGCTCGAAACGGAGCGCACGCGACGCGATCGATTCTACGACGAAGTCTCGGAGGAGGACAAAGCGGAGTTCATCAATGGAGAAGTCGTTATGCATTCACCCGCCAAAGCCAGACATCTCGAAGTAAGAAAGCGTCTTGAACGCATCCTTTCCTGTTTTTGCGAGAGTCACAAACTCGGCGCAGTCTTCGGTGAAAAATCCCTCTGCGTCTTCCCACGCAATGACTACGAGCCGGACGTTGTATTCTTCGGTCCGGAAAAAACCGCGCTCATCGGGCCGGACACGCTGAAGTTTCCGATCCCGGACTTCGTCTGCGAAGTGCTCTCGGAAAGCACCGAGCACCGCGACCGCGGCGTGAAATTCCGCGACTTCGAGGCGCACGGCGTCGGCGAATACTGGCTCATCGACCCCGAGCGCGAAGTGCTCGAACAGTATCTCCCGCGCGAAGGCCGCTACGAACTCGCGCTCAAGTCCGGCAGCGGCGAAGTGGCCAGCGAGGTCGTTCCCGGCTTTCGCGTCCCGATTCGCGCGCTCTTCGACGACGCGGAAAATCTTCGTGTTCTCCGCGCACTACTCGCGTAAGTTCGCGACACGCGTGTCGGCGCACCAAACGGGCTCCTGGTTCCGGCGCGGGCCGCGGCCTTTCCGCGCTCGATTTCGATCACGACACGCTGACCGTCAACGGAGTGACCTACAGCCTCAAATCGCTCGGTGAAGTCCGCCCGGTGATCGACGCCGGCGGCCTCTTCAACTTCGCTCGGAGCAGCGGCATGATCGCGGCGAAGGGTTAGTAGGCGGCTGTGAACCGCTGCGAAACGCTTTGGTGGCTACCGCCAAATTCCAAATCCGAGCAGTAGCCGACAGGAATCGAGTTGTGGCTCGGTCAGTTCAGTGAACAATTCGCCGCTGCTTCGCATATCCGTAATGTGTTGCTGATGTGCAGCCCTGAGTTTTTCGATACAGGCTTGCGTGTTGCGTTTTCTCGTTAGCCAAGTAACGGCGAGGAGCAGCAGCAAAGTCATAGGGAGCACGGCGAGCAGTGTGCTCGTTGCCATCATGGAAAATGTATCCGACGGGAAAGAGTGAATGCTGGCTGCTCTGCGGGTGAGAACCTCGTCAGCGGCGTGGAAGAAGTCGAGATACAGCCCCAAAAGCGGCTGGCCTAGTATGCTCCAAAAAATGAGACACCCGAGAAGTCCCAGCAGAGTGGCTTCTCGCGGGGTGAACGATTTTTCGCCAATGATATTCCGAAACGATTCCGTCGATTTGGTCTGCAAGGCTGTCAATCCCATCAGTCGAACGGATGACTTCTCTTGGGTATGAATTTTGGTGTTGCTGCCAAGCTTTAGATCAGAGGCCAGGCTGCGTTCGAGCCGGGCCAACCGGGAGGAGAACAGCCCCTTGAGTCTGGCTTCGAGTTGGTGCTGAAGTCCGGTCTGGATGTCTTCGTTGAACTTGTGATGACGCCACAAGTTTTTCGCGACTGTAGAGGCGGTGGTGATGATCGAAAGCGGGCTGCCCAACAAGGCCAGAGGCAGCCGGTCCGTGGCCCCATGCACCAGATTTGCGATGGAAAGTGACAGCCTCCACGGGAAAAAGAAAACCGGCGTGTGATCGAGTAAAACTGAGCGTAGGGACGCCCGAGCGTTCGCAGCTAAAGTTTTCTCGCTTCCCAGCAGGTCATTGACGGCCGCAATGGGCAAATTGAGCAGCTCTGCTTCAAGCGGGCCTAAAGCTTCCTTGGTCGCAGGTAGGTATTTGACGGCGAGATTGCCGACCTCGCGCTTAAAACGCTGCAGCTTGGCGATCAGTTGAGGTTCCGCTAAGGTTTCCACCGGCTTTTCGCGGAGAGCATGAGCGAGACGCTCGCGCAAGGCTTTGCGGGTTTCGTCCAGAATCGCAGAACGGTTCGCGCCCGCCCACGCACAATGTCCCATGACGATCGTCGGCAAAATCGCCGATGTGGGAAGGTGGCTCTTGAGCGCCTGTTCAAACTTTATCAAGTCATAATCGGTGAGAGCATCTTGAGGATCATTGGGAGGGGGCGTGTGGGTGATGATAGGAACGATGGCAGCCCCGTCGGTTTTGGCGAGGTAGGTCTGCCAGTTCGCCGTTTCGAGTTTGGCGCGCTCGATCGCCAGAACTTTCACCTGTGCTTGATCCAACGCGCGGATAGCGAGGCCGCTGCGCGCCGCCTCGCCCTCATCCAAACCGGGGACGTCGAGGATGGCATAGCGAAACCCAAGTGGTTCGAGTTCAGACTCGTGGCACGGGATGTAATCTTCCTGTCCGCGATGCAAATCGTCTGGTGGTTCGGGTGAGACCCAGGTCGGCTTTTCCGTGCCGTGGGCGGAGTCGTAGCCGATTTTCAATGCGGCGCGCACTTTGTCGTCCGCAATCAACAAGCTCACCAGCGTAGTCTTTCCGGCATCTTTCGGCCCGACAAAGGCAATCGTCGCCATGTTCAATCCGCGGTTTTCAGCCAAGGCGTCGCACCCGTGTCGAAAAGCCACGCACTCGTCGAGAATCGGCGGACTTCCACTCCAGTCAGGGCCGAGTTGCAGCGCATGATGCTCTGCTTCTTGGGCCGCGCGGCGGCAGGCGATAAGGGTGGGAGAATTCATGATGGGAGGCGTTGGATTTCAGACCGTATGACGGCTACATTTTCGGGGATTATCCGCGCCAGTTGCCACCGTCGCTCGCAGACGCCGTAAGACTCGCGGTTGAGTTTGCTTGCGACTCGAGGAGGAGGGAATTGAGTCGCGAAATCTACGGGCACCTCGCGAGGCACGCCGACGCGATCGGCGCTGATCCCGAAGAAATTCGAGACTTGCTGCCACGTCAGCTTTTTCAGCAAAGACTCGAATTTCCGCCCTGTCTCACCCAACGCAGCTAAACCGCCCGTAATACCAAGCACCGAAAGCAGCTTCGCGTACGCGAGGCTGAATAGTCCGTAACCTCCCGCGAGATCTGCAATGGCGGAAGCCAAGGCGAGTAGCCCGGCCACAAGTCCAGCAACGAGAGCTGCCCTCTGCTGCCATTTTGGAGTTTGTTTCCATAGGGCATCCGCGATTTCGTCCCATTCGTCTTTCGCGAGAGTCGTGCGCTCTTCCTTGCTGAAACGGTTGAGAATATTTTGAGCGTCGGGCTCCCATACTGTCGGGGAACGCACCAAGCCTATTCCCGCACTCCACTCGGCAAGGGTTTGGCAAAGGTTTGAGACCGTGAGTGGACCCTGCCCCTTGGGAGCCTTGAAGTGTGGCTTCTTTCGTCGCAGCCACTCTTTGATGAGTTCGATTTTCTCGTTCTCAAGCAATTTGAGCGCGCCCCTGTATGGCCAAAGAAGAATCTTAAATTCCCAAGGGGCCTTGCGTTGAAGGCTGTCCGCAATGGCCCTTAAAGTTTGTAAATCAATTTGGACCGTGAGAGCGCCATCCTCGCTAAACAAGTCCTTGCAACGCTCGAATAGCTGCGCAGCGGCCCGTTCCACGACTTCGCGATTTTCGTCCGAGCGCGCTTCAAGATCCACGAGAGCCTGCTGCAACTTGGATTTTAATTCCGCAATCAATTCTTTCTGCCGACGCTGCCGTAAAACTTCCGGATCAAGGCGCTTTCCGAGCCGCAAAATGGATCTCTCCAAAGTGACTCTATCCGGTCGATTAGCTTCCGGTTCAGCTAACACTTCAAAGTAAAAGGGTGCCTTTCCGGAGTCGCTCGCGGCGTTGCTGCCGACGTTGGGGTCAATCCGCGGGGTGCGATTAGCGTACCCCTCTTCTTTATAGCTGAATGCGAGAAAACAGTATTCGGGCTGCCGACCAAGCCGGTGGACCAAATCGCTGAGCACTTCATGAGGTGCCTCGTCGCTGACGAAATTGATGGCATGCACCTGCACCGCCTGTGGCAAATGCTGCGCAATGATAGCGAGGAGATCGGCTTCGATTTTTGCCCGTTCGGTCACAAGAATGACTCCTGCACAGAATTCTTTCGCACGGGAAAGCATCCGCAAACGCGCGTTCGTTGCAGCGGTATTTCCCGGCTCCGAATCGATATCCGGGCAATCGAGCAGCGCGATTCCCTGTTCATCCAGTGCGGCATCAAAAGCAATGAGTGGTACTTCGATCGAATCCCTCCGTGTTTGCTGGTGGATTGCTTCCGAGGGGTCGTGGGACAATGGCTCGGCTGCATGACCAAAGAAATCAGCAAGCGTCTTCTTGTTTCGCGCCAACAGTTCGGCGTTCTGTTCCCAGCTTGATGGTAGCCAGAGAGTAAATCGGTGAGTACCAAGTTCGGATTTCAGTCCACGCGGGATGCGTGGGCGGCTTGCGACCGAGAGGAACGCAGCAATCAATGAAGACTTGCCCGCATTTTTTCCGCCGGCGACCGCTACGATTGGCAAAGTCGAAAACGACCGAACCTGTTCAAAACGTCCCTCCAAGTCTGTGGCTTGCTCATGATCAAAAACGTCCAAGGCTGGCAGCGCCGCCAAACTCTCCGCTTGCGGCCATTGCCGCTCAATCACCGGCAACTCCTGGAATCGACGCCAAAGGTCCTCAAGTAGATCCAGTTTCATAAAGTGGAGCGTGCAGGCCGGGAGCTTATTTTACGGTAGAAATCGTTCAGATTTTGCGGTCGGGGAAAGAGGATGGGCTTCATCGACAATATGTCAGGCCCGTTCGTTCAGAGATCGGGTTGAAGCATAATTGTTGCTCTAATTAAGCGCTTAGGAGGAGGCTCATCTGGGAACATTACGATAATGGAAGTAAAGTGGTCTTTGCCCCACTGGTCCTCTCGCAGCAGCCATGCGCGAACGAAATTCGCGATCGTCTCACGAGCCTTATTGCGAGCCTCTACTAGGTGGGCAGGGTCGCTCGCCAATTCATTCAGCCGAGGTGTAATCGATCGCTCAAGTGCGTCCAAATGCTCTTGCTTATCAAAGCGCGCCCATCCGTTGCTGGTATTCTTCTCCATTCGGTCGGTGTGTATCGCAACTGGCAAGCTGGGACTGATGCAAGGAGGGACAACGATACACATCCGGTTATGGACATCGAGTTTCCAATACCCATCCAACGGGACATGGTAGCGGTAGGTTGCGGGAACACGAATCTCTGAAACGGTCTGACCGAGAGAAACCCAGTCCCAAAGAACTGTGCGCGTGTCAGTCTTACGGAAGGTTACGGGAACAGGGTCGGAAACGGACACCTCCAAACGCCCCATGCCAAGAGAACGAAAAACAGGAATCTCCTCACTAAAGGTTTGCGTAATGGTTCCCGTTTTGAATCTCGCAGCGGCGCGTTCAGCAAATGCAGCAAGCTTTTTAGCGTATTGTCTGACTTCCTCTCTGGCGGCGTTCACAGTGTCTCTGGTGCCGGCATCGATTTTGTTGACGCTTAGGCGGAATGAAAAAAATGCGGCACCGATAACGACGACGAGCACAATTGCCCAGATCGCGTGGGTAACTGCATTCGATTGCCTCTGAGGTGGGGTATTCATGGCTATCGAATAGTGTGGCTGAACATGTAGGTTTGCTTGCCGGGCGCGTTAGTTAGAATCCGGTATGTGGCCTTACCATTTTACCTCGACGCTTTTGCGCTGCTGGAAGCGGTCGGTGTAATGCAGCTTCTTGTTCGCGACGCCAAACTCGTGGACGAGCTTCGTGCATTTCACGTCGAAGCAGCAGTACTCGGCGATCTCCAGCATCTTGCCTTCGCGCCACCAGCGGATGGCGTCGAGACCGTCGCCCGTCTTGCCGACCCCGAGCGAGGCGCTGGCCACGGTGTCGAGACCGAGCCGGTGGCCGAGCGCCTTTTCAATATCCACGAGCATGTCGAGTGTGTGGCACTGGTGCGGCAGATCGAGGATCGTGTAGCCCATGAGCACTTCGTAATCGAAATTGATCACATTGAAGCCGACGACGAGATCGGCGCGGATGAGCTGGTCGATGAGCGCATCGACCTGCTTCTCGCCGTAGATGCGATACTCGCCGAGCCGCGTGCTGTAGGTCACGCCGACGGACATGCCCATGTCGCGCTTCTTGTCCCAGCCGCCGGCGTCGTTGGCGGTGCGCTGGGTTTCGAGGTCGAAATAGACGATGTCGCGGCTCATCGCGGGTTTTTAGGAAATGGATGCTGCCCGCGCAAGACGACGCGCATTACTTCCCCGTCCACTCGTAGTCACCCGCATCGAAGGCCATCATGTTCGCGAGTTTGTGCGCCTTGAATTCCTCCACGACGGCGCCGTCGCTTTGGAAAATGGTGAGTTGCCTGCCGCTGCCTTCGCGTCCGATCACGACCCATTTGAGCTGCGGCGTTTCGGTGATGCGGCGCAGCGGAAGTCCGTCGGTGGTTTGCAAAAAACTTCCGCGCTCGTTGAAGCCAACCGTGACGTGCGCGGCGGCGGGCTCGTCTTTGAGCAGCGGGTTGTTGACGAGCTTGACGACAAATTCCTTTTCCGGCGCGAACGCTTTATTGCCGGGGCGGGGGAGCAAATCCTTGATCGCGTCGAACGTGCCGTCGCGCCAAATCGTTTTTTCGAGAACCGTACTCCACAGCGGCGCGTCGCCGTCGGCGGGCTTCTCCGGCAGGGCCAGCGAACGCACGCGTTGGATTTTTTCGTTCTGCTCGAGCAGCAGAATTTGCTCGCTCCAACGCGCGGCGAAAGTCCCGCGTGCGGCGAGGATGCGCTGCGGTTGCGGGTCGCCGGGAGAGTAGCCGAGCCGCCGGAGAAACTCGCCGTCGAGCGTGTAGGCACGGACCTCAACGCTATTCGGCATGCGCACGATGACCCACAGCCGATCGTGCGCGCCGAGTGCCGCGTCGATGGCCGTCTCTCCTGTGCCGAGTGCGAAGTCACGAGCCTCGCCGTCCCCGCTCAGGTGAATTTTTCCGTCCGCCACTTTTACTGAAATGGCGGACGCGGCGGCCGGCTCTGTTTGAAAACGCACCGGCGTTGTGCCCGCGGTGCCATCGGCTTTTTCAAGCGCGATTTCGATCTCGTCCGGACTCTTTGTGCGGATGTCGGTGACGCGTGCGTAGCGCGGCGAGTCGTCGTCGGTGATCCAATCATTGCCATGCAGCGCCACACCTTCGACTTCCACCGCGCCGACGCTGTAGCCCTGTGCCAGATAGGTTCCGGCCGGCATTGCCTTGCCCGCGTCATCCTTCCCATCCCAATGCGTGGTCAGACCATTGAGGCCGATCGTGAAATCCTTTTCCGTCGCTTCGCGGGCGAGCACGCGGACGAGCTTTCCCTTTTTGTCGTAGATACCGAGGCTGAGCGTGCCTTCCATCGGCGGCGGGAGGAAGGTGATGCGGACGCCGGCTTTCTTCGGTGACTCTTCGTCTTGCGCTCCCACCAAAGGTGAGACGGCGATGAGCAATGGAATCGCGCAGGCAAGCCATCGGAGGGACGCGGGGCCCCCCCGCCCCCAAAAAATGGGGGGC
>JBBSDS010000069.1:0-16649 GCA_038240495.1 Chthoniobacterales bacterium | reverse complement strand
GGCATTCGGCAGATCAAAACTTACGTCCGCGAATCGGAGGAACACGCGCGCTTCAATGGTGTGAGCAATCAACTGCGGGAGGCGACGCTGACCGTGATGCGTGTGTGGGCGATCTACAATCCGGCGATGAGTTTCCTCGGCGCGTGCGGCGCGGTGCTCGTCGTCGGTTTTGGCGGGCGCGCGGTGCTGCGCGGCGAGATGAGCGTGGGTGATCTTGTGGCGTTTTTGTGGCTGGTCGGCGCGCTCTATGAGCCGGTCGGAAAACTGCATTCGCTCAATCAACTCGTGCAGGCGGGGCGCGCGGCGGGTGAACGCGTTTTTGAAATTCTCGACACTCCCGCGGAACCGGGACGGGTGGAAAACGATGAGCCCGTGGACATCGCGGGCGATGTGCATTTCCGCGATGTATGCTTTGCCTACTCCGAAGAGCTGCCCGTTTTGCACCACATCAACCTGCACGCCCGGCCCGGCGAAACGGTCGCACTCGTCGGTCACACCGGCGCCGGAAAATCGACCCTCGTCCATTTGCTGACGCGCTTTTACGAATTCGACAGCGGCGAGATTCTCATCGACGGCCAGCCGCTCCGCGATTTTTCCAAAAGCGCGCTGCGCAGCGCGGTCGGGATGGTTACGCAGGAGAGCTTCCTTTTCAACGGCTCGATCCGCGACAACGTGCGGCTCGGCAAACCGACGGCGACCGACGAAGAATTGTGGGATGTGCTCGATGCGGCGAATGCACGGGCATTTGTCGAGCGGCTGCCGGAGGGCTTGGCCACAGTGGTTGGCGAGCGGGGCGTGAAATTGAGCGTCGGCGAAAAGCAGCGCGTATCCATCGCTCGCGCGCTGCTCAAAGATCCGCCGATTCTCGTTCTCGACGAAGCGACGGCGAGCGTGGACACGCAAACTGAGCGGCAGATTCAGGAAGCGCTCGACCGCTTGATGGCGGGGCGAACGAGTTTCGTCATCGCGCACCGGCTCTCGACCGTGCGTCACGCGGACCAGATCCTCGTGCTCGATCACGGGCGTATCGTGGAGCGCGGAACGCATGACGAATTGCTCGCGCTGGGCGGCATTTATGCGAAGCTCTGCGCGAGTAATTTTTTGGAACGCCGCCCAGATTCAGAATTGGCCGTGCGTTGATCTCCGCCTCGCCGCGGACGCAGAAGTCCGCGGCTGAAAAAAATCTTAGCAAATTGTTTGACGAGGGTGCGACGATTTGGGAGAAAAGGGGGCGATTTGGAGCGAAATGGGTTAACCGCCCAAGTCCGACCCGAAATGGACACCACCAATCAGAACTCTCCTGCGCCCGTCTTTCTGGGCGAGTTCGTCCATGCAATCGACGGGAAGAATCGGCTCACGATTCCGTCGCAGTGGCGGTTTGAGGAAGAAGTTGAGCTGTTCCTTTTTCCGAGCACTTCGAGCCATTGCCTGAAGGTCATGCCGCGCCCGGAACTCGATCGCATCCGCGCGGATGCCGCCAAATTGCCGGGACCGCAGCGCGCCGCTTTTTTGCGCCGGCTCGGCTCGCAAGGGCGTCAAGGAACCCTCGACAAAAGCGGGCGCCTCTCGCTGCCGGAGGAGTTTTGCCAGCAGTTCAAACTTTCCGGTGAAGTGACGCTTTCCGGCGCTCTCGAGACTTTTGAAGTGTGGAACACCGACGCGTGGAATGCCGCCCACGCCAGCACCAAAGCGGTGGGCGACGCGCTGATGTCCGACTTTGGTTTATGATCGCGCTGGCTGGCTTTCCGGAAAAACCGCGGGCGAAGACCGCGCGCAAGATTTTGAAAACGAGTGCATACGAATATCACGAGTCCGTCCTGCTCGCCGAGACAGTGAAGCTGCTCGTGCCTGCGCCGGGCCGGGTGATCGCCGACGGCACGCTCGGCGGCGGCGGCCACGCGTCCGCGCTGCTCGCGGCGGGCGCGCGCGTGATCGGCCTGGATCAGGATCCGGAGGCGTTGGACTTTGCCGGCAAGCGGCTCGCGGAGGCAGGTGGCGACTTTCAAGCGGTGCGCAGCAGCTTTGCCCAAATGGGCGAGGCGCTCGATCGGCTCGGCGTCCGACTGGTGGATGGAGTGCTGCTCGACCTCGGCGTCTCGTCGCGGCAACTCGACGCGCCGGAACGCGGCTTCAGTTTCATGCGCGAGGGTCCGCTTGACATGCGCATGGATCCCGCGAATCCGATCAGCGCCGCCGACCTCGTCAACACCATGGGCGGCGAGCAACTTGAACGCATTTTTCGCGCGTACGGCGAAGAACCAGCTGCGCGAAAAGTCGCCGCGCGGCTGGTGCGGGATCGCCTCGTCCGGCCCTTCACCACGACACTGCAACTCGCAGAGAGCGTGGAAAGCGTGCTCCCGCGCCGTGGCCGGACGCACCCGGCGACGCGCGTTTTTCAGGCGCTGCGCATCGCGGTGAATCGCGAACTCGACGTCCTCGCCGAAGGGCTGGACCAAATCACCGGGCGCCTCGCGCCGGGTGGACGCTTCGCCGTCATCACCTTCCATTCGCTCGAAGACCGGATCGTGAAAGTATTCTTCAAGGCGCGGACCGCCGAGTTTATCGACCGACCCGAGTGGCCGGCGCCGCGGCCCAATCCGCTCCACGTTTTCAAAGCCATCACCGGCAAACCCGTCATCGCCAGCGAAGCCGAGCAACGGGCCAACCCGCGTTCCCGCAGCGCGAAGCTTCGCGTCGTCGAAAGGATCCCCCATGTCCACTAACCGTCGCCGTCACGCCAACGCCGTCCCCATCGCCGTCTTCGCCACTTGGGCGATCATCGGTATTTTTGCCTGCAGCGCGGGCCTTTGCTACGTGTGGTGCAAGAATCAGCTCTACTCCACGGGGACCGAGATCAAGACACTCGAACGCGAACTCGTCGAATTGAAGAGCAAAAATGAAGTCGCGCTGAGCAAGATCGCGCAGCTTTCCTCGACGGCAAAACTCCAGGAACGCCACGACAGCGGCTTCATCAAACTCGTGCCGATCACCAACGATCGCATCGTCGTCCTCGGCAACAAAGGCGGCGCGAGTGGCGGAAATGAATTACGCCCGGTCTCCAACGAAAGGGCGCGCGAGTGAACCGCACGGCCAAAACGAGAGCTCTGATCACCTGCTTTTCGCTGGCCGGTTGCTTCACTGCGTTTTCGTTTCGGCTCGTCCAACTTCAAGTCACGCAGCATGACGCGTATGCGGCTCGCGCCGCGGAGAAGCACGTCAATCGGCAAACGATCTACGCCCGGCGTGGCACGATCCAGGATATCCACGGCGAATCGCTGGCGCAGAACGAGCCGGTGAAGACGGTCGTCGCCGACGGCACGCTGATCAAAGATCGCGCCGAGGTGGCGGAAATCCTGGCCACCGCACTCAAGCTTCCCAAAGCCCAGGTCGAGGAAAAGCTGGCGCGCGAAGTCTATTCGCAGTCGCAGAAAAAGCAGGTTCCGTCGCCGTACATTGTCATCAAGAAGGAAGTGCCCGAGAGCGTCGCATCCGACATCGCGGAGCAGCTTGCGGAGCACAAAATGCGGGGCGTCTTTTTCGAGCAGGGCTCCACGCGGGTTTATCCAAACGGTAAGATGCTCTGCCACGTCCTCGGCTACGTGAATGGCGAGGACGCCGGCGTCGAGGGTGTCGAACGCACGATGGAGGAATATCTCCGCGGTCATGACGGTTTCCGCTACATCGAGCGCGATCGCACGGGCAAGGAAATCGTCCCGTATCGCGGACAGGAAAAGGATGGCCGCAACGGCTGCAACGTGCGCCTGACCATCGACATGGGCTTGCAGAACATCGTCGAAATGGAACTCGACGCCGCGGTCAAACAGTTCCACCCAAAAAGCATCACCGTCATCTTGATGCAGCCGAAGACGGGTGAAATTCTCGCGATGGCCAACCGGCCGAATTTTAATCTCAACGTCCAGGAGAATGTGCCGCCGGATCATCGGCGCAATCGCGCGATCACCGATCGCGTCGAACCGGGATCGACCTTCAAAATCGTCACGACGGCCGCCGCTCTCACCGAGCGCATCGTCCGTCCAACGACGATGATCTTCTGCGAGAACGGGTATTTTACCTGGTGCAAACTGCACGATCACCGCGCCTACGCCGATCTCAGCGTCAACGACATCCTCGTTCATTCCAGCAACATTGGCGTGGCGAAGCTCGCGATTCAGCTCGGTGATCAAAAGTTTTACGAGTACGTCCGGCGGTTCGGCTTTGGCGAGAGGACGGCCGTGAACCTGCCAGGCGAAGTTAGCGGCACGGTGCATCCGCCGCATACTTGGAGCAAGCTCTCGATCACGCGCATGCCGATGGGCCAGGAGGTCGATGCCACCCCGCTGCAAATCACCACGGCCATGTGCGCCATCGCCAATGGCGGCCACCTCATGATGCCGCAGATTATCCGCGACATCACGGACGATCAGGGAAAGGTCATCACGTCCTTCCCGCCGCAGGAAGTTCGTCAGGTGGCATCGAAGTCGGCCACTGACGCCGTGCGCAGCGCCCTCCTCGAAGTGGTCGGCCCCAAGGGCACGGCGGCACTGGCGCACGTCGTGGGCTTCAAAGTCGCGGGCAAGACCGGCACATCTCAGAAATACGACGAGAAGACGCATCTGCCTTCGCACGAAAAATACGTCGTCTCGTTTCTTGGTTACATGCCCGCCGATGATCCGGCGTTTGTCGGTCTGGTCCTCCTCGACGAGGCCCAGGTGGCGCACGACAAGAACTACGGCGGCATGGTCGCCGCACCCGTCTTTTCTCGCATCGGCGAAAAAGCGGCGCGCTACCTTGGCCTTGTTCCTTCGCCGGAAATCCCAGCCGGCAGTGTCGTCGCCGGGCAGCCCATGAATTTCCGCGATCAATGAAACTCGACGCGCTTATTTCCAACGTCGCGACGACCAAGGTCGATGGTTCGCTGGACCGCGAGATCACGGGCATCGCCTACGATTCCCGCAGGGTGAAACCAGGATTTCTTTTCGTCGCGCTGAAGGGCGAAAAAATGGATGGCTCCTCCTTCGTCGAAAAGGCGGTCGCGGCAGGTGCGGAAGCGATTGTGAGTGAAGTCGCGGAGTTCAAGACGCGGGCGACAAATGTCACCGTGGCCGATGCGCGACTGGCGCTCGCCGATCTTGGCGCAGCCTACTTCCAGCATCCGGCGCGCGCTTTAAAAATCGCCGCAGTGACCGGAACCAACGGTAAAACGACCACCGCGTTTCTCATCAAACATATCTGCGAGGCGATGCTTCTCCGCTGCGGACTCATCGGCACAGTCCGCTACGAGGTCGGCGACCGCGTGCTGCCGGCTTCGCGAACGACGCCGGAGTCGCTCGATCTGCACGATCTGCTGTGGCAGATGCGCTCGGCCGGGTGCAAGACGGTCGCCATGGAAGTTTCCTCGCATGCGCTCATGCAGGCACGCGTGCGCGGTGTGGAATTCGATGCGGCGGTCTTCACCAATCTCACCCAGGACCATCTCGATTATCACAAGACGATGGAGGCCTACTTCGAGGCCAAGGCGACACTTTTCAGCGGTCTTGCGGCACAGACAAAGAAGAAGGGCAAAGCGGTCATCAACATCGACGACCGCTACGGCGCCCAGCTCGCAAGCCGCTTCAGCAAAGAGATTCCGGTCATCACCTATGGGCTCGGCGTCCCGGCGGATTTCCGCGCGAGCAATGTCCGCATTGATTTTAATGGCACGAGCTACCAGCTCGACGCAGGCGGCAAAAGCTACCTCGTTCGCCTGCCATTGATCGGCCAGTTCAACGTTTATAATTCCCTCGCCGCGCTTGCCGCCGCCTTCGTCCTCGGCGTCGATGTGCGGAGCGGCGTGCTCGCACTGGCCAATGCAAACGCCGTCCCCGGCCGGCTCGAAGCCGTTCCGGCGCAGCGCCAGTTCCGCGTCTTCGTCGATTATGCACACACGGACGACGCGCTGCTCAATGTCATCAAAACCTGCCGGGAACTGAACCCCGCACGGCTCATCGTCGTCTTCGGCTGCGGCGGCAATCGCGACAAGACCAAGCGTCCGCGCATGGGTGCAGTGGTCGATCAGCATGCGGACCTGGCCATCGTGACCTCCGACAATCCGCGGCAGGAAGATCCGCTGGCGATTATCGAAGACATCAAGCCCGGGATGAAACGTGGCCATTACGAAGTCATCGTCGATCGCAAGGAAGCCATCTTCAAAGCCGTGGCCATGGCGCAGGCGCGCGACATCATCCTCATCGCCGGCAAAGGCCACGAAACATACCAGGAGTTTGCCGACCACACCGCACCCTTCGACGACGGCGCGGTCGCCCGCCAGGCACTCGAAGAAAAGCGCGTTGAACTGTAGCCATGGACGCGACCAGCTTCGAAAAAATTGCGCAATGGGCCCAAGGCCAATTGCTCGCGGGTTCGCCGCAGAGCACGGTGACGACGATCTGTACGGATTCGCGCGCCCTCAAGGCCGGTGACCTTTTCGTCGCGCTGCGCGGCGACAAATTCGACGGGCATGCGTTTCTCTCCGAGGCCGCGAAGCGCGGCGCAGCCGGCGCAGTCGTCGAAGAATACCCCTCGGAGTTGCCGCCGGGCTTCGCCGTCATCCGCGTCGCCGACACGCTCCGCGCGTTGCAACAACTGTCCACGAATTACCGCCGCAGCCTCGCCATCCAGGTCGTGGGAATCACCGGCAGCAACGGCAAGACGAGCACGAAGGATCTGACGGCCGCCGTGCTCGGTAATCATTTCCAAGTCACTAAGACGGAAGGCAATTTCAACAATCACATCGGCCTTCCGCTGACGATGCTGCGGGCGCGTGGCGCGGATCAGATCGGGGTCTTCGAAATGGGCATGAATCACCCGGGTGAGATCGCGGTCCTCGCAGCGCTGGCGGCGCCGGACGTTTCGATCATCACGAATATCGGCATGGCGCACATCGAGTTTATGGGCAGTCGCGAAGCCATCGCGCAGGAGAAAGGCACGCTGGCAGAAGTCCTCGCGCCCAGCGGCACGCTGATCCTGAGCGCACACGACGAATTTTCCGCATCCATCGCCGCACGCACCAAAGCCGACGTCGTGCTCGCCGGACTTGGTATCGGCGAGGTTTTTGCGAGCGATCTGCGCGCGCATTTTTCGGGCACGAAATTTGTCCTCAATGCCGATGGGCGCAAGGCCGACGCGGAATTGCCCGTACCGGGCGAACACATGGTGCAGAACGCGGTTCTCGCGGTCGCCACCGGGCGCGTCTTCGGCCTGTCGCTCGAAGAATGCGCGGCAGGCTTGACCAAGCTGCAACTGACCAAAGGCCGGCTCGAGCAAAAGCTCGTCCGCGGCATCCAGATTATCGACGACACGTACAATGCGAATCCGGATTCCGTCGCTGCGGCGTTGCGGACGCTCGGCGCCATACCGGCCGCGGGCCGTCGTATCGCAGTGCTCGGTCGCATGGGTGAACTCGGCGCCGAAGCCGAGCGCGGGCATCGGTTGGTCGGCGAAGCCGCTGCGCGGGAACACATCGACAACGTCATCGGCGTCGGTGAAGAAGCGCAGTGGATCACCGATGCGGCCTGGCGCGGCGGGGTCGAGAAAGTGCTGCGCGTCGATTCGACGGAGGAAGCGACCAAGGCTTTGCGCGAACTGGCCAGGGCTGGCGACATCGTCTTGATCAAGGGCAGCCGCTCGGCCCGGATGGAGCGCATCGTGGAGGGATTGCAGAGGCCATGATGTTCTACCTCTCGAAGCTTCCGCAGCTCTATCCGACGACGGATTTTTTCCGCGCGTTCAATGTCTTTCAGTACATCACGCTGCGCGCTCTGGGCGCGGCGATCACGGCATTTTTGCTCTCGCTGATGTGCGGCAATTGGGTCATTCGCCGGCTGATTTCGCTGAAGCTTGGGCAGCCGATTCGCACCAAGGAAGAAGTGAACAAGCTGTTCGAGTTGCACGGTGCCAAGGCCGGAACGCCGACGATGGGCGGCGTGCTTCTGCTTGGAGCGGTCATCATCTCTTCCTTGATCTGGGCGCGTCCCGACAACACGTTCGTCTGGCTGCGGATCTTCACGCTGCTCTACTGCGGCGGGCTGGGTTTCTGGGACGACTACCTCAAGGTCAGTAAGAAAAACTCCGCCGGCGTGAGCGAGCGAACGAAGCTCATCGCGCAGACGATTCTGGCGGTCTTTGTCACCGCGTTCTTCCTCTACAACCCCGCGATCGAAGTGCAGGCGCGGGCGCTCCATGTGCCATTTTACAAGGATCCGCTCATCCTGAATCTCGGCGCGGGCACCTTCGTTTTCTTTGCCGTGGTCATCATCGGCGCGTCGAACGCGGTGAACCTCACGGATGGATTGGACGGCCTCGCGGCGGGCTGCACCTGCACGGCAGCATTTGCCTACGCCATCCTTGCCTACGTCTGCGGGCACGTGAAGATCGCGTCCTATCTCCAGATTCCATTTTATCCATTCGCGGGTGAACTGACCGTCGTCTGCATGGCCCTCGTCGGCGCGTCGTTCGGCTTCCTGTGGTTCAATTGCCATCCGGCAAAAGTCTTCATGGGCGACACGGGTTCGCTCGCCATCGGCGGCATGCTCGGCGTCACGGCCATCTGCACGAAACAGGAAATGCTCCTCGTCGTCGTCGGCGGCGTGTTCGTCATCGAAGCCGTCTCGGTGCTCATCCAGCGCACCTGGTTCAAGATCACCAAGCGCCGCTATGGTGAAGGCCGTCGCGTCTTTTTGATGTCGCCGCTGCACCACCACTTTGAGCTCAAAGGGTGGAAGGAAAACACCGTCATCGTCCGCTTTTGGATCCTCTCGATCATGTTCGCCTTCCTCGGTCTCGCAACCCTCAAACTCCGTTAGATGTGTCCTACGCCAACCAGTCCATTGCCGTGCTCGGTGCAGGGGAAAGTGGGGAATCCGCAGCTGTCTTACTCAATCAGGAGAAAGCCATGGTAACGATCCTCGACACCGCCGAAGAGAATAAGCTGCGCAAAAAAATCGACGCACTCGGCACGCAGGGCATCCGCGTCATCGCGGGCCTCGCGGCCGAGCACGAAAGCCTGCACGGGCACTACGACATCGCCGTCCTCAGCCCCGGAATTGATCCGGCCGTGCCATTGGTGCAAAACTTCATCCAGCGCCGGATCAACATGATCGGCGAACTCGAACTGGCCTACGAAATGTGCGCGTGTCCGATCATCGGCATCACCGGCACGAACGGCAAAACGACGACCACGCAACTCGTGGAAAAAATGCTCAACGCGTGCGGCGTGAAGACGGTCGCGAGCGGCAACATCGGCCCCGCCTTTTCCGCCAAGGTGAGGCAGAGCAAAGACCTCGATGTGATGACTCTCGAAGTCAGTTCATTCCAACTCGAATCGATCCGGCGCTTTCGCTGCGAAACCGCTGTGTGGCTGGGTTTCGCGGCGGACCACCTTGACCGCTACCGCTCGATGGAGGAGTACTACAACGCCAAGATTCGCATCTTCGAAAACCAGACTTCCGACGACTGGGCGGTGGTCAACTTGCGCGACAAACTTCCGCTGTTGAAGGCGAAGCGGCTGACCTTCAGCGCGTATGTGCAAGGGGCGGATTTCGAACTGCGTGAAGGCGCGATTTTCTTCCGCGGCGAGCGGGTGCTGGCGATGGCTGAGACCCGGCTGCGCGGATCGCACAACGCGGAGAATCTCATGGCCACGCTCGGCGTCGGCGTCGTGCGCGGGCTGAACTTTTCCGAAATGGTCCCGCCGCTCTGCGAGTATCAGCCGCTCCCGCACCGTTGCGAAATCCTGCGCACGGTGAATGGCGTCGAGTGGGTGAACGACTCCAAGGGCACGAATCCCGATTCGGTCGAGAAGGCGCTGCATTCCGAGACGCGGCCGGTGGTGCTCATCGCCGGCGGCAAAGACAAGGGCTTCGAATACGACGTGCTCACCGAGCTCGTCGCGGCCCGCTGCCGCGCCGTCGTGGTGCTCGGCGAAATGGCGGATCGCATTGAAGCCATTTGGAAGCCGCGGGTGTCGGTCGCCAATGCCGGTTGGTCCTTGGAACGAGCCGTGACACTCGCACGCGAACTCGCTCAACCCGGCGACGTCGTCCTTTTCAGCCCCGGAACTTCTTCTTTCGACATGTTCAAAAACTACGCCGACCGCGGCAATCAATTCCGTGTCCTGGTCCAAGCATTCACCGCCCAATGAAAACGCCAAAATTCCTCACTAAACTCTCCGCCGTTCTCACCCCGCGACCGAAGAAGCGGCTACAGGCGACGGCGCGCGCGGCGCGTCCCGCGATGGACGATTACGACTCGGAAGAGCCGACGACAAAACTGTCGAGCGCTTTCATCGTCGTGTTGATCCTCCACGTCGTCGCGGTCGGTGGCATCTATGCTTTCAATAGCATCAAGGCCTCGCGCCGTGATCGCGAAACGGCGATTGCTGCGGTCACGTCTGCGGCTCCAGCACCAGCCAAACCCGCGCCTGCAAAACCCGCGGCAAAAGTCGATCCTCCGGCCGCCCCTGCACACGCCCCCCTCTCTGCAACCGCGGCGCGCAGCACGGAAGCTCTCGCGCCGGTTCCGGCGGTCGTGACGAACAAGCCGACAGCTTCCGACCATTACGTGATCAAAGCGGGCGACAACCTCACGAAGATCGCGTTTGCCTACAAGATCACGCCGACCGATCTCCTCGAAGCCAATCACTTGAAGGAAGGCGCGAAGCTGCAACCCGGCCAGTCCCTCATTATCCCGACACCAAAAACCGGCGCGAAACCCGCGGTGGCCGAGACCCACAAGGTCGAAGCGACACCCAAACAAGCAGATGTTTCGCCCACCAAAACCACGCCCGGCTTTTACACGGTAAAGAAGGGCGACACGCCCACCTCGATCGCGAAGAACTTTGGACTCACCGCCGAGGACTTGCTGAAAGCGAATAAGATTACCGACCCCAAAAAATTGCAGTTGGGCCAGACCCTGAAAGTCCCACCGCGCAAGAGCTGACCGGCCTCGCCATTGAACGTCCATCGCACCAGCGTCTATCTCCTCGTCGTTGCTGTTATCGGGTTGATCGTCCTCGGATTGGTCATGCTCTCGAGCACTTCGGCGTATGCAGCCGAGAGCCACGGCAGCGCCACTTTCCTGCTCAAGCGCCAGGCCATCTGGCTGGGCGTTGGCGTGGTCGTGTGCGCGATTGCCGCCAGTGTTGATTACCACTTCTGGGCCAAGACCTGGTGGATTTGGTTTGGCCTGGCGGTCATCTTGCTGGCCCTCTGCTTTGTGCCGCCGATCGGGCATCGGATCAATGGTTCGGCGCGCTGGGTCCGGCTCGGTCCGGCGTCATTTCAACCGTCGGAATTTGCCAAGCTGGCGGCCATCACCGCGCTCGCCTGGTGGTTCGCGCGTGATGAGAAAAATGCCGGTCATCTCGTGCATGGCTTCGTCGTCCCGCTCACCGCCTCGGGCGTGCTCATGGCCCTGATCGCACCCGAGGTGGATATGGGAACGACGGCGCTCATCGGGGCGACGACCTTCATCATGATGTTCGTCGCCGGCACCCGCCTGCGCTACCTCGTGCCCATGGTCTTCATCGGCATTGCCGGACTCGCGTTCGCGATCAAGAAAATGCCGGAACGCACCGGCCGCTTTCTGGCGTTCATGTATCCGGACAAATATCCGGCCGATGCCTATCAGACCGTGCAGGGCTTGATTGCGCTTGGTTCCGGCGGTGTCGAGGGTCTCGGGCTCGGCAATGGCCGCCAGAAAATGGCCTACCTCCCATTCGCACACACCGATTTTATTTTTCCCGTCGTCGGCGAAGAACTCGGCCTGCGCTGCACACTGCTCGTCGTCTTCGCCTATCTGCTCATCGTGCTCTGCGGCGCGACGATTGCCATGCGGGCGCGCGACCGTTTTGGCACGCTGCTCGGCTTTGGCATGATGGTCATCATCGCGCTCCAGGCGGCCGTGAATATCGGGGTCACCACCGCGATGCTGCCGAACAAAGGACTGCCGCTTCCGTTCATCAGCTACGGCGGATCGAACCTCGTCTTCTGCCTGCTCTGCGTCGGAATCCTGATCAATATCTATCGGCAGGGCCTCAACGATCGGGAAGAAAAAGGCACCGCCATGGTGCTGCGCGCACGCACCCGCCGGGCGGTGCGTCTCTAGGATTTTTATGAACGTCGTCATCGCAGCAGGCGGCACGGGCGGACATCTTTTTCCGGGGCTGGCCGTCGGCGAAGTTCTCCTCCGCCGCGGGCATGGCGTCATGCTCATCATCTCGGAAAAGGAGATCGATGCCCTGGCCACGCAGGGACGAAGCGAATTCCGCATCGAGCGGCTGCCGGGCGTTGGCATCCAAAGCAAATCACCGCTCGCGCTTTTAAAGTTCGTTTTGAAATTCCGGGCCGGGCTCAATCAGGTGAAAGCGCTCTTCCGCGACTTCCAGCCCGGCGCCGTGCTCGGCATGGGCGGGTTCACTTCGACGGCACCGATCCTCGCCGGGCGTTCGCGGAAAATTCCGACGTTTGTGCATGAGTCAAACGCCATCCCCGGCAAGTCGAACAAACTTAACGCGCGGCTCGTCACGCGCGTGCTGCTCGGCTTCGAGGAATGCGCGCGCTTTTTTCCCGCGGGCAGAAGCGAAGTCACCGGCACGCCCATCCGCACGTCGCTCGTCACGCGGCTCGATAAAGCGAATGCGCTCGCCACTTTCGGCCTCGCACCGGGCAAGCCGACACTCCTCGTCATGGGCGGCAGCCAGGGCGCACACGGGATCAACCAGGCGCTGGTCAACTCGCTGCCCTCGCTCGCCGCGAAGCCGCTGCAAATCATCCATCTCACCGGCAAGCAGGACGAACAACTCATGCGCGAGAGCTACGCAAAGGCCGGTGTTTCCGCGTCTGTGCTGGCGTTTCATCATCGGATGGAAGACGCCTACAGCGCGGCGGATTTTGCGATTGCGCGGAGCGGAGCGGCGAGTCTCACCGAGCTTTCGCATTTCGCCTTGCCATCCATCCTTATCCCATACCCCTACGCCGCCGAGGACCATCAAACTTTCAACGCGAAAATCTTTGAACGAGCGGGTGCTGCAACGCTATTAAATGAACGCGAAACCACCGGCGAAACTCTCGCGAACAAGCTGCTCTGGTTTCTCGACGATCCGGCCCGGCTCTCCGACATGTCTGCAAGCAGCGCGCGTCTCGCGCCGCAGCAGGCCGCCGAGCGGGTCGCCGACACCGTTCTCAACTTTCGCGCATAATGGACACAGGCCAAATCCTTGCAGACATCCTTGTTGGTGGTGAATTGAAGATTCACCTGATCGGCGTTGCCGGCTCCGGCATGAGCGGCATCGCCGGCTTGCTCATGTCGCTCGGGCATCATGTCAGCGGCTCGGACAAAGCGCGCACGGTCGAGATCGATCGCCTGGAAAAACTCGGCCTGCGCTTCTTCGTGGGTCAGGACGCCGCGAATATCTCCGAGGCCGACCTCATTATTTTTTCGTCCGCGATTCGTCCTGGCAACTCCGAGTACGACGAAGCGTTGCGCACGGGACGCAACATGGTCCGCCGCGCCGATGCACTCGCCGCGATTCTGAATTGCAAAAAGGGCATCGTCATCTGCGGCATGCATGGGAAGACGACGACTTCCTCGATGGCGGCGCACGTCTTGAAAGTCGGCGGGCTGCATCCGTCGCATTACGTCGGCGCGGAAATTCCGATTCTCGGCACGAATGCGAATTGGGATGCGGAAGGCGAGTTCTTCGTCGCGGAAGGCGACGAGAGCGACGGCACGCTCGCCTTTTATCACCCGGAGCACGCGATCGTGCTCAACATCGAGGAAGAACATCTCGACTACTACGCCGACCTAGCGGCGATCGAAGCTGTCTTCAATCAACTCCTCAGCCAGACGCGCGGAAAGGTCATCTTCTGCGCCGACGACGCGAACGCGACGCGGATTTGCAGTCCGCATCCGGGCGCGATTTCCTACGGCGAATCGCACACGGCTTTCTATCGTTTCGACGACCTGCACGCGAAGGACTTCCAGTCCCACTTCCGCGTGCTGCGCGGTGGTGAACCGCTCGGTGCAGTCACGCTTAATGTCCCGGGCAAACACAACGTGAGCAACGCGATGGGCGTCATCGCGCTCGCTACAGAACTCGGCGTCCCCTTTTCAAAAATCGCCGAAGCACTCGAATCGTTTCGCGGTGCGCGGCGGCGTTTTGAAATCAAATATCGCAGCGACCGCTACATGGTCGTCGATGACTACGGACATCATCCGAGCGAGGTGAAAGCAACGCTCGCCACGGCGAAGAACACCGGCCGCAAGCGGGTGCTCTGCATGTTCCAACCACACCGCTACTCCCGCACGCTCAAGCTCAAGGCGGAATTCGGCCGCGCTTTCCATCACGCGGATTTGGCCATCATCGCCGACGTTTATCCTGCGAGCGAATTGCCGATCCCCGGCGTGAGCGGGCAGACCATCGTCGATGAAATGCTGCGCGAAGGACACGATGCCGCGAGCTTCCAGCCGGACCGGAAAAAGATCGCGCTGGAAATTGGCCGCGCGCTCGAACCCGGCGACGTCGTGATCAGTCTCGGCGCGGGCAACATTCACGAAGCCGCGTCGCTGCTGGCCAAAGACGTGCAGCAACTCGACGAACTCCAGACCGTGATGGGTCACGGCACGATCAAGCTCTATGAGCCGCTTTCCAAGCACACCACGATGCGCGTCGGCGGGCCGGCGCAGTTTTGGGCGGAGCCCGAAACGGAAGAAGCCTTCGCCCGTTTGGTGCGCTTCTGCACGCTCAATGAAATTCCGCTCTTCGTCATGGGCCGCGGCTCAAATCTGCTCGTGCGCGACGGCGGCATTCGCGGCGTGGTCGTGCATCTGGCACGCGGCGAATTCAAGAAAGTCGAAGTACGCGACGGGAAAATTCACGCGGGTGTCGGCGTGAAACAGAAGGAGCTGGCTTACGCGGCGCGCGACGCAGACATCGGTGGGTTCGAGTGGTTCGAGGGCATCCCCGGCAATGTCGGCGGTGCGCTGCGGATGAACGCCGGAGCGATGACCGGTGAAACTTTTCGTCAGGTCGTGAGCGTCCGCTTCATCGACCCGCACGGCAATTTCCACATGAAGACGCCGGCGGAGATGGACGTGCATTACCGCCATTGCGGCACGCTGGAAAAAAACTACGCGGTGTCGGCCACGTTTTTCGGACACCCGAGCACGCCGGAGGAAATCGAGAAACTCCTCGACGCCTCGACGCAGAAGCGCCGCACGACGCAGCCCCGAGAGTCGAGCGCAGGCTGCATTTTCAAAAACCCTGAGCAGTGCCCGGCGGGAAAACTCGTCGATGAACTCGGCCTCAAAAACACGCGCATCGGTGGCGCCAAGGTATCCGAGATTCACGGCAACTTCCTCGTCAACGACGGCGGCGCAACGGCTGCTGACGTGCTCGCCCTGATCGACAAAGTGAAGGAAGTCGCGCTGCGCGAGCGCGGCATCAAACTCGAGACCGAAGTGCAGATCATAGGGGAGGAGAAAGGGATCCATGATTAATTGCAGCGCCGCTGAAAGATCCCGTCTCCGCCTCGTATATCCGTCGGATGCATCAGATTCCCAGCACCATGCCCATTGACCTGAAGAACATGAAAATCGCCGTCCTCATGGGCGGCCCCGGTTCGGAGCGCAAGGTCTCGCTCGCTTCCGGCACCGGCGTCGCGAACGCGCTGCGCTCGCTCGGCGCGGACGTGACCGAGGTCGATGTCACCGGCCCGGACTTCGTCGTGCCCGCAGGCACGGAGGTCGCGTTCAATGTCATTCACGGCACGTTCGGCGAAGACGGGCAGGTGCAGCGCATCCTCGAATCCCGCGGTGTGCCCTACACCGGCGAAGGCGTCGCGGGCAGCGAACTGGCGATCGACAAAATCGCGACAAAGAAGCGCTTCATCGAGCGCGGCGTGCCGACGCCGGCCTATGAGATTTTGCGCGACGGCGCCGCACCGAAACTCGCCATCCCCTACGTCGTCAAAGCGCCACGCGAGGGATCGAGCGTGGGCGTCTTCATCGTGCGCGATGCCGCGAAGCTGAATGACACGCTGCGCGAGGCGCGGGAATTCGGCAGCGAATTGCTCGTCGAGCAATTCATCACCGGCCGGGAGTTGACCGTCGGCATCGTCGGCGATCAGGCGTTGCCGATCATCGAGATCAAGCCCGCGAAAGATTTCTACAATTTCGACAACAAGTACCCGTTCCTGAATCCAAAGGCCGGCGGCTCGGCGGATCATCTTTGCCCGGCGCCGCTCAGTCCCGAGGTCACGAGCCGCATTCAGCAGATCGCACTCGACGCGAAAAATGCGCTCGATCTCGAAGTCTATTCACGCGTCGACTTCCTCCTGACCGACGCTGGCGAGCCCTTCGTGCTCGAGATCAATACCATTCCCGGCATGACGCAGGTCAGCCTGCTGCCCGAGGCCGCAGCCGCGGCCGGCATGAGCTACGCCGCGCTCTGCGCCCGCGTCATCGAACTGTCCCTCGCCCGCCCCCGCCGTCCGTGAAACCGAACCCGATCAACCGCAACAAGCGCGTGTCCAATCCGCGCCAGCGCAAGCAGCAGCACCTGCTCGACGTGAAAATCCGCGAGTGCAAGGAACGCTCGCGGCGCGTCCGCGCCG
>JBBSDS010000068.1:0-16660 GCA_038240495.1 Chthoniobacterales bacterium | reverse complement strand
TTCGAGGCTCAGCGCCACGAGATCGGCCATCGAGCCGGCAAAGCTTTGTTCATCAGGGTTCCAGTTCCGGCGCGGACCGGTGTGTTCGTGGCAGACGATGCCGACCATTTCCCCGCCACCGCGGATCGGTGCATCGAGCATCGAACTGATCCCCAACGGTTGCAGGTAGGGCACGGCAAACTCGCAGGTGCGCGAATCGCTGACGGCATCATCCGCGGCGATGGCACGCTCCTCGGCCAGGGCGCGGAAATACGCGGGGTAGTCCGCCGCATTCAGCTCCATGCCGGAAGAGTGCCGGCGATCCTCTTTTTCATACAAATCCGCGCAGCGGATTTTCGTTCGCGCGTCATCGTAAAGCCAGACGCTGACCCGCGCGACGTCCAGCGCATCGGTGGCCAGTTCGGTGACGGTGTGGATGGCATCCTCGAGCCGCGCGCCCAGCAGCCGCGGGCTGCGCGCGTGCTCGGCCAGCACGGCGTTTTGCCGCCGCAATCGCCACATCGTTGCCCGAAGAGCCTGCTCTGCGGCGAGGCGCGCGGTGATGTCGATCCCGACGCCGAGCATGCAGGGGCGGTCTTCCACCATCAGCCGCATACCTGTGAAATAATACGGAAAGCGCCGGCCATCCTTGGACAGCAGATTGACTTCAATATCGGAGGAGCCCTCGGCGAAGCACTTCAGCATCCGCTCGTGGACCAGCGCCTTTTCGTTGTCGGGAAAATAGGCGAGGGGATCGAGCGCATTGATTTCCGCGGGCGTATAACCGGTGACCGTCTCCAGGTTTTTGTTCCACCGAAGAATCTTCCGAGCCGCATCGTAGAGGTAGAAAATTCCTGGCATCGAATTGATCAGCGTATCGCTGAACTCTTTTTCGCGCCGGGCACGCTCGTCGGCGCGCCGCCGCTCGCTGATATCGCGGGAGACGATCAGCACTTTTTCCAACCGGCCCGTGGCATCGCGGATCACCGAGCCGAGGGACTCCAGTTCAGTGACCGCTCCATTCCGGCCGACCATGCGATACTCGGCGCGCTGGCCGTGGCCATCGCGCACCGTTTCGGCAAAAATGGTTTCAACGCGCGCCCGATCGTCGGGATGAATATCGGCGAACGAGGAAGTCATGTAGAGCTCCTGCGGAGGCGCGAGGAGTTGAGCGTAGGAGTTGCTCGTGTAGAGCCGGCGCCCTTCCAGATCGAGGACCGTGATGAAGTCGGAAATGTGATTGGTGATGAGGCGAAACATTTCCTGGCTGGCGCGCAGGGCCGACTCGCCCAGCTCCCGTTCGGTGACGTCGTTGAAGACGAAAACCACGCCGCTGACCTTGCCGCCTTCCCCACGAATCGGCGCGGCGCAGCTCTGAACGAGGCGCTCCGAGCCATCTCGAGCGAGGAGCAGCACCGGCTCCGCGCGACTGGTGCTGTGGCCTTCGCGCACCACTTTGTCGATCGGGTTCTCGGTCGGCTGGCGCGTCGTGCGATCGAGAGTTTGGAAAACTTTGAGCAGCGGTCGCTGCGCCGCATCCTGCTCCTTCCAGCCGGTCAGGTCTTGAGCGACGCCATTCATGAAAGTGACGCGGCCAGCGGCGTCCGTCGCGACGACGGCGTCGCCGATGCTCTGCAGCATGGTCGCGAGCCATTGCTCGCGCAGGCGGGTTCGCGCGAGATCTTCCCGCCGCCGCCACATGCTCCAGAGCGCGAGCAGCGCGAGCAAAACGCCCACGAGCCCGGTCGCCACGAGCAGCGGTCCCGACAAGGTGTCGTCGGCCTCCGCCAGAGGGAGCGTGGCGTTCATGCGGCGCAGGTTTAACGCTCGCGCACCGAACCGGCAAGCTTCCGGCCATTTGAGAGGGGCGAAAGATCGCGGTTGTGCTCCGCGCAGACTGTGGCAAAAGCGCGCGGTGCCCGACTATTACCTCCACGACCTCAGCCCCTTCATCTTCCGATTTCCCAATGGAATGGGACTGCATTGGTACGGCTTCGCTTATGTGCTGTCCTTTCTCATCGGCGGCTGGCTTTACCGCTGGCTCGCCCGCCGCGGCTACACCGACCTGCCCGCGGAGCAAGTGCCAGACTTCATCTGCTGGGCGGCGGTCTTCGGTGTCATGCTCGGTGGGCGACTCGGCTGGGCGATCTTCTACGGCTGGCGCGAGGTGCTGGCGAATCCGCTGAATCTCTTCCGCGTGTGGGAAGGCGGGATGGCGAGTCACGGCGGCATCCTTGGGCTGGTGCTGTTCACTTTCTATTGGTCGCGGCGTTACAAGCTGTCGTGGACGAGCATCGGAGATTGCCTCGTGGTCGTCGCGCCCATCGGACTTTTTCTCGTGCGAATCGCCAATTTCATCAACGGCGAGCTCTACGGCCGCCCGGCGGGAGAACCGGGCGGTGTGGCTTCCGTTCCGTGGGCGATGCTTTTTCCCAAGGAACTCGGGAACGAGGAGCCACCGCTGGAAATGATTCGCCACGATCCCGCGATCCGCGCGCGTCTGCGGGAAATCCTCGCCCCGCGCCATCCTTCGCAGCTTTACGAAGCGCTGCTCGAAGGCGTGGTGCTTTTCGCCGCGCTGTGGCTCCTGCGCACGCGCTGCCGCGTGCCGCGCGGCGTGCTCACAGGAGCATTTTTCATCCTCTACGCCGTGCTCCGGATTATCGGCGAGATGTTCCGCGAACCCGATCCGGCATGGCATGTCGGGCCGATTTCCGCGGGACAGTTTCTTTCGATCTTCCTCGTTTTCATTGGCGCGGCGTTCGTCGTGTTTGGCCTGCGGAAGCGGGAATACGAGCGCGCCCTGCAAGAGGCATGATCGGAAAAATGCGCTTCCCAAGGACGCGGCGTGGACTACGTATGACCCAATGAAATTTGGCTTTGTCGGCTCCGGAAAAATGGCGACGGCGCTCGTGCAAGGAGTGACTCGCTCGGGCGCGCTCCGGCGCGAAGATATCCTCGTGAGCGACGCGGCCCCCGGCGTCGCGGAAAAGCTCGCCGCCGAAGCGCAAGTCGCCGCCTCGACCAATGAAGAACTGGTGCAGCAAGCCGGCGTGCTCGTGCTTTGCGTGAAGCCCGCGGATGCACTCGATGCCTTGCGCTCGCTGCGCGCGGCGGCGGCGAAAAAGCTCGTCATTTCCATCGTCGCCGGGCTGCCGCTCGCTGCGCTCCAGGAGGCGGCGGGGCCGGAAGTCCGGATCGTCCGCGTGATGCCGAATACGCCCGCTCTCATTCATCGCGGCGCGGCGGCTTATGCGTTGGGAGCGAATGCGACGCCGGACGACGCGGCGATCACCGAAAAGATTTTCGGCGCAGTCGGTGTCGTCGTGCGGGTTAAAGAAAATCTGCTGGATGTGGTCACCGGCCTGAGCGGCAGCGGCCCGGCGTATGTCTATCTCGTCATCGAAGCACTTTCCGATGCCGGCGTGCTCATGGGTCTGCCGCGTGACCTTTCGCTCAAGCTCGCCGCGCAAACGGTGGCCGGCGCAGCCCAGATGGTCGTCGAAACCGGCCGCCATCCGGCAGCCCTGCGGGACGAAGTCACGAGCCCCGGCGGCACGACCATCGCCGGTCTCGAAGCGCTCGAAGCGGGCGCCGTGCGGTCCGCTTTCCTCAGCGCCGTGCGCGCCGCCACGGAACGAGCACGGGAACTGGGCGCGGCGAAGTGAGTCCGCATTTTTCCATCGCCTGCGTGCTGCTCTGCGGGCTCACCGCGGCCCTCGCCGCGGATTCCACCCCGTCTCCAAGATTTCGCCTCGCACCGTCACCGGAGGTCAACGAGCCGGGTAAGAAAAAGGTCTCTGAGGAGGCGCAGCAAATCGCCAAACGTGGCGTCACCGAGATGGCGAAAGGCGAGCTCGCCGCGGCCAAAAAGGACTTCTTAAAAGTGCTGCAATCCGTGCCCGACAATACTCCCACGACGATCAATCTCGGCCTCGTCGAGTATCGCCAGAAGAACTATCCGGAAGCGGAGAAGCGGTTGCAAAGCGCGGTGCGTCTGGCGCCGGAATCCGGGCTGGGCTGGCTGATTCTCGGCGTGATCGAATACGATCAGGGAAAGTTCGACGCGGCCCTCGCGGCGCTCGCGCAGGCGGCGTACCTCGAGCCGAAAAATGCGATTTCCCATCACTATCTTGGCGTCACCGTCGGCCAGAAAGGCTGGTATTCCGCGGCGGAAGACGAGATGCGCAAAGCGCTCGAACTCGAACCCGACTACGCCGAGGCGCATTTCAATCTGTCGGTCTTCTATCTCCAGCGAAGCCCACCTGCCGTCGAGCTTGCGCGCCGCCACTACCAGCGCGCCCTGGACCTCGGCGCCGCGCCCGACCCCGACGTGGAGAAAAGGCTCACACCGCCGAAGGAATAAGCGGGCGTAGTGGTAGATCGCGGCTTGCGGAATCCTTGCGGAATCTTTTAGTAACGCCCGCCATGAAGCGCTCCACGTCCGTTTTTCTGTCTCTCCTGTTGCTTACCGCGTTTGCGCTGCCGGCTCCGGCAGCGACGAAAAAAAAGCCGGCCAGCACATCGCCCAGCTCCGGGACTTCGTCGAGCAAAGCGGCGCCCAAAAAGGAAATCCCCGAGGCTTTCCCAGCGATCGATGGCAAAGGAATCCCGATGGTCTCTGCCGGCTCGGCGATCGTCGTCGATGCGGCAACCGGCAGGGTTTTGCACGAGGTCAACGCCGACCAGCACCGTCCGGTGGCGAGCACGCAGAAATTGCTCACCGCGCTGATTGTGGCCGAAATGGGCGACCTCGAGCAAAAGGTTCGCGTCGAGGCGAGCGACACCTGGGCGGAACCGACCAAGCTCTATATCAAGCCGGGCGACGTCTATTCGCGTCACGATTTCCTTAACATCCTGCTCGTCCACAGCATGAACGACGTGGCGCGGGCGCTGGCGCGGGACAATGCCGGGAGCGTGGAAGCTTTTGCCGCGAGAATGAATGCCCGCGCCGCTCAACTCGGGATGCAAAACTCCAGCTTCGCAAATCCAAACGGGCTGCCCGCGCCGGGACAATATTCCACGGCGCGCGACATGGCGAAGCTGGCTCTGATCGCCTACCGGAATCGGACCCTCCGCAACATCGTCTGCCAGAAGTCGATGACGTGGCGCTACAACGACGGGCGGACGCGTGTCTTCGAGACGACCAACCAGGTGTTGAAAAAATTTCCTCCCTGCAACGGCATGAAGACCGGGACTACGGACGCCGCCGGACACTGCCTCATCTCCAGCGCCGCGTATGGCGGGCGGGATGTCATCGTCGTGGTCCTCGGCGACAACCGGAATGTCTGGGTGGATTCGCATCGGTTGCTGGCCTGGGGTCTTTCGTCCTAAGATGCCGGGCGCGATTAATCGGTGAATCAGCGATCCGGAGAACACGCCCGTAACTCATTGCGCTGACTCGCTGATCACGCTCCCCGCATGGCTCAAAGCATCGATGCCGAACTCGCCGAATTGCGCGCCCACGCGCTCCTGCGGCAATTGCGCGAGATCGATTCGCCGCAGCAGCCGTCCCTGGAGTTCGCGGGTCGGAAACTGGTCAATTTTTCCTCGAACGACTACCTCGGCCTCGCGACGGAGACTTCACTTCGCGCGGCGGCCAAGCAAGCCATTGATCAATATGGCATCGGCGCGGGCGCGTCGCGGCTCGTCTGCGGCACGCTTTCGCCGCACATGCGGCTCGAAGAACGGCTCGCCGAATTCAAACACACCGAGGCGGCGCTGACTTTTTCGTCCGGCTATGCGACGGCCATCGGGACACTCGGCGCGCTGCTGCGGAAAGATGACGTCATCATCCTCGACAAGCTCTGCCACGCCTGCCTGATCGACGGCGCGCGGATGAGCGGCGCGCACATTCGCATCTATCCGCACAATCATCTCGGCAAACTCGAGAGCCATCTCCAGTGGGCGGGCGAACATCATCCCGAAGCGCGAGTGGTCGTCGCGACGGAAGCCGTGTTCAGCATGGATGGCGATTGGGCGAAGCTGGCGGAGATCGTGGACGTCAAGCGCCGTTACGGCGCGATGCTGCTCCTCGATGAAGCCCATGCCGTCGGCGTCATCGGTAGCAATGGCCGCGGGCTTGCGGACCAGCTCGGGCTGGCTGGCGAGATCGACATCCACATGGGCACGCTGAGCAAGGCCCTCGGCGTCTGCGGCGGATACATCTGCGGAACGCGACGGCTGATCGATTTGCTGATCAATCGCGCCCGGAGCTTCATCTTTTCCACCGCACCTCCGCCCGCGCTCGCAGCGTCGGCGCTCGCAGCGGTCGAGTTTCTGATGTCCCCGGCGGGCGAAAATCGACGCCAGGCGCTGCGCCGGAATCTCGCCCACTTCGCCAGCGAGATGCCGATGCTCTTTCACGGCGAACGGAAGGTTCAAAGCGCGATCATCCCGATCATCATCGGCCGTGCAGAGGCCGCGGTGGAAGCTTCGCGCCTGCTCGCTGATCGAGGGTTTTTCGTCCCGGCGATCCGCTATCCCACCGTCCCGCGCGAGTCGGCGCGTCTGCGCGTCACGCTTTCCGCCCGGCACACCACGAAGCAAATCAGCTCTCTTTGCGAACAATTGCGCATTTTCGTGCCGGGGGAAGGTGACGAACGGTAGGGCCGGTCAGGCACTTGGACGCCCGAAGGCGAAGCAGTTACCGCAGCGCATAGGCCACTCAGGTCAAAGAGGGTATGCCGAAAGTCACGAGGCGCGCGCGCTATCGCAGCCGCAGGCTGCCCTTCCTCCATGTCATCCTGAGGCTGCCGAAGGATCTCTAACTTTTCGTGGGCGGAGGCGGCGCGGGGCTTGAGCAGTCAGGCGGCTCCGCACAACCGCTGCCCGCAAATAGCTCGCCCACGGACCAGCCGCCATTTGTCCCGTATGCCACCGCCTCGGAGGTCCTTCGACAAGCTCAGGATGACATGGTGGGAAGGGTGGCCTTCGGCCACAGGGGGCGTGGACTTTCGATCCAGCCTTTTACGCAAACAGCGCTTGAGCAGCGTGGCTGGCAAAGTGGAAGCCGGCGAGGCTGGTATCGCGCACTCCTATGGCGAAGCACAAAGTCTTGAAGCTTCGACCCATCAAGTCGGGGTGCATGAGGGTTTTGAAAGCGCGGATTTCCTGTTCTGTTTGAACCGTCATTGCGGCGTTATCGTGAAAGTGGAGCTGGCTGAGACCGACCATGAAATGATGCTGGTCGGTGAAGCCTGCGAGGTTCAAACCGTGGTCGGTCGCAGTCTCGACGAGGGTGGTGAAATCGACGTGTGCCGTGAGGTCGATTTCTCCGGGCCGGGCGAGGGGATCAGCTTCACGTCGGTGTCCGGCGTAGGCGGAGAGTGTGCCACTGGTCCGCTCCGGGCGATAGTACTCGGCGCGCGGAAAGCCGTAGTCGATGGCGAGCACGAATCACTGCTGGAGCTTCGGGGCGAGTTCGGTGAGCCATTCAGCGGCAGCGAGGTTCACCTCCGTCTCGTAGCCGTCCGGCACGGCGGGCAATCGCGCCAGATGGCGCGCGAGCGCGTCGTCCGAAAGTGGTGCATCGACGAAGACGAAGCGATCTTCTTGAAAGTCCACGGCGCGCTCCACCCAGCGGTCGCCTTTCCAGACCACGCGATGCACGGGAAAGGCGTCGATCAGTTCATTGGAAAAATGGACGCCGGTGAAAGGCTCCAGCTCGGCGAGCGAGGCGACCCAACGCGCTTCCTCCGCGAATGCGCCGAGGCTCTCCCGCTGCGCTCCTCGCGCCCACGCCGAAGGCTCCACGTAGCAGTAGCGCAGGGCTTCATGGAACGTGGGCGAATAGAGGTGCGCCCACGAAATGACGTCGCGTGCGAAATCACCATGATGCGCGCCTTGTTCCACGATCGAGAAATCTTTTGGGCAATCGAGGCGGACCCACATTTCCTCAAACTGAAGTGCAAGCAATGTCCCGAAGAGCGCCCCGACACTCACATTGGTAAAGAAATCGCCGCGGCGTCCGATGCGCGCACGCCCCGATCCGTAGTAGCCATGCTCGGGGTGATAAAGCGCATGCGCCATAAACTCGCGGAAAGAAATCGGTCCGCGGCGCGCCATCTCGTTTCGGAGCAGCTCGCTGAGCGGATGCGGGGTGGCGGACATGCGAGCGGTTTAACGAAACTTTCGGAGAATGCGAGCGCGGCCAATGGTCCATCGCGGCGGGCAATTTGCCGGTTGCGTGGCTCCTTCTTTCGTGGGACTTAGTTGGCCGCCAAAACGGCAAAAATCCTCATGTGGGATCTCCCAAGACCGCACAAACCGTTCTATCGCCGCACCTGGTTCCTCACGGTGCTTTTTGTCATTGTCGCGGTGGCGGTGACTGCAGGAATTCTTGTCGTGCGGGAAAAGAGGAAATGGGAAAAGCGCGCGGCGTCGTTTGATTTCAGCAAGCTGGAGGACATGGAATCGGCGAGCGTGATCTATGACCGCGGCGGCCAAGTGCTCGGGCGCATTTTCATCCAGAATCGCGATCAGGTCGCAGCGGGCGATTTATCGCCTCATCTTTTCAAAGCGATCGTGGCTGCGGAGGACAACCGTTATTACCAGCACTCGGGCGTGGATTATTTCGGCATCGCGCGCGCCGCGATCAAGAACTACCAGGCCGGGCGCACCCGGCAGGGCGCCAGCACTCTCACGCAACAACTCGCCCGAAATTCCTTTCCCATCGAACTGCCGAGCAATGACCGCGGCTATGGTCGGAAATTGCTTGAAATCTTTGTCGCCCAGGAAATCGAGCGGCGGTTTCCGAAGGGAAAAATCCTCGATCTGTATCTGAATCGCGTCTTTTTCGGCGATGGCTTCTACGGTGCGGAGGCGGCGGCACGCGGCTATTTTGGCAAGCACGCCAAGGACTTGAATCTCTCCGAATCGGCGACGCTCGCGGGGTTGCTCAAAAGCCCGAACAAACTCTCCCCGTGGCGCAACCGGCAGGCCTGCATGGACCAGCGGAATTTCGTCCTCGGGCGGATGCTCGAGCTTCAGCAGATTACGAAGGAAGAATACAATGCCACGCTCAAGGAGGATCTGATCGTCAAGAACCGCCGGCCCACGCATCAGGAATCCTACGCGATGGATCTCGTCGCCCAGCAAATCATCGCGCAATTCGGACGCGACAGCGCCATCAGCGATGGCTACCGGATTTACACGACGATCGACGGCGAATTGCAAAAAAAGACCGAGAAAGCGCTGCACGATCAACTGGATGTCGTCGAGCGGCACGAGGGTTTCGAGCACCCGACTTATGCCAAATACGACGCCGAATTCCGGGCGCATCAGCGGCAGGCAGCGAGTGCGGAAGGCGACGCCGCGACACTGCCTCTGCCCACGTATCTGCAAGGTTCTGTAGTCGTGCTGGACAATGCCACCGGCGGCATCCTCGCGCTGACCGGTGGGCGCGATTTTGCCCATAGCGCCTACGACCGTGCCGTGTCGGCGCGACGCCCGGCGGGCTCGGCTTTCAAGCCGCTCGTCTATGCGGCGGCGTTTGAGAAAGGCTTCAATCCGGGGACGGTCGTACAGGATGCCGTGATCGATAATCGACAGGTGATGATCGGCGGCGTGACCGGCATTCTGGGCGAATGGGGCCCGGAGCGTGTGGACAATAAATACGAAGGCGCGATTTCCGCGCGCACTGCGCTGGTCAAATCGAAGAACGCAGCCACCGTGCGGCTTGGCATGATGACCGGCCTCGATCGAGTCCTGCCGCTCGCAGCGCTGGCGGGCATCGAAAGCCCGCTGCGCCATTTCCCGGCGACCTATCTCGGAAGCAGCGAAGTCACGCTCATGGAAATGACCCTCGCCAATACGATCTTCCCCAATGGCGGCACGCGTCCGGAGAAGGCGTTCCTGATTCAGCGCATCGAGGACCAGGGCGGGAAGGTGATCTTCACCGCGCAGTCGGGAAAAAAGCGCGTGATCAAGGAGACCACCGCCTACGAAGTGCATAGCTGCCTCGCCGAAGTGCTCGAGCGCGGGACGGCGGACAAGACGTTCACGGAACTGGGCCTGAAAAAGTTCCCGCTCGGAGGCAAAACGGGCACGGCTTACAATTTCACCGATGCCTGGTTCGTCGGCTACAGCAGCGCCGTGACCTGCGGCGTCTGGACGGGTTTTGACAAACCGCAGACCATCTATCGCGGCGCGTTTAGCAACGAGATTGCGCTGCCGATTTGGGCCGATGTCATGAAGTCCACGTTTGCCACTTACCGGCCCAAGGAAATCCCGCAGCCCAAGGGCATCATCAAGGTCGAGCTCTGCGCGACGTCCGGCATGCTCGCGACCGACAAGTGCGTGGAGACGGTGGAGAACAAGGACACCGGCGAAAAGGTCCAGCGGCGGACGACTTATTTTGAAATCGCGACGGAAGAGCAGGCGCCGAAGAATGGTTGCGACGTGCATGGCGGCGGTGGCGCGAAGAGCTTTGTAAAAGTCATCCCCGGCGAGGAATGGCCGCGCGCCGCTCTCGCAGTGGACGTCTCCGCGGTGCAGCCCATCGTGATGAAAGCGCCCACGGTGCTCGGGAACGATCCCTACAATTCCATCCAGTCGATCAAGAACGCCATCGCCATGAAAGCGTTCAGCGGACAGACCGCGCCGGTGGATAGTGCAGCCGTCGTGCAGGCTCCGAAAGCTGGTGAGGTTCAGCAAGTGGAGGTGCGTCGCGCAGAACCAATGCGGCCGATGGAAACGCAGGCGACGGTTCTCGACACGACGATCAAACTCCCGCCGCCACCGCCGCTGGAATTCTAGCCGAACATCTCGCGCCGAAAGCACAAGAGCGCGGATTTTCGTCCGCGCTCTTGTCGTTTCGGAATGAAATTTGCGCTCAGCGCTGCACGCGAGCGGAGCCACCTTTGGCGAAGGCTTTCACCTGTTCGACGGTCGCCATCGTGGTGTCGCCAGGGAAGGTGGTGAGCAGCGCGCCGTGAGCCCAGCCGAGCTTCACCGCTTCCTCTTCGGAGGCGCCGCTGAGCAGGCCGTAGAAGAAGCCCGCGGCGTAGCCGTCGCCGCCGCCGATGCGGCAGATGACGTCGAGTTCAGCCATCGGGGACTGGTAGGTCTTGCCGTCGATCCACGCGACCGCGCCCCATGTGTGGCGGTTGGTCGAGTGGACTTCCCGCAGCGTGGTCGCGACGACCTTGACCTTCGGAAATTTCTTCACGGCCTTTTCGATCACGCCGAAGAATGCGCTCGGGTCGAGCTTGCCCTTGGACTCCACGTCCTGGCCTTCGATGCCGAGACCTTTCTGCAAATCCTCCTCGTTGCCAACGAGCACATCGACGTGCTCGACGATGCGCGCGAGCGTCTCGACTGCCTTGGCGTGTCCGCCCCAGATGTCCCAAAGTTTCTGGCGGTAGTTGAGGTCGAAGGAAGTTACCGCTCCCGCGGCTTTCGCAGCCTTCATCGCATCGATGATGACCTCGCCCGTCGTCTCGGAGAGTGCGGCGAAAATTCCACCCGAATGGAACCAGCGCACGCCTGCGCCGAAGATGGCCTTCCAGTCAAAGTCGCCGGGCTTGAGCTGGCCAGCCGCTTCATTGCTGCGGTTGTAAAAGACAACGGGGGCGCGCACGCCCTGGCCGCGGTCGGAATAGACGGTCGCCATGTTTGGCCCGCGCACGCCGTCGTGTTTGAACTTTTTGTAGAACGGCTTCACGCCCATGGCGCGTACGCGCTCGGCGATGAGGTCGCCGATCGGGTAATCGACCATTGCCGAAGCGACGCCGGTGTTCAGGCGGAAGCAGTCGGAGAGATTCGCCGCCACATTGAACTCGCCGCCGCTCGCGTGGATCTCGCAGTGGTTGGCTTTGCGGAAAGGGATGACGCCGGGGTCGAGGCGATGGACGAGCGCGCCGAGGGACAGGAAGTCGAGAGCGCCGCTTTCAGGAATGTTCAAACCGTATTTCATTTCGATGGTGGGTGATTGCTGTGGTTAGTCGTTGCCGTTTTTCAAACCCATGCTCCGCGTGGAAACACCGACAACGGCGGGGTGATCTGCCGAAGTGGCGGGTTTGAGGGGCGGGCATCATGGGCGAAAGTTCCCGCGCTTGTCTTCTAAAAAGAGCGTCCGCGCGATGGATTGGCGGCGCTTTGTTGCGCAGGCAATTTCCTCGTTCGCTTTGAGCGGCTGCTGTTTTCTTTGGCACAGATGAACCCCGAACTCATCCTCGCTCTCGACATCGGAACCAGTTCCACGCGCACCGCGCTTTTCGATGTGCGCGCCGAGCGGCTGGCCGGGACGACGGCTCAACAAGAATATCCGCTCATCACTTCGGCCGACGGCGGCGCCGAAGTCGATCCGCCGCTATTGCTCGGCGCGATCATGCAATGTCTCGAGCAGACGATGCGGGCGTATCGTGCGGATGCGGCGCTGCACGGCCGGCCGATCGCGGGGATTGGCATGTCGTGTTTCTGGCACAGCCTGCTGGGCTGCGATGCGCGCGGTTCGGCGATGACGCGCATCTTCACATGGGCCGATGCGCGCTGCCGCGAAGACGCCGCGGAATTGCGGAAGGAATTTTCCGAAAAAGAAACGCACGCGCGGACCGGCTGCATGATGCGCACGTCATTCTGGCCGGCAAAGCTGCGCTTGCTGCGGCGCGTCGGCCGGCGGAAATTTCTCGCGGTGAAACAATGGATGGCGCCCGCGGAATGGCTCCAGATCACGCTCGCGGGCGATGCAAACTGCGCGCTCGCGATGGCCACTGGCACCGGCCTTTTCAATCCGGCGAAGCTCGCGTGGGATGCGGAATTGCTGAAGGCGTGCGCGATCACGCCGACGCAACTTCGCCCCGTGAGCGATGAACCGACGCCGGTTGGCGGTCGGCTCGCCGCGCAGTTTTCCGAGCTCCAGGGCGTGCCGTGGTTTCCAGGTATCGGCGACGGAGCGGCCAGCAATCTTGGTTCCGGCGTCACGCGTCCCGGTCTCGCGGCGATCAATGTCGGCACGAGCGCGGCAGTGCGGGTCATCCGCGCCGGCAAGGCGGTGCGCGCGCCGCTCGGTCTCTCCTGCTATCGGATGGATGCGCAGCGTTTTCTGCTCGTCGGTGCGATTAGCAATGCCGGCAATCTTCGCGCGTGGTGTGTGCGCGAATTCAATCTCGGCAACGATGCTGAACTCGAAGCAGCGCTGGCGAAGCGGCCGGGCCCGGCTCACGGGCTGATCGTGCTCCCGTTTTGGACGACCGAGCGCGCGCCCATCTGGAACGAGGACGGCTCCGGCACCATTCACGGAATCACGCTTCACACGACGGCGCTCGACCTTTTGCAGGCCGTCACGGAGGCGACTTATCATCGGCTGGCTCGCATCGTGGAGTTGATTCTCGCGGTGGAAAAGACGACGCCAAAATTTATTGTGAGCGGCGGCATCCAGCGTTCGCCCGCGGCCATGCAGCGGCTGGCCGATGTGCTCGGGCAGACGATTTATCCGAACGATGAGATGGAAGCCTCGATCCGGGGCGCGGCGATTTTCGTGCTCGAAAAACTCGGCTTCCTCGAGCCCGAACTGCAAGTCGGTCGCGCCGTCCACCCGCGGAGAAAATACGCGAAGCTTTACGCCGACGAACGCGCGCGACAGCAGACCCTCGAGGAACGCGGTTAAGCGGCTTCTCTGGTCTCGATTGATCTTCCGACCCCAAATAGTCCTCGCATCTTCGGGCCGCATAGAAAAGTGTAACCGCGCAACTGAGCACCCGCTTCCGAGCCATCACCCACTCACCCCCGCGCTGTGGAAAACACTGGCGATATTGACGAACCCTTGGTCCAGACTTGTCCCGAATGTGGGGCCGAGATGGATGTCACGGACCTGGAGCCGCTCGCCGCGGTGATTTGCCCGGTTTGTGGCGCGCCGACTGTCATCGCCGCCACGATCGATCATTTCGAATTGGCCGACGTGATCGGTCACGGTGGCATGGGCGCGGTTTATAAAGCGCACGACACTTCGCTCGACCGCTTCGTCGCGCTCAAGCTGCTGCGCAAGAGCAGCGGGAGCGGAGACCAAATTACCCAACTGGAGACCGAGGCGGCGATCACCGCGTCGATCAATCACCCGCACGTCGTCCGTGTTTTCAGCACGGGCCTGGATCACGGGCGATTTTATATCGCCATGGAGTTGGTGGAAAAAGGCACGCTCGACAAGCTGATCGAATTGCAGGGGCGCGTTGCGGAGGCGCAGGTGCTCGAGGTCGGCATTCAAATCGCGAGTGGTTTGCGCGCGGCGCAAAACGCGGGGCTGATTCACCGCGACGTGAAACCGGGCAACATCCTTTTTGCCGACGCGCACACCGCGAAAATCGTGGACTTCGGCCTCGCGATTTTTGCCGAAGACGAGGCCAAGGTGCGTGGCGAGGTGTGGGGCACGCCGTATTACGTGGCGCCCGAAAAGCTCGACAACAAACCGGAGGATTTCCGGAGCGACATCTACTCGCTCGGCGGCACGCTCTTTCACGCGCTCGCCGGCCGTCCGCCATTTGAAGCGGAGAATGCCTCGATGGTCGCGCTCAAGCATCTCAAGAGCCAGGCCGTGAGCCTGCAAGCCTTTGCCCCACACGTTTCGAGCAATACGACCTATGTCATCAACCGCACGCTGAGCAAGGATCCCGACCAGCGTTATCAGAGCTATGACGAGCTGATCGAGCACCTCGAATACGCCCGCAGCGAATTGCAGGCCGGTGGCGGAAAGCCGCAGCAAGCGAAGCGTGTCGTCCTCGAGACCGCGGCAGATACGAAGGCCATGGGCTGGGTCGTCTCGGGCATGCTCATCGTCGTTGTCGCCTTGGGCATCGCCGCCTTTTTCTTCCGCGATCGGCTTTTCCCGGAAAAGGACGAGGGCGCCTCCGGTTCGGCGGGCTCTGGTTCGCCCGCGACCATGTTTCCCGAGGCGGTCGCAAAAATCCGGGATAGCCACGCAGCCGAGGCGGCGGAATCTCTCGCGAGGATCGCTGCGCAGAAGCCTGCGCAGCCGAAGCTGAATTGGGCCAATTTGCTGGAAGGTCTCGCGCAACTGACATCCGGACGCCGTCCGGATTCCGTGGCCACGTTTACGAAAATAGAAGAGCGCGGGCCTTTCTCAAAAAAGGAAGCCGACCAAAAACTCGCGGCCTTTTTCGTCGAGAGTGCGCGGAAAATGGCGAACGACCAGCCGATCGAAGTTGCGGACGGAAAGAAATTGAGCCCGGTCAATTTTGAAGCGATCGGGCTCCTTCTCTACGGAATAAAAAATTGGGAGTTGGGAAAAACCGATGAAGGAGTCGAATTGCTCCGGCTATTCCGCCAGGCCACGCCCGCCGGGCTCGATGCGTGGATCGGCGAACTGAAACCGGTGGCCATGGCTTATGTCGAGGAGTTCACGTCTTTTGACATGGCTTCCGAAAATTTAAAAAAAGCGAAGACCATTGAGGAAAAGAAAGCGGCCGTGCAGGCACTCAAGGCGGTCAAAGGCCCCCTTGCGAAGCGCGCTGGGGAACTCGCCATCAAGGGTGCTGCCGACGTGGCCGCCGTGGAAAAAGAGCGCGCCCTGATGTGGGCCGCGGGGAAGGTGCCCGATGGGCGCTACAAACTCGTCAATCGCAAAAGCGGCAAGGTAATCGAAGTCGAGGGCCACAGCAAAGACGACGGTCGCAAAGTCCAGCAAACGGGCTACACCGGGCAACCCAACGCCCGGTGGAATGTGACATCGCTCGGTGACGGTTATTACCTGATCGTCGGGGTCGAGAGCGGCAAGGCGCTCAATGTTCCGAAGGCGGCCACGGATGACGGCGTCGCGCTCCAACAGGCGAACGTCAACAAGGGCGCTTCGCAACGGTGGAAGATCGAAAAGGTCGAGGGCAGTTTTTTCAAACTGACCGCGGCGTGCAGCAGCAAAGTGGTCACCGCAGGAGACGCTCAAGCCAATGGTGGGGCGATCATTCAGAGCGCTTTTACGAACGCGCCCGAGCAGCAATGGAAGATCGAAGCGCCCTGAGAATCGCGACCACGCGCGCGGAATTTGCGCTCTAGACATCGTGAGCGGACAGCATTAGAAAACGCCTCCCCAAAAATCCTTCACCCCCGTCAAATCCAATCCTCGTATGCCTACCTTTCTTGCCTGCATTGAACTTCGCGACTCCACCGCCGCAGAATATGAAACGATGGGCTCCCGCCTGGAGTCTTTCGGATTCAGCCGCAACGTCCGCGCGGACGACGGTCGGATTCACGAACTGCCGACCGGAAACTATATTGGCAATGGAGATGGCACCACCGCCCAGGTCAAAGATCTGGTGACGCAGGTTGCCGCGGAAACGGGCAAAGCTTTTGGCGTTTTCGTCGTCGAGTGCCAGGGAGCCGCATCGTGGATTGGACTGCCGGTCGTGCAAAACGCTTCACCCGCGGAGGAAACGGCCAAAACGACGAGCGCGCGCAAGCGATAGAGCAGCGAAGCAGACCAAGCCCTGTCTTCATCGGCCGCTGTTCACTGCGGTGATGCTCGGCGGAAGTCATGAGCTTTCCGCGCAAAATCATCGGCTTGCCCTTGCCATCCGCCTGGCTGGCGATTACCGATTTCAAGCCGTTGTCCAACGCGAGGAAAAACACGCGTCCGTAGCTCAACTGGATAGAGCGCTGCCCTCCGAAGGCAGAGGTTGTGGGTTCGACCCCCGCCGGACGCACTCTCTTGCTCGTTGGTTGTTCGTTGGTC
>JBBSDS010000067.1:0-16716 GCA_038240495.1 Chthoniobacterales bacterium | reverse complement strand
TCCGCTTCGCCGAGCGCGCGGTCATAGACGAGCACTTCGGCCACGTCACATGCGAGTCCACCCTTGGTTGCGACATTGGCACCAAGGATGAATCCACCGAGCGGCGTTTTTGGTTTTGTGAAAACAAAAATCTGCACCTGCCACCCGCCCGCCTTCGCAGCCGGCGACGCGGTCGCTGACGTGTCCCATTTTCCCGCAACGATCTGTGCGGGAGCACTGCCAGCTTTCGTGCTGCCGTCGAAAAGAAAACCCGACGCATCCGACGCGACGCGCACGAACGCCACGATCGTCCGCTCGCCCGCAACTGTTCCCCACGGATTTACCGGCGCCCACAACGCGGACTTGCCATCGAAGCGCACGACCGTCCGCTCTCCGCCAGGCGTGCTCACCCGCAGCGCCTGCGGCCTGCCCACGACGCGAGTGAGCGATCGCACCCCACCCGGGGCCGCGGCATTTTCCCACGCGGAAACACTCGCACCGTCCACCTTCACACCTTCGGCACGATACCAGGCGTGGAGCTTCGCGGAATCAGGCTCGGCGGCACTGGCCGGGATGTGCAGGACAACAAGGCAGGCCAGGTTGCGGAGCAAGGCTTTCATTTGAGCCAGTCGAAAAAGCCGAGTGTTTCCAACTCAGCGCGGAGCGTCTTTGCCTGCACGGCATCGAGCGACGTATTCGGCAGCCGCGCGGGGCCGACGTCCACGCCGAGCATCTGCATCGTGGCCTTGGCCGCGCCCATGTAGCCGTGGCGCGCGAGCAGCGCGATGAGTTGCGTGCTGCGGTCCTGCGCAGTGCGCGCCGCGTCGAGGTCCCCGCGCTCGAAGGCCGCGATGAGTCCGTGGTAAAGCGGAGCGGCGAAGTTGTAGGAGCTGCCGACCGCGCCCCGCGCGCCGGTCGCAAGCGCTCCGAGCATCCATTCATCGACCCCCCAGGGGATGTCCCAGTCACCCGCGCGCAAGCATTGCAGGTAGGCCATAAGGTCGGGGTTCGTGAACTTCAGTCCGACGAGCGTCGGGATGCGCGCGGGCGCCTTTTCCAAAAACTCCAGCATCGGCATCGACACGCCGGTGAGCACCGGAATGTCGTAGTAATAAAACGGTGTCTCCGGCGCGGCGGCGGCGATGTCCGCGCAACAGGCGATGAGCACATCGAGTGAACGCGGTTTGAAGTACGACGGCGCGAGCGCGGAGATGGAGACCGCACCGAGTTGCTGGGCCTGTGCAGCCAGAGCGCGAGCCTCAGTGAGGCTATTCGAACCGACGTGGACGACGACGTTCATCGGCGTGCCCTTCGCGACCGCTGCCCAGCGCTCCGCGAGAGCAAGCCGTTCCATCAGCGAAAGCGAGCTGCTTTCACCCGTGGTCCCGCCGATGAAAACAGTGCAAACGCCATCTTTCAAAAGATGCGCCGCCTGCGCTTCGATCGCGGTGAGATTCAGCGAACCGTCGGCATGGAACGGCGTGTGAGTGGCGGCGACGAGGCCGTGGAGCGGAGTAGTGGCGGTCATGGATAGATCAGGTGGAAAAGGTCGAGTCGTCCACAGTCTGGCTGCGGATGAGGAGGACAAAAACGATGGAAAGAGCGGCGATGGCGGCGCAAGAGCCGAAGATGATTGGGAGCGGCGTACCTTGATCGCGCAGAACACCCATCTTCACCGTCACCCAGGCACCCGTGCCAGTGCTCACCAGGTTCATGAGGCCGTAGCCGGTGGCGCGATGTTCGGGGCGCGCGATCTGGCAGAGAATCGGCATATTGTTCGCATCGAAAAAACCCCAGCCGATCCCGAAGAGAACGAGGAACACGATGGCCACCGTCAGCGTCGGCGCATAGCCCACGCCGATGAGCGCAGGCACGAGCAACCCAATACCCACTGCGCTGGTGTAGATGCGCCCGCGCGGCGTGCGGCGCATCCAGCGGTCGGCCAGCGCGCCACCCGCCAGCGCCCCGACGAGCGAGGCAAGTGTGATGTAGAGCGTGGCGGAGAAGCCAGCGGTGCCCTGGCCAAGCTTGAACGCGTCCGCGAGGACGCTGGGCAGCCAGTTCTTCATCACCCAGCCGGGAATGGCCGGCAGCGTAAAATAAAGCACGAGGAGCAGAAACGAACCCACGCCGAGCAGCGACTTCACGGTCGCGCCGAAGCGCACGGACCCGCCGGCTTTCGCGGTCGCGACTGGCTGGTTAGGGAGCGCGAGCAGCAGCACGACAGCGTACGCGACGCCCGCAAAACCGAACCACGTGAAGCCATTGCGCCAGGTGCTCGTGTCGGCGATGTAGCCGCCGATTCCACCGAACGCCATGCCCGCGTAAATGCCGGTCTGGTGGATGCCCACAGCGCGCGAGCGCGTCGGACCGGTGTGAAAATCGGCGATCAACGCAAGCGCCGCGGGAATGTAGCAAGCCTCGCTCACACCCATGGCCGCGCGCGCCCACCACATCTGGTCGAAGGTGGTGACATGCCCGGTCAGCCAAGTGACAAAGGACCAGACGCCGAGGCTGCCAATGACCATCCACCGGCGATTGAAGCGGTCAGCAGCGAATCCGCCGACCGGGCTGAGAAACGCATAGACGTAGAGGAAGACGGCCATGATGCGTCCGAAATTTTCCTCCGATGCGATGTCCGGCAGGTCGGTCATGATCGACCGCTTCATCGTAGCCAGGAGCTGGCGGTCGAGATAGTTGAGCAGCGCGACGGGCCAGAGCAGCGCGACGACGAGCCAGGCTTTCGGAGCGAGAAGGTTCATGCGGTCAGGGGAGCGGCAGCGCCCAGACCTCGGGCGTGCGAACCCGCGGGCGAGCTTCGCCATTCGGGATCACCACGCGGCCCAGCCACTGCACGGCGGGCACAGTAGCGCGGGAAAACGGCAGGCTGTCGAGCACGGTCCACGCGTCCTTCTGCACATCGTAAGCGAGAGTGTCGCGGGGAAAGCCGGGATGCTTTTCGACTGGCTGGAAGTTGACGTTCTGTCCGTCATCGCCGGTGAACACGAGCAGGCGCGACGGGCCGTAAGCCGGCGCAGGCGTAGGCGCGGCGACGGCGGCACGCGGTAAATCGGCGAGGCGCTTCCAGCCTTGGCCGGGCGTGAAGCGATAGGCATCGCGGAGGAATTCGCGGACCGGCTTGCCATCGGGTCCGGCGGTGAGTTTTGCGCCGCTGAAAAGATAGAAGAAGCCGTCGAGTTCACCGGCCACGGCGAGCATTCGCTCCGGGCCGGGCCACGGATCGAGTTCCTGCCAGATTGGTTTTGGGGCGTCGAGATCCAGCGCCCAGAAGGTGTGGAGCGCAGTCGTCGCCGTGGGTGTTTCGATCCCACCCGCGATATAGATCATGCGACCAACAAGCGCGCCGCAGGCATTGGCACAAGGCATCGGCAGGCTCGGCAGCGATTTGGTCGTGAGCTTGCTGTCTTTCCACTGGAGCACGAAAGCGTCCGCGTAATGCCGTGCCACATCGCTGCCGCCGAGACAGACCACACCTTCGTCTGCCGTGATCGAAACGCCGTAGCCGAGCGGGCGCGGCAACTTGAAGCCGTTCTTCCATACTCCGGCGAGTCGATCAAGGACGAAGGTCGAGTCATACCACGTCTTCACGAACGGCTCTAGCCACTTGTCGCCAGCGATGTTCGCGCCACCGGCAACGACGAGCGCGCCGCCGCTCACGCCAGCGAAGGGCGCGGCGAAGCCTTCGGCATCGGGAATGGGTGGGAGTTGTTCCCAGTGCAAGGTCTCGGCGGTTGTAGGCATCGCAAATGTCATGGTGAAAATGATGGCGAGAAACGCAGCAAATATCCGGGGAGCGCACGCGTCTCGCGTGCCGGCGTCGGCGTCTCGCCGACGCGAACTTCCATCCGGCATGGAATGCGTCGCAGCGGTGAAATGAGAAGTCCGTCGCGGCGGGACGCCGCAACCAGCACGCGAGACGCGCGCGCTCCCCGGAGAAAAGCCGCGCCCGTTCACCACTCCCCTTTCCTGCCAAATTTCGCCCGTGCATTTTCGCCGAACTTTTGACCGGCAGCATTAATCGCCGCGAGCACCTCGGCGTTGGACTTTCCCGCGGAGTCACGTGCCGCAGGGATGAGCGTCTCGCATTCATTCGCATCCATGAAACGCGCCGCTTCGAGCAGTCGCGGTTCATCCTCCGGCGGGACGGCGAGGAAGCCATGTTTGTCGGCGTGAATGAGCTGACCGGGTTGCACCTTCCGTCCAAAGACCTCGACTTCGCATCCCCATCGCACCGGACAACTAAACGCATGCCCCACGCACAACCGCCGTGCGAGCACCTTGAAGCCGGCGTTCGTCATTTCGTCCACGTCGCGGATCGCGCCGTCGATGATCGTGCCGACACAACCGAGCGCGCGATGAATGTTGCTGTTCACCTCGCCCCAAAACGCACCGATGACGCGCGGCTTGTCGAGGTCCTGCACGACCACGATCTTCGGCCCCGGCACGCTCGCGACGTATTCGCGATACTCACTCCACGCGCGCGGATTTTTTTCCGAATGCTCCGACTTGCTCGGCTCGAAAACGACCGTCACCGCGTGGCCAACCATCGGCCCCATCTGCGGCATAAAGTCGCGCGTTTCCTCGAGGTTGAAGCCCGCAGCACTCGCGTCGTGCTTCGTGATCTGCTCCCAGCCGTTGTAAATCGTCGGCGTGTTCCAGCGTTTGAGTTGGAGAAGTTCGGCGTGCGAAAGGCGGTTGCTCATGGTTCAAAAATATCAGGTTGGGCGGGGGCAAATCTTGGTAGTGGCTCAATTTGGGAAACAGCGATGTAGAGGCGGCTCTGTCCGCAAGACGTGCCGCCTTTGCTGGCCACAGGCGGCACGTCGCCAAAGCGGGACAGAGCCGGCTCTACACCGGCAAATTGAGCCAGCCGCCGGAAATCCGGCGCGATGCCCCAGCGTCCATCCGGGCTCAGTGCATAAACGGGATGCGGAATCGAGCGCTTCTGCCGCGTCTTCACGTCCCTGAGATGGCAGACAAACTCGTCGCCCTCGCGCGCATTCCACATCACCGTCGATTCCGTGCCCGGCACCCACTGCAGCATGCAACCCTGCTGCCAATTCCACGCGTGCGTCTCGCCGAGTTCGATCCACTTGTCGCCGTCGTGCAGATCGACCGTTCCGACTTTGATCACGTCGTCCGGCGTCGGCGAGCGGCGCTCGAAATCCACTTCGCTACCGAGCACGAAGCGCTCGCTCGAATCGAACTGATCCTTGTCGTAATATCCGAACCAATGAAATTTCGGCCCGCGCGTGATCGTGCGGACGGGCGGATATTTTACGTCGCTCTGTGCGCGGAGTGCCGGGGCGAAGGCGGTGGCGGCGAGGGTGCGAAGAAAGGTGCGGCGGCGAAACATGGGCGCTCCTTGATAACCGATCCGCCAAAAAGACGCCCGTTAATCATGGCGTCGGCGCGTCTTTTCCATCGGTCAGCCATTCGAGATTGAATCGCGCGACCGTGAGGCGACCGCCCGCGAATGCACCCAGCCCCGTGCTGCTTCCGCTGCGACCGTAAAAGCACAGGATGGTGCCGCGCGGGGTGACAGCGATATCGCTATACATGCTTGGTCCGGGCTCGACGGATTTGTTCACCGCCCACGTCTGCGCTTCGTCGTAGCTGAGTTTCACCGACACATTTTTGCGGTCGCGATTCTTGCCGGGCTCTTCCTTGCCATCAGCGCGCGACAGGTTGTCGGGATTGGAGAACAGGATGCGGTTCTTGCCGCCGTCTTTCGCGAGGGAATAGCGGATGATGCTCCCCATGCAAATTGGCTCGAGCAGCGCGTCGTCGAACTTCGGCGTGCTCCATCCAGTCGCGCCGTCCTTACTGGTCGTCACCAACCGGCGATGCGACTTCGATTCGCTGCGGACATTCAGCATCACGCGACCGTCCGCGAGCTCGACGGAGATGGTCTCATTCGGGTTGATCCATTCGTCTGTGCAGGGCACGGCGATATCGCCGCCGTGCCAGGTCCGGCCTTGATCGTCGCTAAAAATCGTCGCGGTCACCGAGGGCCGATGCGCATTGCCGCCCGTGCCCGTCGAGAGCCACACCGGCACCACGAGCCGGCCAGTCTTGAGCTGAATGGCGTGATCCGGACCGGTCGCGAGGACTTTCCAATCGTAATCGGATTTGAACTTTTCAAACGCACCCGTGATCTCGACTGGCTTGCTCCACGAAACGCCATCATCCGCACTGCGCTGGTAAAAGCAGCGCATATATTCGAGGCAAAAAAGCATGTGTACCGTGCCGTCGCGATCGGCGATGAGCACCGGGTTGTTGTAGGTCACGTCGTTCGGATCGACGTTCTTCATCCGCAGCGCGAATGGGTTCTTGCTCTTCGGCCCCGGCACCTCCGCGATGCTTTTTGGCTCGCTCCACGTCTTGCCGTCATCGGTCGAGCGACGCAGCAGGATGCGGATGTCATCCCAATCGCTGACGCCAGCGGATCGCTTGCGCGCTTCGCACCACGCAAGCACCGTGCCCTTCGCGGTGACGACGATGCCCGGGATGTGATAGACCTTGTAGGCGGGATCATCGCCGACGGTGAAAAGGTCGAGCTTCTCGATGAATGGTTCCGTTCCGCGAGCCGCGACAAGCGAGAGTCCGGTGGCGATGATGAGTGATGAGAGTCGTTTCATTTTGAGGAAGGTGCAGGCGGCAGTTCTTTAGTCCCCGGCGGCGGTTCTACCGCTGCGGCAGCGATGACGAGGAGGAGAATGAGAGGGCAGTTTTCACGGCGCGAGCAGTTCCACGCGTCCTTTCTTTAGCGCGGTCTCGAGCGCCGTGCGATCGGTCTTCGCCGGATCAATCCATGCCGTGAGTAGACCGGCTTCGTTGACAGTGGCGCGCTCGACGCCGTCGAGTTTGGCGATGGCGAGGTAGGCGCCGTAGCGGCAGCCTTTGCAGTCGAGGAGGCCGACTTTGATTTCGATGGCCTGCATCTGGTCTTTCGGAATTGTCGCGACTGGTTTAAGCGTGAAGGTTCCTTGCGATGCAGCACGGAGCAGCTCGTCGAGGCGCTTCGTGACAGCTTCTTCGGTCGGCGGCTTCTTCGGATTGTAGCCGGAGATCAGTTTGGTGACGTCGTAGCTGAACGTGGCCTCAATCGTGTCGTAGTTGAGTTTCACGAGCTGCACGTCGGGCATGGTCTTGACGACCTCGCGCAGGTCGTCCTGCCGGTCGGGTTGGAAAAGGCCAATGATGCGGTGCTCGCTCGTTTCGTCCGCGGCGATAGCGCTGAGAGCTGTGAGGCACAGGATGAGAAGGATGGCTTTCATCGGAATCAGCGGGTTTGGAAGAGGCTGCTCAGCACGATTTCGTGGAGCAGCGTGCGGATACCGCCGCCCTGTTGCTCGGTGCGCGCGACGATGTCATTCAGCGCGACGCGATCACTGAAGGCGATGTCACGACCGGTGGCATAGACGGTGAGTTGCCTCGCGAGATTGTGGAGGAGCAGGCGCTTGTCGGTCGCCAGCAGCGCCTTGAAATCGGTGATGCCGGTGAAAGCGCGTTCGTCGGGCAGCTTGCCGCTGGCATCGACCTTCGGGCCGAGCTTGAAACTGACGGCGATGCGCGGATCGATGCTGCCACGCGGCGCGGGATCGCCTTCGCCAGTGCTGCGGTAGCGGTCGCGCTGCCCGCCGATGACATCGAAAGACTCCAGCGCGAAGCCGGGCGGATCAATCTTCACATGGCACGAAGCGCAGGTCGCGTCCGAGCGATGTTTGTCGAGTTGCTCGCGGATCGTGGTCGCGCCCTGCACATCCGGCTCGATATCGGGGATATTCGCCGGTTGCGGCTCGGGCGGTTTGCCGAGCAGGCGCGCCATGACGAACGCGCCGCGCACCACTGGCGAAGTCGTCGTGCCGTTAGCGGTCACTTTCAAAATCGCCGCCTGCGTGAGGAAGCCGCCGCGTGCGCAATCCTTTGGCAAGGCCACGCGCCGGATCGCGGGTCCGCTCACACCGGGAATGCCGTAATGCACCGCGAGCTTTTCGTTGAGCATCGCAAAATCGGACTGCACGAGGTAGCCGGCGTCGAGGTTGCGTTCGATGAGTTCGCGGAAATAAGCGCGCGTTTCGGCGACCATCGAGTCTTGGAGATACGGGCTGAACTCGGGGTAGAGTTTTTTGTCGGGATCATTCGCAGCAATCGCGCGGAGCTTCAGCCACTGGCCGAGGAAATCCTCGATGAAGCGCTGCGACTTCGCATCCTTCAGCAGACGCTCGACTTGTTCGTTGAGCACTTTTGCGTCGTGCAATTTTCCGCTGCTCGCGAGTGCGATGAGTGTTTCGTCGGGCCTGGAGTTCCAAAAGAAATAGGCGAGTCGCGAGGCGAGCGCGTAGTCATCGAGCCGGCCTGGAGGTTCGACGAGGTAGAGGAAATCCGGCGAGCACAGCGCGGCGCGATATGTCCAGCGCATCGCGGTCTCAAAGCAGTCCCCGGCCTTCAGCCGCTCCTCGACTTTCGCGACGTATTCCTTGCGCACTTCCGCATCGACCGGACGCCGAAAAGCTTTCGGCAGAAAGTCCGCGAGCAAACGATCCGCATCGGCGAGTGGCTGCGCGGTCTCTGCGGTCCAGATGCCGGACACGGGTTCCGGTTTGTTTCTCGTGCCGATGACTTCCTGCTTGAGCGGCTGGCGCACCGGCGGGCGAATGTCTTTTTGTTCGGCGGGTTTGAACTCGGTGACCGGCAGTTCGCCGAAGAGGAGCTTGTGACTGCGCGGTGGCCACACGTCGTTGAACGGACCTTCGATTTCGACCCAGTCATTGGCGATGCACGGTCCGGTGAATCCCATCGTGCGATCCTTTTGCCCCCACGTGCCGACGCGATACAGGACCACGGGCGCGAGCGAGGCGACGTTGAAGCCGAGCGTTTCCTTCATGTTCAGCCACACGTCCATTGCGTGCACCTTCGACTCAAGCGACGGCGCATCGTAGTAGCCGAGCACGTAGCTCGGATGCTGGCCGCCGCGGCCATTTTCGTTGAACTGCACGACGGAAAGCCGCGCCGCCTCGGTGCCGCGCGACGGCAGCACCGCGCCCTGATCCCATTGGAAACTCCAAAACGATGCGCGGATGCGATAGCGGCCCGGATAGAGCGCGGCGAAGTGCTGGAAGTAGGCGTTCCACGATTCGTCCTCGTGCCGGAAAACGCCGACGCTGCTCATGCGATCGAAGATGCCGAGTTGCTCGTGCGCGCCCTGGTTCACATGCCCATAGACGCCCGCCGGCGGAAAGACCGGATCGGGTTTCTTGTCGCGCAGCAGCATGGCGTCGCCCTGCATGAGCATGATGTCGGGCCCGTAGTTGCGCGCGAGCGACAGCCGCACGAGCGACGACGCGGGCGCGGTGGGTCGCGTGGCAATCGCCATGTCGAGGGTGTTGTCGGCGGCTTCGACATACTTCGCGACGTTCACGTGCGAGATGTCGAGCGCATCGCTGTTCTTGTCGAAGCCGTGCGCCGAACCATCGGCAGGGAGGCCGGCTTGCAAGGCGATGCCCGGCAGGTCGAAGAGATCGCGCACCGTGTTTTCATACTCCGCTCGCGTGAGGCGCCGCACACCGGTGCGGCTCTCCGCATCGAGGCGCGCGCGGTCGGCGGTGATGAGTGTTTCATTCAGCCAGGCGGTGGCCGCTTTGATCTCGTCCGCGGGCGGGCGGGGTTTCTTCTTCGGCGGCATCTCGCCGGACTCGATGCGGTCATGCACTTTCACCCAGCGAGCAAAGTTTTCCGGGTCCGCGAAGTCTCGCTTCAACGCTGCGAGGTCGAGATTACCTTTGTGCGTGTCAGCGTCGTGGCAGTCGTAGCAGTGGGCCTCAAAGAACTTGGCAGGCTCGGCGTGACTTGGCTGGGAAATGGCGCCGCCAATCATGCAGGCGATGACGAATGGGAGAACTGGCAGTTTGTTCATGTCGCTCAAAGAAACAATGCAATCGGATTCATTGCTTCGCGCAAGATTCCTCACTGCGCCGTCCATCCGCCATCCACGGCGAGCATCGCCCCGGTGACATAGCTGGCCGCGTCGCTGGCGAGATAAATGGCCGCGCCTTGGATTTCCTCAAGGCGCGCCCAGCGCTTCAATGCGGTCGCACCGACGACGAACTTTTTTCCGTCCTCCGTGTCCGCAATGGAGAGGTTCATCTCGGTCAAAAACGGGCCGGGGCAGATGGCGTTCGCGGTGATGCCGTCCGCGGCGGTTTCGAGCGCGAGAGTGCGTGTCATCTGCACCACCGCGCCCTTGCTCGCGGTGTAGGGTGTGCGGCCCGCGAGGCCGACGAGGCCAAGAGCGCTGGCGAGATTGATGATGCGGCCCCACTTTCGCTCGCGCATCCCCGCCAGCACCGCGCGACAACAAAGCCAGGTGCCTTTGACGTTCACGTTCATTACCTGATCGAATTGCTCCGGCGTGAGTTCGGCGATGGGTCCGCGGATGTTGATGCCGGCGCTATTGATGAGGATGTCCACCTTGCCCAATGCGCGCCCGGCGGCGGCGAGCATCGCGTCCACCTGCTCCGGCACGGCGACATCCGTGGCGTAACCGATGGACTTGCGGCCAAAGTCCCGCGCAATGTTGGCGGCTGCGGCTTGCGCTTCGTCGAGATGACGACTCACGAGCATGACGTCCGCACCCGCAGAGGCGAGACCTGCCGCCATGGCAAAGCCGAGGCCCTTCGAGCCGCCAGTGATCAGCGCGGTGCGACCTGCGAGATTGAAAAGTTTGATGCCGGGGAGCGGCAGCGTTTCGGTGTTCATGAAAGCAAAGTGTTTCTGTACTTAGTAACCTCCCGCGCCAATCGCTCCGGCGGTCTGCTCAACGCTGCCCGCCACTTCGCGCTTGCGAAAATCATCCATCATCGCCGCTGTCGCCGTCGCCCCGCAGCGCGAGACGCCGAGGTCGCGGACCTTGATCAGGCCATCGAGATCGCGGACTCCGCCGGCCGCCTTGACCTGAACTTTTGCCGAGACGCTCGCGCGCATGAGCGCAAGATCGTGCTCCGTCGCTCCCTTGTAATTGTAGCTGCCGTCGGGCTGCTTCACGAAGCCGTAGCCGCTGGAGGTTTTCACCCAATCGGCTCCGGCCCTTTCGCATAGCTGGCAGAGCCGGCGTTTAAAGTCGTCGCTGCTCAGACCCGCGCCGCCCTTGGTGAGATAATCGTTTTCAAAAATCACCTTCACTTTCGCGCCGCGTTGATGCGCCTCGTCGCACACCGTTTTTACGTCGCGCTCCACGTAGTCCCAGTCGCCGCTCAGCGCCTTGCCGATGTTGATGGCCATGTCGATTTCCGCTGCGCCGTCCTTGCAGGCGAGTTCGGTTTCATAGCGTTTGGACTCGCTGCAACTGTTCCCATGAGGAAAGCCGATGACGGCCCCGACGAACACGCCCGAGCCCTTCAGCAACTCTGCGGCGCGTTTGACCGCATAAGGTTTGATGCAGACGGATGCGACGCCGTATTTCGCGGCGAGTCTGCAACCGTCCTCCAGTTCCTGATCCGTCATCGTCGGGTGCAGGAGCGAGTGGTCGATCATCTTGGCGAGTTCTTCGTAGGTGTATTTCATGGTGTAAATCGGTTGTCTTTCTTGATCGGCAGTTCGTCAAAAAGCATCACGGCTTTTGCGGAGTTGAATCTGCGAGGCCACCGCACGCGGCTAAGGCAATGCCGCCGAGCAAACCGGCCCGGTCGCCGAGCGCGCTGCGCTCAATGCGGACGCCATCAATCGGAAACATCCCCACCCGTTCAAGCACGGTTGCTCGCACCGGATCGAGCAACAAATCGCCGGCCTCCGAGACACCGCCGCCGATCACCACGAGATCCGGGTGCAACACGCTGACGACATTTGCCACGCCGATCCCGAGCCAGCGACCGGCGCGCACAAACGCGTCGCGCACGCTCGCCTCACCCGCCCGCGCGGCAGCGGTCATGGTCGCGGGCGAGACGTTGTCCGGACGACCGGCGCAGAGTTCGTGGAGGCGCGGCGCATTTCCGCTGAGCATCAGCCGCACGCCTTCCGCAGTGATGGCCGGACCGCTCACGAGCGTTTCCAGGCAGCCACGATTGCCGCAGCCACAGAGCGGACCCTCGGGCAGGATCGTTTGATGCCCGAGCTCACCGGCCGCGCCGAGCGGACCGAGGCGCAGCCTGCCATCGATGACCACGCCGCCGCCCACGCCAGTGCCGAGACCGAAGTAGAGCATCGTGCGCGCGGTGCGCCCGTGGCCAAAGACCAGTTCGCCGAGCGTGGCCGTGCGCGCGTCGTTCAGCAAATGAACCGGGCAGCCGAGCAACTGCTCCAGCCGCGCCCGCACCGGCACGTCGCACCATTGCGTCGGCAGATTCGGGAGAAACTTCGTTACGCCTTGCGCGACATCGACGAGTCCCGGAATGCCAACACCGACTGCTTCGGGCCGCGCACCAGCTTGCGCGATGAGCGATTCGATCAGCGCAGCAATTCGCGCGAGCACACGCTCCGGCCCTTCGTGCGAAGCGGTCGGCTGCCGCTGTTCACACACGACCGAGCCGTCGCGCCTCGCGAGCGCTGCGTGCAGATTCGTGCCGCCGACATCCACGCTGGCAAAAAGACTCGTCACGCCTGACCGAAAAATGGACGCAAGACATTGCGCGCGACGCGCAACGCGGTCTGCCGACCCGCGAGGGTTTTTCCGAATGTGTCGTCCTCGACCTCGATGCAGACGGGACCATCGTAGCCCGTCTCCATCAGCGCGCCCATGAAACGCGCCCAGTCGATCTCGCCGTAGCCTGGGATGCGCGGCTGGTGCCACTTCAGCGGTTCGGCAAAGGCGCCGACTTCATTGAGTCGGTCGCGGTGAATCTTCACGTCCTTGGCGTGGAGATGAAACAGCTTCTCGCGGAACTCGCGCAGTGGCGAAACCGGGTCCATGAACTGCAAGGCGAAGTGCGACGGATCGTAGTTCAACCCAAAGCTCGCCGACGGAATGTCCGCGAACATTCGCCGCCAAATCGCCGGCGAAGTCGCGAGGTTCTTCCCGCCCGGCCACTCGTCGCGAGTGAAGAGCATCGGGCAGTTTTCAATCCCGACGCGCACGCCGCGCTGCTCCGCGTGCGCGATGAGCGGGCGCCACACTTCGAGGAAGCGCGGCCAGTTGTCGTCCACACTGCGCGTCCAGTCGCGGCCGACGAAGGTGTTCACATTCGTGAGGCCGAGGAGCGTCGCGGCGGCAATCACTTTGCGCAGATGCTCGATGCAGGGCGCGGAGATTTCGGGATCGGGGTCGAGGACGTTCGGGTAATAACCAAGTCCACTGATCGCGACGCCGTGTTTCTCCGCGAGCGCGCGGATTTGATCGGCCTGGGATCGGGTGAAGTCGGTCACGTCGATGTGTGTGACTCCGGCAAACTTGCGCTCGGCTTTGCCGACCGGCCACGACATCAACTCGACACAGGCAAAGCCTTCGTCGCGGGCGAAAGCGAGGACTTCGGGCAGGGAGAATTCAGCGAGGATGGCGGAGACGAAGCCGAGTTTCATGGGGAGTGGAAAGTGCCATGCGGCACGACCCAGAGCGCTTCATACAACCCGGATTCCGGGGAATCGAGCAATAGTCATCACCGCGGAAATACCAATCTCACAACAGGTGCCTTCGTTCGGTCGGCTACCAGCGTTGTAGAGGCGGCTCTGTCCCAAAGGACGTGCCGCCTTTGCAACCCAGGTGGCACGTCGCCAAAGCGCGACAGAGCCACCTCTACACCGACACACTCCGCTACTCGGCTCCGGACGCCGTCGCCGGTGCGGTCGTCGCGCCTTTTTGCACGGCCCAGAGATAACTTTGCGAGCAGACGAAGAGTGTGCCGTTGGCGGCGATGGGCGTGGCGTAAGCGCTGGAGCCGAGGGGAATCTCCGAGATGACTTTCAGTTCCGGGCCTGCGGCGAGAGTGACGAGCTTCTTCTTGGTGCCGATGAAAATTTTGCCGTCGGCGACCAGCGGAGTGCTCCACGTCTCGGCCTTGGTTTCATAGACCCACTGGGATTTGCCCGTTTTTTCATCGAGGCAGTGGACGTGGCCGGCGAGGTCGGTGGCGTAAAGTAAGCCGTCGCTGATGGCGACGCTGGAGATGGTGCGCTCGAGGCCGTCGTAGGTCCACACGCAGCCGGTGTGGGTGATGTCGCCGGTCTTGGTGGCGTCGATGCAATTCAGCAGGCCGCGTCCGCGTCCGTGCATCGGATCCTGGCCGATGGTGCAATAGACGCGGCCCTCGTGAAATACAGGCGACGCGATAATCTCGCTCGGTCCGAGGAAGGTGCCGTCGTCCGTGTTGGTCGTGTATTTTTTGCGCTTGTCGCCGATGTAATAGTTGAACGGCTCGTCCGTACCATTGGGATTCCGGTAGTTCGGCGGCACGCAATCGTAGGACCAGATTTTCTTGAAATGGATGGGCTCGGTCGGTGCATTTTGGAGCGCCTCGAACGCATAGCAGACGCCGTCACCGCCGCCGAAGAAGACGAGCTTTTTGCCGTTCACCACGCCGATCGTCGGCGGCGACCAGAGGCAATGCCACATGCGATGACCCAGGTCTTCGGTATCGGTGGCGAGCAGCCTGCCGGTCTTCGCATCGAGCGCGATGAAACTCGGCGCGTCGGGCCGCAGGCAAAACGTGTGTTCGTGGTTCACGCCATTCGCGGAGGTGCAGTAGAGGATGTCGCCATCGACGAGCACGGAGCACGCGGCCACGTCGTGCGGGCAAACGCCGAGTTGGTCCACGAGATCGTATTTCCAAATGATGTCGCCGTCGGTTTTTTCGAGCGGCACCGACGGGTTCTTGGCGCCGGCGATGTAGCTGGCTTCATCCTGGAACGGGCCGTCGTTGCCATTGGCCTGGCCATTCACATCGAGGCACAAAATCTCACACGCGCTGGTCACGACATAAGCACGATTGCCAACGACCGTCGGCGACGAGCATGTGCCGAGATTTTGCTGACCGTAATGCGCGTTCTCCGGCAACCGGTCCTTTGGCCGCACCGGCACCGGGAGCCGCCAGAGCGTGTGGCCCGTCTTTTCGTCAAGGCACCAGACCATGCCGCCCTTGGTGCGCTTCAGGCGGGTGTCGCCTTGCAGGCTCGCGTCATCGGTGCCGACAAAGACGCGGCCATCGGCCACCGTCGGGTTGCCACAGATGAAGGTGCCGAGCTTGACGACCCAGCGCACGTTCTCGGTCGTGCCCGGCATGATCCCCTCGCCCGTCGTGGATTTCTCGCCGGGCTTGAACGTGTCGGGCAAACCCGTCTCCGGCGAAACCATGTTGCGCCCCAAATCGCATCCGCCCCACGCCGGCCAGTCGCCGGCCCGTGCCCACGCCATCGCCAGAAAAATGGACATCGTTACCGACAGGGAGGTTGATTTGATCATAGGGGGCGATTGGTTGCGTTGTTAAGAACTCCGCCAACCGCCCGATCATAGCCCTATTTCTTCAAATCTCTCGGCCAATGACCTAAAACTGAAACGCGAAGGAAGCAGCGGGGTCTTGCGATCCGGCAAGATCACCCAAATCGGTGTCTTCGAGCGCCAGCCACCTGCAACTCGCACTTTGACCTTCAGACGGATGTTCCATCCGGCGGACTTCGCCCTCGGAATTGCGGATCACCAGCAGCACCGGGAACGCCTGGGCCATCCAGTATTCCGCGTGGCGCTGCTTCTTGAGCATGAAAATTTCCGCGCCGTCGCTCCTGCGCTTGCACGTGTAGGAATCGCCCGACTTGAGTTGCAGGTAGAGCTTCGCGCCCGTGGCCTCGTGCGCGTCGTCATTGAGCTCGATCTCCATGTCGATGCCCTAGTCGCTCACATTGAACTCCCGGCTGATCTGGTCCGCGAGCGCCACGGTGGAACCGAGCGGAGCGAGATGGACAGGAGCGAAGCGACGTGCCCGAAGGGTGCGACCGGCCGGGAGCATCAAATGACCGCGCCCACCAGCGCGCGTTCCTTGCTCTGGTTCGTCAGCTCGATGGCGGACTCCTCCTGCATGTCGCGGACCCGCTGCTGGATCTCCGGGCTGGCGAAGCACTGCTCTATCTCATCCCAGAGCCGGAAGCGCGTATTGCACTTGTCGCATTCCGCGTCCGCCTTCTCCGCGTTGGCGATCAGCTTTCCCATGAGCACCTGCGCTCACCGCTTTCGTTTCGTTTTTGGCAACTCATCCGTTATCTGCATGATGCTCGTAATTGAGGAATGGATGAATCCCTCTGGGAGAATAGAGACTCTATGATCGTCCTTAAGGAAATGGTGTGAACATCCGGGAAAGAATTCGCGCGGGATCGGTATTCGTGCGTGCGGATTATAGAAAACGCGAACCCCCTCGGACCAACTCTCCGAATAACTCTCCGGCTTTACGTCCACGGTGAAGGGAATCGGTTCAGTAGCCTCCGGATCAAAATCGTGCCGAAATCCCATCCGAATCATTTCGACCTTTGAACTGCCAAATCCAGCGAGTTTTCCCATTCGGTTGAATTTTGAAAGCGTAGCAGAATTACTGAATATTACCGCGCTAATGTGCTCGGTGTCTGGTTGGTTAAAGAACCCAGATGGGATTCTCTTGGTGCCCCAAATATGCTCTTTGATTGGGTTCTCTGTGATGTGAAGTTTTCCTTTGGCGTCCTTATGCCAAGTTACACGCAAGCCGAATAAATAATCCTCAATCGCTGGCCCTGACCATGTCATTGAGTCGTTCCCGTGAAAGTCAT
>JBBSDS010000066.1:0-16773 GCA_038240495.1 Chthoniobacterales bacterium | reverse complement strand
CGATGCGCGCGGCGAGCCGGTCAAAGCCTCCGCCGCGTTCGGGCGTGATCTTCACTTCGACGATTGCGATGACCAGCGCACCCAACGCTTTCTGCGGATCGACGATCGCCTGATAGCCGAGAACCACGCCATCGGCTTCGAGCTTCGCGATTCGGTCCGAGACCACTTTTTCGGTTGTCTTGAGTTCGCGGGCGAGGTCCGCAATCGGGGTGCGGGCATTGTGGCGGAGGAGGAGGACGAGTGGATCCATGGTATGCGCGGGACACCGAGCATACACACCGCTGACGGGTGGTCAGCGAAATTTTCGCGGCCCGTCGGTCAGCGCTGTTCCAGAAACGCGAGCGCTTTGTCGTAGCTGCACCGCTGGAGGTAGTGGGCGAGTTGCGGATCGATGGGCGGCGGGAGCTGGTGTTGAAGCCGCGTGATCTGTTCGGAAACGGCGCGGAGCCGCTCCAGATGTCCGGCGGCGTCGCGGGTGTAAAACTCTCGATCCGCGACGACGGCGAGCCGCACTCGCAACGCGGCGGCAAGAGCCTGCTGAGGAGTGGAAGATTCCGCCATACGCTTGAAGCTTAGGCCAGAGCGTTTCGGTGTCCAACACCGTCCTCCTCAAAAACCGCTCAGGCGGCTTTGGTCTTCTTGCGGCTCTTGCTTTCTGCCGCAAGCTGCCGCTCCGCTTCCACCCAGTCCTGATGCTCGTCGCCGGGCAGACCTTGGGAGCGCCTCTTCTCCGCGATGAAATACGCGCGCAGCGCGATGTCATCGGAGGTGATGATCGGCGCTTTTGGCCGCGTCACTCGCTTGGGTTTCGCGGCGACCGGTTTGATCAACTTTGGCGCGGTGATGGTTTTGCTCTTCGCGGCGGGTTTCATCGCGCGTTTAGCGGGCGCGACGGGAATCGCGGGCTTGGTATTGCTGGTTGTTTTCTTGGCCATAATCTTCAATTTTTTGGAGATTGCCCTGGGGAATTCCTTGCCGCTTTCGAGCAGCAAGGGGAAGAACGGGTGCGGTATATAGCGGATTCGCGCAGACCGTAAATACGAATTTCGGTCAGCCGGGATTTTTTTTGCTTTGGGCCAGCGCCTGATTGGCCAGTCGGTCCGCAAGTTCGTCGAGATCATGGAAACTGGAGAGGTTCAGGATTTCGAGATGCGGTTCGCGGCGAAACCAGGTCATCTGGCGTTTCGCATACCGCCGGGTGGCTTGCTGGATCGCAGCAAGACAATCCGCGTGGGTCATTTTCCCCTCCAGCAACTGGCGGATTTGACGCCAGCCGAGCGTTTGGCCGGAAGTCGGACCCGGTTCCCCTGCGGCTCGCACTTCTTCCACGACGCCCTCGGCGAACATCTTCTCCGCGCGCAAGTCGATAAGGGCATTGAGTTCGTCCCGGGAGCGGGTGAGCACGATGCCCGTCGAGTCAGTCGCTGGTTGTTTCCATTCCTCGCGGAAGCTGGAATACGGACGTTGCGTGAGCCGGCATACTTCCAGCGCGCGAATGACGCGCCGCCGGTTTCGCCGGTCGATCTGCGCAAAACAGACCAGGTCCACTTCCTCCAATTGGCGGCAGAGTTCATCGGTCGATTGCGCCTCGAACTCGGCGCGGAGCACCGCGTCGCTACCTGGCAACTCCGCGAGCCCATGGGTGAGTGCGCGCAGATAAAGCCCGGTCCCGCCGACGATAATCGAGACTCGGTGACGTTGCCGAATCGCCGCGACTCGTTCCCGCGCGAGGCTGAGAAACTGGGCGACGTCGAAAGCTTGCTGGAGCGGAATTTCGCCGACGAGGTGATGCGGAGCCCGAGCGCGCAGTTCCGGCGTGGGCTTGGCGGTGAGAATGTCGAGACCTCGATAAACCTGAAACGCATCGGCGTTGACGATTTCGCCTCCGCAGCGTTCAGCCACCGCCACAGCGATCGCGGATTTTCCGACAGCGGTCGGACCAGCGATGATGAAAAGCGGAGCGGCGTGTGTTTCCACAATGCGTGGTGAAAATTGCAGGACGGAAGTAGCGGCTCAATTTGCCGGTGTAGAGGCGGCTCTGTCGCGCTTTGGCGAAGTGCCGCCTCTGGCAAGGCAAAGGCAGCACGACCTGCGGACAGAGCCGCCTCTACAACGCTGATCCCGAAATTGAGCCACTACCAGGACGGACGGTTCCTCGACAAATTTCAAAAAAGAAAAGGCCCACTGCGGACAGCGGGCCTTTTGAAATAACAACTGGAGGAAACTAGCCTCGATAGTTGGTCTCGCGATCACCGGTCTTGGCGCCGCTGACGACCAGTTTCCGGCCCATGAAATCCTTGTCGTGCAATTCCATGACGGCGCGCTTGGCTTCGTCGATCGTCATCATCGTGACAAAACCAAAACCTTTCGATTTTTCGTTGTACTTGTGACTGACAATCTCAGCGTTCTTCACGCTACCCAGCCCCTTGAAGAGTTCGAAGAGATCATTTTCCGTCGCGTCATAGCTGAGGTTGCCGACATAGAGTTTCGGTGAGGTGACTTCGACCGACTCCGGCTTGCGGGCCGAGCGATTTCCGGCGCCACCGGATTCTCCAGAACGCGGCTGGCTACGGTTGACCTGGGATGGATCTGGTTTGAAAAACGAAACTACTTTTTGCCAGAATGTCTTCGGTTGAGGCGAGGGTTGAGGAGTGCGGGATTCGCTGCGCGAACGGGAGGAACGGCGTGGGCCGCGCCCTTGGCGGCGACCCGAGCCCTTGGAGTCTTGAGGTCTCATACGGATAGGTTTTCAGATGGCGATACTTTGTGGTGCCCGGGAAGCGCACGCGGAGTGCACGGTTCTTCGAGTGACATGGGGCGCTCCGGTGGCTAAGAGCACCGCGAGCAGTCACTGTGGGGAAACTTCGCCGGGAGGTGTCGGGACGAGCCGCCGCGAGGAGCGTCCTTCCGAGCCACCAGTGTTGGAGCGGGTTTAACCGCCGCCACATTGGGAGCAAGCAGCCGATGAGGAGGGAAACAAATCTGCTCATGAGTCGTTTGCTGGCTGAGGGAAACACAAGCGCAACAAGCCCTTGGATCGCCCAACACATTACGTTTCACCTACGCGACTTCAGACTGTTCAGCAAGGTGAAACATCGATCGCGTCACATTTTGGAAACAAAAAGGCGCACTTCTGGTGAAGTGCGCCTCTTCGATGAGGAGACTTTTTAGGCGCGCCGGTTCAGCGCATCAGCAAGACGGCCCGCGCCCGCTTGATCTCGCGGGTGATCTTGCGATGAAAATGCGCCGGCATGCCGGTCAGACGCCGGGCGAGGATCTTGCCGCTCTCGGTGACGAACTTTTTCAGGATGTCCGGGTTTTTGTAGTCAAGCGCTTCGAGGGCGATGTCGATGCGGCGGCGCGGCATCGAGCGGTTCGCTTTGCGGAAGTTCGTGCGGCGTTGTGGTGTCTTGGGCTGCATGGTCAGGAAGCGTTGAGTTACTTGGTTTCGCGATGGAGCGTATGCCGCTTCAAGTTCGGGTTATACTTCTTTTTTTCGAGCCGGTTCGGAGTGTTCGGGCTCTTTTTGTTGCGCGTCGAGATATAGCGCGAGACGGGTTTGCCTTCGGCTTTCGCCTCCGTGCATTCGAGAATGATGAAATCGCGGCCCATAACTGGTTATTCCTTGTCGTTGCTGCTGACCGGCTCTTCTTCTTCTTCTTTTTCTCCCGGTTCTTCGTCGGTCAGGCCGAAGAGGGAGGTGACAGGGACGCGGGCGCGAGTGACTTTGCCTTGCTTCTCGATTTGCGACTGGCACTCGACGGTGTAGCGGGCAAAGGGAAGCGCTTCGAGGCGCGCGTGGGCGATCGGCTTGCCGCTCATCTCGCAGACGCCGTAGGTGCCGGAGCCTACGCGCTTGAGAGCCTCCTCGATTTCATAAAGCGCGTCCTGCTCCTGCGAGAGAAGGCTGAGCGCAAAATCGCGGTCATAGGCATCGCTGCCGGCGTCGGCTTGGTGCATGCCAAAGGCGCTGGCTTCGCTTCCCTCGGCGCGGGTGCGGAGATTGTCCTTCGCTACGCCCATCATCGAATCGAGCATCGAATCGCGAAGCTGGAGGAGACGCTCCTCTTGCTTCTTCAGAAATGGCGTCAGGACAATTGGCTTGGCCGGTGTCGTGACCGCTGGTCTGCCATTCGGCGTTTTTGCCGCGGCATGACTGGAAGTGGGCGCGACATGCTTCACGGCGGCCTTCGCGGAGCCATTCACTTTGGCCGGTGCCTTCGCCGGTTTCCCAGCCTTAACCGCAGGTTTAGCCACGCTCTTCACCGATTTGATAGGAGCGGGCTTCTTCGATTTTGCGGCAGGTTTGGCGGTTTTTGCTTTGGCCATAAAAGGGCGGGAGAAAAGTCGGTTTTTGGCGTTACAGGGAAAATTTGAGGGGCGTTACTTAATGGCTTTCAACTAGGGGCGCAAGGGGAAACGAAGCCAATTTTCAAGCATCGGCCGCGCCTCTTCGAATCGCGGTTTTATGAGCTGGCGGAGGAATAGCGGCGTAGCGCAAAGAGCCAGAACCCGCGGACCGCGAGAACGATGAAGAGCGCGGCGCCGGCGAGCTGCGAGAGTCCATTCCACGGGGATTCCAGCGCACGCGCGAGGATCCGCGCGGGGACGTTCGCGACGATGATTACCGGGATGAAAAAGCTGAAGATGATTTTGAAAAGTCCGCGAAAAACCGAGTCCGGGTAGCGGGCAATGTTGAAGACATTGAAGTAGCCGTAGATCAGCCCCTGCGCGCGAACGATCCAGAAGGCGACCGTCGCCAGCCCGAAGAGAATCGCGTAATGCACCGACACGCCAAAGCCGATGCCCACAGCGTAGAGCGCCACCTGATGCAGTTGCGGGACGACGTGGAGCTGGACAAGCGAAAAGACGACAACGGCCACGCCCACGCACGCGTTGACGATATTATCCATCCCGAACTTCCGTGTGGAAACGGCGAACTGCGCATCCACCGGCAGGAGCAGCATCAGGTCGAGCCGCCCGGTGCGGATGAGTTCAGGTAGTTCCGCGAGGTTCACATAAAAGAACGCCTGGAAAATCTGCGCCGTAATCTGGTGCGTGCCGACGAGGAGCACGCACTCCCATTTCGACCAGTCGCCGATCCGATCCACATGACTGAAGAGCACTTCGAGAAAGACAATCTGCCCGATGAACCACAAAAATTCCACGACCATCCAGAGCGTGAAATTGGCCTTGAAGTTCATCTCGCGGATCAGCGAGTTGCGGATCATCAGCCAGTAGATTTCGAGATAACGGCGCATGGTGCGAGATCATCCCCCGACCGCTTGATATTTCCGAACGCCGAGCGACCACAGCACCCGCGCACAGACCCAGCTCAAAAGCATCCACCCCGTTTGAATCGCCAGCCCCTGTGCGAGCGCCGCGCCTTGCACGCGCTCCATATAGACCTGCGCCGGAAAAAACAGCTCATAGGTAAATGGCGACCATCGGATGAAGCCTTGCATCCACGCAGGCATGATATCGAGCGGGAAGACGTTGCCGCTGAGGAAATACTCAAACGAGAAGAGCAGGAAAATGATCGTCGAAACCTCCAGCACCCAAAACGCGATCATGGCCAGCGAGTAGGCGATTAAGAATTGGAGCAACGCCGCCATCGTCGTCGAGGCGGCAAATGCCAGCCACGTGATGCCGTGCTCAGGCAGCCGGAGGTGCTCGCGGAAAATCCAGGCGAGGATGACGATCGGAAGCAGGACGACGCTGATGTAGAGCAGCCGGTAACCAAGGTAGAGGCTGATCCGATAAGCGAGGTAGTTGAGCGGCTTGGTCAGGTAGGCGCTGATCTTGCCGTCGCGGATTTCGGCGGCGATTTGCCATTCGTCCTCCGTCGGCGTGATCAGGTTGTTGAGGAAGACGGTGAGCATGAAATAGAAGATCATCGACGAATACTCGTAGCCATTGATCGCCGCGCCTTTGGATTGAAAGATGGCCTGCCAGACGAAGACGGTGCCGATCAGCGGCACAATGCCGAAGATCGAACGCAGGAGAAAATTCCAACGATAGACGAAGGTGTTTTGGAGCCCGAGATCGAAGACCTTCCAATACTTCACCGCTAAGTCGCGCATCGTTGTCATGATGACGATCCTTTTTTGGCGACCAGTTCCGCGGCGAGATTGATCGCCGCGATCATACTCGAGGGGCGGGCGATGCCTTTGCCGGCGATTTCAAAAGCGGTGCCGTGATCCGGGCTGGTGCGTGGAAAGGGGAGACCGAGGGTGACATTCACGCCGGAGTCGAAGGCATGAAGCTTGAGCGGGATCAGACCCTGGTCGTGGTACATGCAAAGCACGCCGTCGAATTCGCCGGCGACCGCGCGATTGAAAACGGTGTCTGGCGAAAATGGTCCGGTGAAAATTCGATCGTCGATCTTCGATCCTCGATCTTCCAATTCCGCCACCGCCGGCTCGATAATCTCGATCTCCTCGCGCCCGAGCGCTCCGGATTCTCCGGCATGCGGATTGAGCCCGGCGACCGCGATGCGTGGAGTGTGTCCGAGCCGCTGCCGCAGAAACCGCTCCAGCAAGCGCCCCACCCGCACGATCTCCGAACCGCGCAGCATTTCCGCGACGCCACGGAGCGGCACGTGCGCCGTGACCAGCGCCACAGTCAGCGCGCCACCGGTGAGGAGCATCGCAAAATTCTCCACACCCGCCCGCGCGGCGAAAAATTCGGTCTGTCCCGGAAACTCAAAGCCGATCGCCTGCATCCGGAATTTGTGGATCGGCCCGGTGACCACAGCGTCGATTTCGCCAGCCAATGCGAGTCGCGCGCTTTCTTCCAGCGAGGCGCGAGCCGCCTGCGCAGTTTCGACCGTCGGCACTCCGGGTTGCGCGCCTACTTCCGAGCCAATCACCCGATAAGTCACGCCCGGATCGAGTTTCCCAGACGCCAGCGCGGCGGCCACGATCTCCGGTCCCACGCCCGCAGGATCGCCCAGCGTGATTCCGACGATGCGAGTCGAAAGGCTCATGCCTCCGACTCCATCAATACAGTTTGATGAACGCCTTTCGCCGCAGCTTGAGCAGCCAGTCCTGCTGCTGCTTTTGGCGTTCCGTTTGGAGCAGTGCTTTTTCAATATCGCCCCGCACTTCCTTGAGCGGTTTCACCGTCGCCTGCTTTTTGGCCTCGCAGAAAAGGAGATAGTAGCTCCCGGCGAGTTCGATGACCTGGCTCACCTCCCCAGCCTTCAGCGAAAAGGCCACTTTGGTCAGGCTTTCATTGAGCTTCTTCTTGTCGATCCAGCCCCAGTCACCGGACGCCTCCTGGTTGCTGTCCTGCGAATACATCCGCGCGAGATCGCCGAACTCCGCGCCCTCCACAATCTTCGACCGGATCTCCTCGATCATTTTGCGCCCCGAATTGTTTTCCGTGTTCCCGCGGATCGTAATCATCCGCAGCTTGATCTCTTCCGCCGAGCTATACTCCTCCATGTGTTCCTTGTAGAATTGCGCCACGTTGGTGTCCGAAACAGCGGTGACGCCCTTGATCGCCTGCCTCCGCATTTCCTGCACGATCACTTTGTCGCGCTCGAATTCCCGGAATTTATCCAGCGTGAAACCTTGCGCCGCGAGCGTCCGCAAAAACGCCTGCCGGTCATTGCCAAATTCCTCCCGGATGATCGTCGTCACCCGTTCATCGATGAAGTATTCCGGGATCGTAAAGCCCTTGCTCTTGAACTCCTGAATGATCAGCGAGCGGTCGATCAGGTCGTTGATCGCCGCGAGGCGGATTTCCTTGACCTTCTCCACGAGCGCCTCGCCCTTTAGCGTGTCGCGCGCCTGTTTTTCCTTCGGCGCCACCAGTTCGCGCACCTCGCCAAAAGTGATGACTTCGCTATTCACCACCGCCGCAATGCCATTGAGCACTTCCTGCGCACCCGCGGGCCCAGACGGGAGGAAAAAAAGCGCCGCTCCAGCGAGTGCGGAGGCAATTTGGCGGGCAAAAATTCGAGACATGAAAGCGACGAGCGAGAGGCTGGGAATGCGGAGTGCGGAACGTTAGAGGCCGTCTTTTTGAAGTCAAGCGGTCAAACCCCGCCGGCGGTAGTGGCTCGAATTACAAGTGTAGAGGCGGCTCTGTCGCGCTTTGGCGACGTGCCGCCTCTGACCAAAGGAGGCACGTCCCGCGGGCAAAGGCGACTCTGCATCACTCGTTCCCAAACCAAGCCACGACCAATCCCGCGGCCGTCTTGTGGATTGAATCCGGGCGCAGGAACTCGAAGTTTCAGGTAACCTCGGGCGTGCCAACGTTCAGCGTCCGGCGAATTACTTCGCGATCATCTTCTCCCGCCACTTCCGCACACTGGCGAGGTCCAGTCGTTTGCCCTTAAACTCGATCTGCTTCACCGGTTTCGTTCCGTCCGCGCTTTCGCGTTCGAGCACGCTCGTGATTTCCATCCAGCGCACGTCGGCAAACTCCACCTTCTCCTTCCCGACCGCGCGCTCGTCCTCCTCGGAGAAGGTGCCGATCACCAGCATTACGGGGAACTTCTGATTCATCCACGTCTTCACCCAGCGTTGTTTCTTGATCGTGAAGAATTCCACGCCATCGGACTTCCGCTTTGTCAGGTGCGAATTGCCAGCCTTGAGTTGCAGGCAGAGTCCCCTGTTGCCGATGCCGTTGCCCTCGTCATCGGTGAACTCGACCAGCAGATCGATCCCGTCGTCTTCGTCTCCGGGCCACTTCCATCCATTTCTGATTCGCGCTCGTGATGCGCGCGCCGACATCGAGCACGAGCAGCTTCCCTTTCCGGCGCGTCGTCAGCTTCGCCACGTCGTCCGCCTGTAGTTCCTCCACCTGCCGGCGCACCGCTTCGCTGGCAAACTTCTTCTCCAGCGCATCCCAGAGCGGGAATCGCCCTCCGCACGCGTCGCATTCTGTATCCGCCTCCTGCTTCTTCGCGAGCAGGCGCTTCACAAGCGCCGCCGGATTGCCTTTCGGTTCATGGCAATGCGGGCAGACATAATGCCGCAGTCGTTCCGGTTTGCTCTCACAAGTCCCTTCCAAATGCCCGTGGATGTAGTTCGCAAAGATCACCTGCTCCTGCTGCGCCACGCCCTTGCCGAAATAAACGCTGATGTCTCCCTGGCTGCCGCTCTCGCGGGTCAGCTTGATTCCCATGTGATGCTCGCCCGCGAGCGTCACAAAGTCCGCGGCATCGCGCCAGAGTTCCGCGAGTTTGAACGACTCGCTTGCCGCCAGCTTCACCACCAGTGTCGCATAGATGTCGTCGAGAAAGCCCTTCACCGCATAGCTCACGAAGACCGACGGATGCTCCACCACCGCCGGGCGGTCGCGTCCGCAATGGCTCGGGAAGACAAGCTGGTTGCCCTGCCGCAGGCAAAGGTAGCGCTGCTCCAGTTGCCGCTCCATCTCGCCCAACACCACGCGTTCCTCGGCGGACGGCAGGCGCTTCATCTCTGCGGGAACGCCGTCGCGCCCAATGCTCTGGTAGATCAGCTTCCCTTCGCTGAACTGTCTCCCAGTTTCGACATCGCAAACCCGGAACGACCTTTCCATTTCCGAACCAGATAAGATTAGTCGTTGGTTGGCACTCCACGATACCGTCGAGATTCCGTAATTGTGGCCCTCGAATCTTGATATCCAACGCCCCGTCTCAACATCCCACACGCGCACAGTGTTGTCTGACGATCCTGACAAGGCGCGCCGTTGATCAGCGCTCCAGACTACGCTCTTAACTCTGCCCGTATGCGCTTTAAGTTCGCGAACGCACCGTCCCTCCTCCACGTCCCAGAGGCGCAGGATATTTTCGTCTGCTCCAATGAGCGCGCGTCGTCCATCCGAACTGAACGCGCAAGCAATGACCCGGCGATGACCCGGATACGGCAACTCGAAGACCTTTTCTGCAGCGCATTTCTGCCCGGTGGCAAGCTGAGAGGTTGGAGTCGTGCTTAAGCGGCAAGTCGCGAGCAGCTTCGGATACTCGCCTCCGTGGTCCGCCGGGAGCCAATTGATGTAAAGGAATTGCGCCAGGGAGCCTTTGATGGGGGTGTCGTCGAGGCGCAGGGGAAGGAAGCGGCGCTCCTTGTTCAGCGGGTCGCGAAAGCGGAAGGTGCCGGACTCCAACTGCGCCCAGTCCGAGCCGAACGCATGCGCCGACATGCAGAGCACCAGCACGCGCGAACGCTCCAGCCCTTCATCGATCTTGGCCGGGATGCTGTCGCCGGGCTTGAGCACCCATTCATCGAACCACACCTTCACCCCGTCCGCCCGCAACCGCTCCGCCAGCGGGCGTACCACCGCCGTGTCCTTCGCGCTGTAGCTCAGGAAGACATCGTATTCAAACCCGTCGCTCATGCTGGTTTGTGGTTCGGCACATACTCCCCCGGCAAGGAAGCCGGATTTAGCGCTCGTTGGCATCTTCGACCGGAGGGACGCGCTCCCGCCGAGGTGGCGGACGGGACAAGTGGGGGGTGGTGGGTGGGCGAGACGCGTCCCTGATTAGGGAACACGCAGGAGCGTGTCCCTCCGAGTTCGCTACGAAATGAACAGCCGCTCGTCCGCGCGCTCATGGCGCATGGCGGCAAATTCGAGCGACATCAAAGAGCCCGCGTCTGCACCCGCGATGGTTTCCGATTGCCACTCGACATCCATTCAGCCCGCACACAGCATCCGCGGACTTGGGAAACGCTCGATGAAAACCGCCGGCCTCGTTCTTGATGACCAGCCCGCGCCGCATCCCCGCAGGATCGGCTGGATCGGGACTACGGCGCTGGCCATGGGTGGAAGTAATCAAAGCCTTTTCCTGCTGGCCGCGCTCTTTGCGGGGCAGGGGACGATTCCGGGGCAGGGAAGCGCTGCCGTGCCGTTGCTGATCGCCGGGCTTATTCTAAGTTGGCTCGCGCTGCCGGGCTGGACAGAACTGGTCCTGATGTGGCCGAACCGTGTCGGTGGCATTGCCGCGACCTGCGCGGAAGCCTTTCGTCCCTACAGCCCGGTGCTCGCAAATCTCACGGGCGTTTGTTACTGGTGGGGCTGGGTTCCGACGTGCGGCCTCACGGCTCTGCTCTCCGCGTCGGCGCTCCGCGAATGGTATCTGCCGGGCGTCTCCGTGCCGCTGCTCGCGTCGGCCATCGTCACGATTTTTACGATCGTGAATCTCTTCGGCGTCCACTGGGCCACGCGGCTCGCGACGGTGATCGCTGCCGGGGCGGGCGTGCTGGCGTTTCTTTCCGCGCTCATCCCCGTGCTCACCGGTCATGTCGATTGGCATCAGGCCACGACCTTTCATCTCACCACGCCGTTTCCGGGGCTCTTCGGCCAGATCACCAGCGCCATGGCTGGGCTGTATTTGATCGGCTTCGCTGCGCCGGCGTTTGAGCAGGCGGCGTGTCATGTGGGAGAAACCATCGACCAAAATAAAAACGTGCCGCGCGCGATGTTCGCGAGCGCGGGAATGGCGACGCTTTATTTCGCCATCCTGCCCGTGGTCTGGCTCGGCGTGCTCGGCCCGAAGCCGCTCGGCCAGGATCTCGCGCTCGTGCTCGGTCCGACATTCGCGCCGCTTTTCGGCAGCGCGGCGAAAGGCGCGGCGATCTGGTTCATGACGCTGAATATGTTTCACGGCACGCTCGCTCCGCTGGCCGGCGCGGCGCGCACCATGTCGCAGCTTTCCGAGGACGGTCTGCTCCCGCGCTTTCTCGCGCAGCGCGACCGCGCCGATGCCCCGCTCGCGGCGACGCTGCTCACGGCTGGCATGGCGATCGTTTTCCTGCTCCTCGGCGATCCCATCTGGATCGTGGCGGCGGCAAATTTCACCTACCTCATCGGCATCGGCATGCCGAGCATCGCCGTCTGGCTGCTGCGCCGCGATGCGCCGGACATGCCGCGTCCGTATCGCGCTTCGCCCACGATGATCCGGCTCGGCGCGCTCGCGGCCATCGTCTGGGGCGTCTCGACGATTCTTGGCTTCCAGCAGTTTGGCCTGCCCACCGTGGTCGCCGGAATCTGCCTGGCCTACTCCGGCTCTGCACTCTACGCGTGGCGGAAATTCTTCGACCGCCGCCGCGCGGGCCTGCCGGGCATCGCCCGGACGATCCACCTGAAACTCACCGGCGCGATGCTCGCGGTGCTCGTGCTCGACGGCGCGGGCTACCTGATCGCCGTGCAAAATATCAGCGGCAAATCCGTGCTCGTGGAAGTGCTCGCGGACATCTTCGTCCTCGTCGCTCTCCTCACGATCAGCGTCGGCCTCGTCCTGCCCGGCATGATCGGCCACGCCACGACGGAGACGGCGGCCGCCGCCAAACGTCTTGCCACCGGCCCGCTCGCGGACTTCTGCGAGGCGATGGATGCGCTGAACCGTGGCGACCTCGAGGCCGCGCGAGTGACGCTGGACCTGGCGCCGCTTTCGATCCACTCGAACGACGAACTCGGGGAGATGGCGGCGAGCTTCAACCAGATACAGGAGGAAGTCGCGCGCGCCGCCGCCGGGCTCGATGTCGCGCGCGAAAGTCTGCGCCGGTCCCACGAGGAATTGCAGACGGCGCACGCGAGTCTCCAGGATCGCGAGGAGCGCTTCCGCCAGCTTGCGGAGAATATCAATCAAGTCTTCTGGATGACCGCCGTGGACAAGACGCGGGTCCTTTATGTCAGCCCGGCCTACGAGCACGTCTGGGGGCGCAGCCTAGGCAGTCTCTACGAGTACCCGCTTTCATTTGTGGACGCCATTCACCCCGAAGATCGCCCCGCGGTGGTCGCCGCCTTAGTGCGGCAGATAGCTGGCACCTACGATGAGCAGTACCGTGTCGTGCAACCCGGAGGTGCCGTGCGCTGGATTCACGACCGCGCCTTTCCGGTGCGCGATGCCGCGGGCGAGGTGTATCGCCTGGTCGGCATCGCGGAGGACATCACCGAGCGCAAGCTGGCCCATGAAATCGTGCATGCCGCCAAGGAGGAGGCCGAGCGCGCGAACAACGCGAAGAACGAATTCCTCTCCCGCGTGAGCCACGAGCTGCGCACGCCGCTGAATGCGATCCTCGGCTTCGGCCAGATCATCGAGGCTGAATCCACCGGCGACCAGCGGCAGTGCGCCGAGCACATCTTGAAAGCCGGCAGCCATTTGCTGGACTTGGTCAACGAGGTGCTCGATCTCGCCAGCATCGAGGCCGGGAGGCTCACTTTTTCACCCGAGTCAGTGTCCCTGCGCCGCCTGATCCGTGAAAGTCTCCAGCTCATCGGTCCGCTCGCGGAGCAAAGAAACATCCGGCTCGCGAACCACTACCCCGGCGGCGGCGACCTTCACGTTTTCGCCGATCATCAGCGGCTGAAGCAGGTCTTGCTCAACCTGCTTTCCAATGCCGTGAAATACAACCGCAGCGGCGGCAGCATTGAGATTGACTGCGCGCGCGCCACCCCGGATCGCGCGCGCATCGCCGTGCGCGACACCGGCCTGGGCCTGCCGCCGGAAAAGGTCTCGCTGCTTTTTACGCCCTTCCAGCGGCTCGGCGCGGAACGAACCGCGGTTCAGGGTGCCGGACTCGGCCTGACCCTGAGTAAGCGGCTCGTGGAACTCATGGACGGCGTAATCGGCGTCGAAAGCGAGCCCGAACGGGGCAGCGTTTTCTGGGTCGAATTACCACTCGCCGAGATGTCGCTCTCCGGCCTCGATGGGTCCGAAGCGGCGTCCGATGACGGTGCGCCGCCTGATCGCGCCCGCCGGACGATTTTGTATATCGAGGACAATCTCTCCAATCTGCGCCTCGTCGAGGCCATCCTCGCGCGCCGCGAGGACATCGACCTCATCCCCGCGATGCAGGGCACGATCGGCCTCGAACTCGCGCGCCAGCATCGCCCGCATCTCGTGCTCCTCGATCTCGATCTGCCGGACCTGCCCGGTCGCGATGTCCTCCAGCGCCTGCGCTCTGATCCCGCGACCAGCGCCGTGCCGGTCATCATCGTCAGCGCCGATGCCACCCACTCCGAGATCGACCGCATGCTCCGCGAAGGCGCGAGCGCCTACGTGACCAAGCCCATCGACGTGAAACGCTTTCTCCGCGTGGTCGATGCCGCCTTGCTGGAAAATGAAGTCGCGGCTCGCGAAAGCTGAGCGCGTCCCGGTCGCCGGTCGCTTTACGAAATGAAGAGCCGCTCCTCCGCGCGCTCGTGGCGCATCGCGGCGATTTCGAGAAGAGGATTGAACCAACCGGCGTCGTCCCGCGCGACCGCGAGCGAACGCTCGACGATTTTTCCCGCGTCCGCGCAGGCCGTGCGCAGCACGCGCTGGCAGCCGTCCTGGCCGATGCGGATGAGTTTCAAAGCCGCGGCGCAGACGGCGGCGATCGATTGGTAAAAATACGCGGTCAGCGCCGCGGCGAGAGGGACACCTTCCGCGCGGGCTTGCAAACCGCAGACCACCAGATGATGCCCGCTCGCCCGGCCACTTCGAATCGCGTCGTCGAACTCGGAAAAGATCTGCGCATCCGCAATCGTCCGCAGCGCCTTCAACCGTCGCCCACCAAGCTGCGCGCTGGCTTCGCGGGTTTCGCGGGCGAGCTTCCAGGCGCTGATCTCGCGATCGAGGGTGCATCGCTCGTCGAGCGTTTCGGCAGTGAAGGCGAAGCGCAGATAAGGCAGTTCATGGTGCTGCTGGGCGGGGATGATTTGCTCGAGCAAAAAGCGCCGCAGCGACGCTTCATCGCGCACCAATCCGAGCCGCACACTTTCCTCAAAACCCAGCGAGTGCGCGTACGCGCCCGTAGGAAAAAGCGCATCCGCCGTCTGCAACAAAAACGGCAGCCACGATAATTCCGACTTCCGACTTCCGACTTCCGGCTTCATCGGGTCAATGGCGGTGCCCGCCGGTGAGTGGATGAAAGACGCGCTTGCACGCGGCGAAAGCGATGCCCTCACGCTCGAAAAGCTGGCGCACCGCGGGATCATCGACCACGCGCACTACGTCGCTCGCGATTTCGATCTGGAAATGCAGGTTCCCGATCATCCATCCCAGCCGCGCGGCATCCGCCGGATTTCCAACTCCGAACTCCGAACTCCGAACTTCCAGCACCGCCTCGTATTTCTGCGCGAGCACGTAGATCGCCGTGTCGGACTGGAAGACGGCGGCTCCATCGGGCAGCGGCGTCGTGAGATCAAAACCGAACTCCGCGCCATCCTCGGCGACACCGCGCCAGCGCCGCTTGGCGAGCGTCGAGCGCTCGACCGGAATGCGAACCGTGGGCAGGTGGGAGTCGAAGCCGGTGAGTGCGTGAGGCACGATCTGCATGTGCGGCGAGGTGGGCCTGCTAAAACAGAAAATATCGCTGCGCCATCGGCAACACTTTCGCCGGCTCGCACGTCAGCACACGCCCATCGGCCTTCACGGTGTAGGTCTCGGGATCGACTTCCATTTTTGGCAGAGCGTCATTCCAGAGCAGGTCGTGCTTCGTGATTTTGCGCGTGTTCTTCACCGCGACGAGCCGCTTGGCGAGGTGCAGTTCGTTGAGCGAACCATGTTGCAGCGCGGCACCGCTGACGAAGGTGACTGAGGTCGAAAACTTCGCGCGTCCGTGCGCGGCAAATTGCGGGCGATAGAATGTCGGCTGCGGCGTAGGGATGCTGGCGTTCGGGTCGCCCATATTGGCCATCGCGATGAGTCCGCCTTTGAGCACGACTTCCGGTTTCACGCCGAAAAAAGCCGGCTTCCAGACGACGAGGTCGGCGAGTTTGCCCGTCTCGATGGAGCCGACCTCGTGGGCGATGCCTTGCGCGATTGCCGGGTTGATCGTGTATTTGGCGATGTAGCGGAGCGCGCGGAAATTATCGGCGGCGGAATGGGAGATCGAAGATCGGAGATCGGAGATCGGGGAGGGGAGTGCGCCGAATTGCGTCTTCATCTTGTGCGCCGTCTGCCAGGTGCGAATGACGACTTCGCCGATGCGGCCCATCGCTTGCGAGTCGCTCGACATGATCGAAAATGCGCCGAGGTCGTGGAGCAAATCTTCCGCAGCGATGGTCTCGGGGCGGATGCGCGATTCGGCAAAAGCGACGTCCTCGGGAATTCTGGAATCGAGATGATGGCAGACCATGAGCATGTCGAGATGCTCGTCGATTGTATTGACGGTGAAGGGGCGCGTCGGGTTGGTGCTCGCGGGCAGCACGTTCGCTTCACCGCAGACTTTGATGATGTCGGGCGCGTGTCCGCCGCCCGCGCCTTCGCTGTGAAAGGTGTGGATCGTGCGGCCTTTGAACGCCTTGATCGTGTCCTCGACGAAGCCCGACTCATTCAGCGTGTCGGTGTGAATGGCAACCTGCACGTCGAGTTCGTCGGCCACGTCGAGACAGGTGCTGATCGCTGCCGGCGTCGTGCCCCAGTCTTCGTGGAGTTTTAGCCCACAGGCACCGGCGAGGATTTGCTCGCGCAGCGGCTCGTGCGTGGCGCAGTTGCCTTTGCCGAGAAAACCGAGATTCATCGGATACTCTTCCGCGGCTTCGAGCATGCGGTGCATATTCCAGATGCCCGGCGTGCAGGTCGTCGCGTAAGTGCCGTGAGCCGGACCGGTGCCGCCGCCGATCATTGTGGTGATGCCGCTTGCGAGCGCATGCTCGATTTGCTGCGGGCAGATGAAATGGATGTGCGTATCGATGCCGCCGGCGGTGACGATGCAGCCTTCGCCCGCGATGACTTCCGTCGCCGCGCCGATGACCATGCCGGGCGTGATGCCGTGCTGGATGCCCGGATTTCCGGCGTGCCCGAGACCCACGATTCGACCATGTTTCACGCCGATGTCCGCTTTGATG
>JBBSDS010000065.1:0-16835 GCA_038240495.1 Chthoniobacterales bacterium | reverse complement strand
CCGTGGCCAGCGTGTAGATCACATCACCCTCGGCCCAGGAGGCAAAGCTCCAGCCGCTTAACTCCCGGACTTGCGGGACACGGGAATCCGGGACGTTGCGAAAATCGCTCCGGCGCACCACAAGGAGATGGATGAGTTCGCCGCCGGCTGCGCCCGGTTTTTTCTCGCGCCAAAAGCACGTCAGCCACGCAGGTCGCCCATGCACATCGACAACCTGACAACCGAAACTTTCCAGCGGGAGCAGCTTCGCCGGAATTTGAAAATCCGCCGGTGCGCCTTGCGCCAGCAACCACGCGTGTAATTCCCCTTTGTCCTGCGATCGCTTCGGCAACTCCGGCGGCGTGCCGAAAAACTCCACCACTCGCGGCGCGAGCGCGGCGAACTCGATCGTCTTCCCGCCGCGCGGCCACCAATACGCCAGCCCGGCGAGCAAAACGACAGACGCCGCCAGCGCCAGTCCCACACGCCACAGACTGCCGCGGCGCGACGCCAGACGCACAATCTTGTCGTCGCCCGACGACTTGCTTTCGCCCCCGCTCGCAGCCGCACGCCCATCGCGCAAGACCGCTTCCACTTTTTCAGATGGAAGCGATTGTGCGGCGTAGTGGTCGCGGATTTGTTTGCGGAGTTCAGACATGAAAGCAGGGCATGGAATCGGTTCGTCGCGCGCCCGTCATAGAATTCCTACGAAGAGCAGCAGCCATTGATTGCGTCCGGTTTGAGCGGAAGCGGTGGTGGCGGCTTCGCGAAGTTTTGCGATGGCTCGATGGAGAAGGCTGAGCACCGTGCCGCGCGGCTGGCCGGTGAGTTGGGCGATGTCCTCCGCCGTTCGCCCTTCATAGTAGTGCAGAAAAAGCGTCTCGCGCTCGACCGGACGCAGGACCGCGAGCAGCGCCGCGACGTCGCCTTTCAAGCCGGGCTCTTCGCCATCGACCGGCGGGATGACCGGTGGCTCCGGCTGATCGAGCGACTCGAAATGCACGATCTTTCGCCGCCGGCATTGATCGATGAAAAGATTGCGCACCGCCGTGCAGAGCAGCGCATTCGATTCCACGCGACCGTAGCGCCGACAGAGATTCAGCCACGCTTCCTGCACGAGGTCTTCCGCGTCGGCGGGACGGTGCGTGAGCGCGAGTGCGTAGCGGTAGCCGCTTTGCAGTCGGTCTGTATCGGTGTGAATGGGGTTTTGGGTGGATGCGTCCAAACGCGAACTCATGGCGCAGAATTGATCGACCGCTATTTATCTCTTCGCCGCTCAATCGCGCAATTCCTACTTCCCGCCCGTCCATTCTGTTCCTATGCTGCGATTCCCCCTGGCATCCGTCCCACCGGCGAACCACCCCCAAACATTCGGCCATGCGCGAAAAAAATTCTTCGTCATGCAATCAAAGCGACGCACTCGTTCGTCGTCCCATCAGCATCCCTGCGCCTGAACCAGCGCGAGGCTGACACCAGATTTTGCCGGTAATGACTGACGAGTCTTCGAAAGTCGATGCGGGCAGAAAACAAAAAAACAAAACCAGATAAACCAAAGACATATGAAACGCCAATCCACCACCAAAGCGCTGCTCGCCGGCGCCGCCATCGCCGGAATCCTTTCCGGCGGCCTCGTCGCCAAGCTCAATGCTGCGACGGCCACCTCGACCGACAAATCCACGGTCGCTGCCGCCGGCGTCCTCGCCGACGACAAGAAGAAGGAAATCCATGACTGTGCGGGCAAGAACTCCTGCAAAGGCAAGGGCGGCTGCAAGACCGGCGACGCCGGCTGCAAAGGCAAGAACTCTTGCAAAGGCAAGGGCGGCTGCGCGGTGAAGTAACCCAGCGCAAATTCATCGGGGCTCCGGTCGCTTGCGGCCGGAGCCCCTCTTTTCATGCCCGCCAACCGCTTCAACGCCTTTACCGAATATGGCATCGGCATCGGCCTGCGCGTGCCGCATTACCAGCACATCTTGGAGAAGAAGCCGGTCGTCGATTGGTTCGAGATCATTTCCGAAAACTACATGGTCGATGCGGGGCGCCCGCTCCATGTGCTCGATCAGATTTTGGAACAGTATCGCGTCGTCCAGCACGGCGTCTCGATGTACTTCGGCAACGCCGACCGGCCAAATCGCGAACATCTTAAAAAGCTCAAGCGACTGACCAGGCGCACGCAGACACCGTGGTTGAGTGATCATCTTTGCTGGGGCAGCGTCGATGGCCGCTACTCGCACGACCTTTTGCCGATGCCCTACACTTGGGAAGCAGTCGAGGCCACGGCACGAAATATCCGCGAGGTGCAGGACTTTGTGGAAAGACCCGTCGCAGTCGAAAACGTGAGCAGCTATGCCGAGTTTCACATTTCCGAAATGACGGAGTGGCAATTCCTTTCCGAAGTCGCGGAGCGCGCCGACTGCGGAATCCTTCTCGACGTGAACAACATGTACGTATCGTCAAAAAACCATGTCTTCGATCCGTACGATTACCTCGATGCCGTGCCGCCAGAGCGCGTGGCCCAGATACACATCGCCGGTCATACGAAGCACGAGCGCTACATTCTCGATACGCACGATCATCCGGTGCTCGATCCGGTGTGGAAATTGTATGAGCACGCCGTGCGGCGCGTCGGGCGCACTGCGACTTTGCTCGAGTGGGATGACCGCATTCCGTCCTTCGATGAAGTGCACCGCGAAGCGCTGAAAGCGAACAAGCACCTGCCCGATGCCCGCACGCTCGCCGCTTAAGAAGAAGAGCCGCGGCGGAGAATTGGCGGGCGTCCAGCGCCTGATGTTGCAGGCAATCGGCCGGCCGCTGATGCCCGACGAGGGCATGCAACGCGCGTGGATCGACGGCTCGGCGACGGCCGATGTCGCCGCGAAATTCATCAAACCCAATGACCGGCTGACGTCCTTCGAGCGACTTCAGATCTACAATCAGCAGTATTGGTGGCGCCTGCTCGCGAGCTTTGCGGAAGATTATCCGGGACTGCGTGCGGTTGTCGGACAACGAAAATTCGACCGCCTCGCCAACACCTACATCGAGAGTTGCGGATCGACTTCGTGGACGATGCGCAACCTCGGCCGGCACTTGGAAAGTTTCCTCCGCACGCATCCCGAACTCATCACACCGCACGAAGGACTTGCGGTCGATGTCGCCCGCGTCGAGTGGGCTCGCGTGATCGCTTTCGACGATCCGGAGAAGCCGCGTCTGCAACCCGAGCAAATCGGCGCTGCGCCCGCGGACAAGCTGCGAATCAGCCTCCAGCCTTACATTTCGCTGCTGGAGCTGTCACATCCTGTTGACGAATTGCTACTCAAGCTCAAGGAGAGCGAGATTGAAACCGGCGCCTTCAGCAACGCTGTTTCCAGCGATCGTCCGCGGCGCCGCATGCGGCTCACAGCCCATCCGAGCCGGAAGCCCATTCATCTCGCGATTCATCGCCACGAACTTTCCGTTTACTACAAGCGGCTTGAGCCCGAAGCGTTTCTCCTGCTCACCGCGCTCCGCGGCGGCGCATCGCTCGAAACTGCCTGCGCTCAAGCCTTCGCGGATTCCAAAGCCCTGCCGGAAACCAATGCCGCCAAAGTGCAGCAGTGGTTTGTAACGTGGATGCAACTCGGCTGGCTCTGCCGCTAAATTTACCTCGGCGCGTCCTACGGAGAGAGGCGCTCGATCTTCCACGAACTGCCAGGCTCCAGCGAGTAGCGCAAGCGATCGTGGAGACGGCTGCGGCGGCCTTGCCAGAACTCAATCGTCTGCGGCGCGAGGCAGTATCCACCCCAGTGCGGCGGCAGCGGAATCCCGGTCTCGCCATACTTCGCGAGCGCTTCCGCAAATTGCCGCTCGAGTTGCGCGCGATCGGTCACGACTTCACTCTGCGTCGAAGCCCACGCGCCAATCTGACTGCTCGTCGGCCGCGAATGGAAGTAGGCGGCGGATTCTTCGCGCGATGCTTTCGTTACGGTGCCCGTGATGTTCACCTGCCGCTCCAGCGCACCCCACCAAAAGGTCAACGCTGCGCGCGGATTTCCGTCGAGATGAAGGCCTTTCGCACCCGTGTAGTTTGTGAAAAAAATGAAGCCCCGTTCGTCGCAGATTTTTAGCAAGACCGTTCGCGTCCACGGCTGACCAGCCGCATCCACCGTCGCGAGTGTCATCCCATTGGGCTCGATGAGTTGGAGCGCCACTGCCTCGGCCAGCCATGCGTTGAATTGCCTGATCGGATCGGAACCCAAGTCCGAACGGCGCAGTCCACGTTGCGAGTAATCCTGACGGAGAGCGGCGAGTTCAGCGGGCGAAAGCACGAAGCAAATAATGAACGCAGAATTGGGAATGCGAAAGGCGGCGCTCCGTCATCCGGTATTCAAAATCCAATAATTGCTGCCGCTACTCCTTGTGCGGCGGCAACTCGACAATCTCGAACCAGTATTTCTCCAGCGTCTGGAGAATATCCACGAGCGCCTCAAAGGTAACTGGCTTCACGATGTAACTGTTCACGCCGAGGTCGTAGCTGCGGTAGATGTCTTCGTCCGCTTTCGACGTCGTCAACACGACCACCGGAATCTGGCGCAGGATCGGATCACTTTTGATCTCTTTGAGAACCGTGCGGCCGTCTTTTCGCGGCATGTTTAAATCGAGCAGGATCAGACCAGGCCGCGGCGCTTCCGCGGGTGGAGCGTATTTGCCTTGCTTGCGCAGGTAGTCGAGAAGCTGCTCACCGTTCTCGACAAAGCGCACGTCATTGATCAACCGGCCTTCATCGAAAGCTTCCTGTGTGAGTCTGCGATCATCCGCATCGTCATCTGCCATTAGAATGGTAATTGGCATGGCTTCTCTATTCATGGGCTTGTTTGGAAGTTTGTCTCACCGGCAGCGTCACAATGAACGTGGCTCCCTTTCCTTCGCCACTTTTTGCCACAATCGTCCCGCCGTGCCTATCAGTAATTTTCCGACAGAGCGCCAGGCCGATGCCCGTTCCTTCGTATTCGCTGCGGCTGTGGAGACGCTGGAAAACAACAAAGATTTGTTCCGCGAATTGCGGGTCGAAACCGATTCCATTATCTTGCACGACAATCTCGCAAGTCGGGACTCCCGGGAGGCTGTCTTCCTGGCTGTCGAGAATGCGACCCGAGATACTGACCCAGGGTCGGGTGGCCGCACGATTGAACTTGAGCGCATTGCTGATCAGGTTCTGAAAAAGTTGGCGCATCTGCAAAGCGTCGGCCTCGATCACGGGAAGCCAGCCGACTTCGACCTCGGCATTTTTCTGCTCGATAGCGACTTCCAGGTCGAGGAGAACGGCGCGGACGATTCCCCGCAACGGGCACTCCTCAAACGGAAGGGCGCGGCTGGTCACGCGGGAAAGCTTCAGCAAATCCTGAATCAAGACCTGCATCCGCTGGGCCGCATTTTGCATGCGCTCGAGGTAGTCGAGGCCCTGGGCGTTGAGCGCCTCGCCACATTTCACGCGCAAGCGATCACCAAAGGTCTGAATCTTGCGCAGCGGCTCTTGCAAATCGTGGGAAGCAACGGAGGCGAAGTTTTGCAGCTCGGCGTTACTCCTCTCGAGCTGCGCTGCAAAGAGCCGCAACTTCTCGTCCGCGCCTTTGCGGTCAGTGATGTCGGCGCTGATGCCGACCAAGCCGATGATCGCTCCGCGGATGTCCCGAAGCGGGACCTTGGTCGTTTCGACCCACACCTCCCGCCCGGCCTCCTGCGGCACGGGCTCTTCGCGATTCAGGATTGATGCTCCCGTCTCGACAACAGACCGGTCGTCGTCATCGAAGCGAGCGGCATCGGCTGACGCGAAATAATCGAACACCGTCCGTCCCGCGGTGCTCCCCTTCCCCACTTTCCCGAGCAACTCCCGATGCGCCACGTTATCGAGGATGTAGCGCCCCTTGCGATCCTTCACATACACATGATCCGGGATCGTATCGATAATGCTCACCAGCAGGTTGTGCTCGGATTCGAGTGCCTCCTCGGCACGGCGCCGCGCCGCCACATCGCGGAGGATGAGAATGCAGGCCACGAAAAGGGCGATGAAGGTGAACACGCTGCCGGAGAGAATCGTGATCTGTGTCGCCTGACCGATGAGCCGGGTGAGTTCGGCCCGCTCGGTCAGCAACGCGCGTTGCTCGCGATCGAAATCCGCGAGAATGCGGCGGATTTCCTGGGCCGTTTGCTCGCTTTCACCATTGGCGAAAAGCGCCGCACTCGGCTTGAATCCTTCCGTCCGCCGCGTTTCAATTTCAGTCTGCTGGAGCGAGAAGCTGCGCTGAATCAGCGTCAGCAGTCGGTCCAGCTTCAGTGTCTGTTGAGGGGTGTCCGCCGTCGCTGTCTTGAGCGCGTTGAAGTTGTCGATGATCCGTGATTGGGCTTCTTCGAATCCGCTCAGCAGATGCTCGTCGCCTGTAATCATGAAGCCCCGGCGCCCGCTCTCCATCTCCATGAGATGGCGTTGCGTGCGTTCCTGGATCTCCATCACCTCGTGAGTGTGCGCCACCCATTCGGCGGTCTTCATAAAAGCCACCGAACTCCGGAAGCTGATCAATCCGATCACGCAAAGCATCATCAGCACCGTCCCAAATCCGAACACGATTTTCCGACGAATGGAAAAGCGCGGGAGCGCGACGGGCGGGAGTGACATGATCGGGGATGGCGGAGGGAGTGGGATTCGAACCCACGGAGCCTTGCGGCTCTCCGGTTTTCAAGACCGGTGCAATAAACCGCTCTACCATCCCTCCGCTTTTCTGACAACGGCGCGACCGTAGGCGATTTCTCCGCGACCCGCAATCGGCGAGTCGCCGGAACGCCATGTCGCGCTGCTCTCTCCCTCATTTTGTGCGGCAGGCGCTTCCCCCGCTTGTCATCGGTTGGCGGCGCGGCGAAACTGCCCATCCCCCACTTCATGAAAATCCTCATCGCGCCGGACAAGTTCAAGGGCTCACTCACGGCGGTGGCTGTAGCCGAGGCCATCGCCGCCGGCCTCCGGCGGGTCTGGCCGGATGCGGAGCTTTCCCGCGCGCCGATTGCGGACGGCGGCGAAGGATTTGCCGAGGCTCTCTGCGATGCCTTGGAGGGCGCCTGGGTCCAAACGCGCGCGCTCGATCCGCTCGGGCGTGAAGTGGACGTACGCTACGCCTGGGTGGAGTCGGAAAAGCTTGCTGTCATCGAGATGAGCGAGGCTTCCGGACTTTGGCGGTTGCGCAACGAAGAACTCGCACCGATGCGCGCAAACACCTTTGGCACCGGCCAACTTTTACGCCACGCAACTGAGCATGGTGCTCGCAAGATTCTTGTCGGGCTCGGTGGCAGCGCGACAACCGACGGCGGCATCGGTATGGCCGCAGCCTTGGGTTATAAATTTCTCACGAGCGACGGCGACGACCTCGCTCCGCTCCCGGAAAATCTCCTCGCCCTGATTCGCATCGAACACGAGAACGCAATCGAACTCCCGGAAATCGTCGCCGCCTGCGATGTGCAGAATCCCCTGCTCGGCCAGCGCGGAACAGCGCAGGTTTTCAGCCCGCAAAAAGGCGCAAACTCCAAAGACATCGTGGCGCTGGAGGAAGGGCTGCTCAATCTAGCGGATGTCGTCGCCAACGACTTGGGCTGCGATTTTCGTGACACGCCCGGCGCTGGCGCTGCCGGCGGCATCGCCTTTGGGCTCATGAGTTTTTGCCGCGCTCAAGTTTGCTCCGGATTCGACCTGCTCGCCGAGACGCTGCATCTCGAAGCGCGCATCGCCGCCAGCGATCTCGTCATCACGGGTGAAGGCCGGATCGACGGCCAGACGCTGGAAGGCAAAGGCCCGGCAGGCGTCGCCGCGCTTGCGCGCAAACACGGAATTCCGGTTCTCGCTTTCGCTGGTTCCATCGCTGATGATTCGGACGTGGATTCCATCTTCGACGCGACCTGCGCGATCATCGACGAACCGGTCGCGCTCGACGTTGCGATGGCTCGTGGCGCGGAATTTCTCACTCGCAGCGCGGGCCGCGCCGGGCGGCTGCTTAAACTCGGAATTCGCTTATGAACACAAAACGCATCGCTCTGCTTTTCGCCGGACAAGGCGCGCAAACCGTCGGCATGGGGAAGGATCTCGCAGCCAAGTACCCCGTCATCGCGAAGCTCTTCTCAAAGGCAGATCAGATTCTCGGGCGGCCGCTCAGCAGCATCGCCTTTGACGGCCCGGACGAAGAGCTCACACAAACCAAAAACTGTCAGCCGGCGCTCTTCGTCCACGGACTCGCCTGCCTCGCGGCTCTCCGGCAGGAGGTCGGCGAATTTCCCATCCACGCCGCGGCAGGGCTGTCGCTGGGCGAATTCACAGCGCACGCCGCGGCGGGCACATTTGATTTTGAAACCGGACTCAAGCTCGTCGCCCAGCGCGGACTCTTCATGCAGGAAGCTTGCGAGCAGACCTCCGGCGGGATGGCCGCAATGATCGGCGCAGACGAGAGCGCCGTGCGCACACTCGCCGCCGAGACGGATGTGGACGTGGCCAATCTGAACAGCCCCGGCCAGATCGTCATCTCCGGCGAAAGTTCCAAAGTCGCTCTCGCCGTCTCGCTCGCCAAGGAGCATGGCATCCGCCTCGCCAAGACGCTCAATGTCGCCGGCGCCTATCATTCGCGCCTCATGAATTCGGCCTACCTCAAGCTCGGCGAAGAATTGCAAGCCACGCCACTTTCGACACCGGGCTTTCCGGTGATCTGCAATGTCGATGCTGCACCGGTGCGCGAGGAAAACGAAATCCGCACGTCGCTTCAGGATCAGGTGACCGGCACGGTGCGCTGGACGGAAGTCGTCGAATATCTCGTGGATGAGGAAAAGTGCGAATTGTTCATCGAGCTCGGTCCCGGTGGCGTGCTCGCCGGCTTGCTCAACCGCACGCGCAAAGGTACGCCGTGCATGTCAATCAGCGACGTGCCGTCACTCGACGCGGCGCTCGCCGCTCTGCGCGGATAGTCCAGGAAAACCGCTACGGCTTTCCGTAAGCGACCGCTTGCAGCGAAGGACCCGGAAGGACGGCGACTTTTCTCCACTCGACGAGATCGCTCGACGTGTGGACGTTCCCACCCCACGAAAAGCCGAGGCCCAGAAATCCGTCGCGCGCCCACGCAACGCTGCACGGCATCCCACGCGCTCCTTTCTTCCAAGTCACTCCATCGGGTGAACTCCACGTCGCCTGGCCGCCGCTGACGACAAAACGCCGACCAGTCCAGACGACTCGTGAAAAATTCTGGCCGGGTTCTGCGGCGTGGCGTTGCCATGCCTGGCCGTCGTGAGAACTCTCGATCAAACCGTCCGGACCGACGGCGACGAAATGTCCGGAGCCGTAGGCGATATCGGTCGCAGCGGTCGCATCGAGTGCGGCGTGCTCGTACGTCGCGCCGCTGCCAGTCACTGCGCGCCAACTCACGCGTTTTCTTTCCGCCCAAAGATCCACGTCGCCGATGATGACGAAACGAAACCCCGCCTCCGTGTCACCGCACGCACTGCGACGGGCGTGGACGCTGCCCTTCCAATCAAGTCTTTGACCGGGCGTAAACACCTCGCCGTCCGAGGAAGATAACAACTCGGCATCGTGGCCCGCGACGAATCGGCCATTGCCATACGCGATGGTCGCGACACGACCTTTCCAGGGCGGCAATTCCTTCCACTCCCGCCCATCACGCGTGCTCAGGACGTGTCCCACTTTCGCCCCTCCACCCACGGCGATAAACCGGCCCGCGCCAAACGCGACATTGAAAAGGACGTTGTCGTCGTCTTTCGCTTCGTCGCTCCAGCGTTGGTCGTTTTCCCAGCGCAGGCCGTCGGTGGAACTCATCCGCCGACCGCCGTAACCAACGGCGACGAAAACTCCGCCTGCTTGGGCCGGCGCATCCTGGCCGCGCGTCGCGCCACAGACCAACGCCAGTACGATGCCGATCAGGCGGAAGCGCACGTCGGCAGCTTATTCAGCGAGCAGTTTCTCAACACCCGCCCCGAGAGCATCACCGCGCAGTCCCGTCTCGCGCAGCATGCCCTTCTTGTCGATGAGCCACGCCGCTGGAATCGATTCGATGCCGAAGGAAGTGCTGATCTTGTTCTGCCAGCCGTTGCCGTCAAAATATTGCGTCCACGTCATCTCGTGTTTCTTGAGCGCGCCCTCCATCGCGGCTTTGTCCTGGTCGAGCGAAATGCCGAGAATCTCGAAACCTTTCTCGTGCAGCTTCTGGTAAGTGCTGACGACATTCGGCATCTCGCCGATGCACGGCCCGCACCAGCTCGCCCAGAAATCGACCAGCACCACTTTGCCGCGAAGGTTTGCGAGATCGATTTGCTTGCCATCGGTCGCGGTAAATTTGAGATCCACCGGCTTGGTCTTCAGATCCGCCATTTTCTGGCGCTTCTCAAGAGCGGCTTTGGCAGCACCGGCAATTCTGGCGTCAGAGCCCGCGGCTAACTTCTTAAGGATCTCCTGACCCTCCGGCGAAGGATCCTGGTTGAGCACCTGAAGTTGGATCTGCGACATTTGAGCGGCCAGCGGGTGGTCAGCGTATTTGGCGAGAAATTCGGCCGCCGCTTTGTGAAACTCCGCGTAGGCTTCGGGCTTGTCGGGCGCGAATTCGGCGGTTCGGGTCATGACCATCATAAACGCCGCCTCGCCTTTGATCGGCGCCGGGGCGTCTGGAGCATTGATGATTTCTTCCAGCTTCTTTCGGTCGGCATCCGGGGCACCCGGCTGACCCGCAAAACGCCGAAGCTGAATGCCGGCACGCAATACGATCATCCGTGCCTGCCAGCGCCGTGCGTCCTCGGGAAACGCCTTCAAAAAAGCCTCCGCGGCCGTCTGCTGCGTACCAAACCAAGTGAGAACCTGCTCCATCATTTCCTCGCGCGTCTTGGGTCGTTCAGTTGGCTCCTTTTGGAGTTCCTCGACTTTTTTCCAAAAATCGTCGGCGGTCTTTAGGGAAGAAAAATCAGGCGTGTCGCCGGCGGCCAGCGAAAGACCGAAGGCTAAAAGAGCGGCGGGGAGAAGCAGGCAAAATTTCATGGGAAGTGCGCGAAATCTAGCAGCCTCAGGTTCCACCGCGAGCAACTTCGCGCCCGCCTCCGGGCTATTCTTTCTGCCGCCGCAGTTCTTCGCGCACCAGTTCGTCGATCGGTCGTGCGCCCGGCGGCTTGAGGTCGGGCTGCTCCTTCGGCTGCGGGTAGTTGTTGAGCTTGAGAAACTCATGCGTGATGACCACGCGGGCCATCGCCGGGAGGGTGACCTGCGTGTAGAGCGCGAGGAAGCGATTTTTGTCGCCCCGCGCCGCGGCGGCAAAAATGCCCTCGGCCCCATCGGTCTTGCCACGAAAAAGGCGAACGGTGTCCTCGACGGAGAGCTTGCTCTGCCGAGCGAGCGCCCAGCGGAGGAATATCCAGCTCTGGTCGTCGGGGAAAGTATCCAAAGCGCGCCCATAATCGGCGTGTTGTGGGTCGAGCAGCGCGGGCAGCAGCGGCAGCCAGTCCTTGATGAGCGGTTCATTCCTGCCGTTGTAACGCTCGACGCAGGCGTCGATCACCTTCGTGGCACGCGCGACGTCATTGCGCAGGACCGCGTCCGTGATCTGCATCTTCAGGTCGGAGTGGCTGAAGGTGGCGCTGTCCTCGATCGCCCGCCGCTTCATCTTTTCGTCATCCTCGATCCAAGCCAGGGCGTAGCGCGCCGGGCCGGTATTATTGGAAAAACCCACTCGCTCCGTAACGAACGGCTGCACCTGATCGTAGAAACGCTTGGCCGAGGCTTCGGCGTTGCCGATCAGATACTGGGTGAAGATGAGGTAGTGGTTGGGAAACGCGAGGTGCTCCCAGCCCAGCTTTTCCAAGGCCTGCGCGCGGTCGAATGCGTGGAGCTTGCTCCCTTCCCTGCCCTCCTCATCCATCGCCTTGACCCGCTCCTGATACGTCCACGGCATCTCCGCCAGCAGTTCCCCGCGCAGATCGAGCAGGTCGATGACTGCGGGATACTTGTAACCCGGGTCGTGGTTCACGAGATTGCAGACTGCCAGTGGCCCGCCTTCCCGCCGCATCCGGTCCAGCATTGCGCGCAGTTCCTCCGGCTTGGCTTTGCCTCGAACCAGCATTTCAAAACCGTTGATGCCACCCCGGTCCAACCACCGCCGGCTGAGATAGCGCGCCGGCGGCGTCTTCCAATCGTTCGGCAGGTTTTCCATGAACGCACCCTCGCTAAGCGACGAGCCGACATACTGCAGGCGACGCAGATCGCGCAGCGGATTCCGTGGCGCGACCTTTGGCTTTTTGAAAAAGGGATCGACCCCCTTGAATTGATCGAGCGCCGGGCGGGCAATCGCCTCCGCGCCTTCCGGGTCGCCAAGGTTTCCCGAGAGAAAATTGTGCGTGTAGCCAAATTGCAGGCCAGCCGTTTCCCATCCGTAGCCGAGCAGATCGCGCGCGGTCACTGTCGCCAGTGGAATCAGCGCTCCGCCACCCTCGTCGAGACCGAGATTGACGAGCGGAGCCAGCGCCGTGATCGACGCGCTCTCGTCATTGCCCGCCGCCCTGGCCGCGCTCAAGGCCTTTTTCAGCACCGGCTGGTAGGACGTATAGTCGTGCGGCGGCGGCTGAAACGCGGACAGCGCCTCCAGCCACTGGCCCATCGCCCCGCCCACCATGCGCGCACCCCAATGCCCACCACCGACCCCGCCACGCGTGCTGACATTCGGGCCGTACTCAAAGAGCCGTGGCATCATCTCCCTGCCGACCACTTCATCCGAAACCTCCACGAGCAAAGTCATCCACGCCCGGTCAAACTGCGCCGGATAGAGCATCGCCGGCAGAGCAAACTGGCGCTGATCCTTTTGGGCGGCGAAAAGAAAACAGTCCTTGGTCGATGGCGTGCGCAGAATGAGATCCCAAAACCGCCCGGCCGCCCCGCGTTCCGTACCCGGCGAAGGAACCGCGGCCTGCCACACGGCGCGCGCGGGGCGTTCGCGCCCGGAGAGGAAAAGGATCGGCGTCCACGCCGCGTCGTCCGGCATGCCGGCCAATTGCTCCGCCAGGCAGAGCCAGGCTGCCGCGCGGCTCAGGAGCAGCCCATCGAGCGTCAGCCCATTCCCCAGCAGCGGCATCGTTCCGTGCGCCAGCGTTCCCGCAATCCGTGCCGCATCCGCGGCCGACGCACCACTCTGCCGCACCCCGGCGGTGAACGCACCCGCCGCTCCGAGCGCCTCCAGACGCGACACACCGGCGAGCTTCGCCCCCTCCCAAAAAGCCGCGTCCAAGCCCGCGGGTGCGCCTGCCTTCGGTCGCCAATCATCACCGCAGAGTTGGCGGAAAACTTCGCGGAAAAACGTCGGTCCCTCGGCGAGGAGCGACTCGGGGTAGCGTACTTCCTTCTCGCGCACCGGATTCTTTCCGGCATCGAGCCACTGGATGTGCCACACGCTCTCCCTCGCCTCGGTCATCTCCAACTTGTAGGTCACGCTCGCGATCAAATCCTGCGCGCCATTTTGCCTCCAAGCCAGCACCCGCGCCGCTTCCACGGGAAACGTCCGCTGGCTGCGGTCGTGAAACTCGGTGTCGGGCGCGTAAAACTGGGCGTGCGCCACCGTCGTGGCCAGGAGGAACAGAACGGGGAGGAACGCCTTTCTCATATTGCGGAAAAACCTAATGGGCAGACCTCCGTTCCGGCCAGTCTGAACCGCGGTAGTGGCTCAATTTGCCGGTGTAGAGGTGGCTCTGTCGCGCTTTGGCGACGTGCCACCTGTGGTGGGCAAAGGAGGCACGTCCTACGGACAGAGCCGCCTCTCCAACGCTCGGCCCAAATTGAGCCACTACCTGAACCGCACGTGAATTGACACCAGGCGGACTCGTGGCTAGCTTCCGCGCAACTTTTCCAAGCCCCAGGCGAAAGCCTTCCCCAATGCTCGATCGTCAAGTACTCGTGCTAAACCGGCTCTGGCAGGCGATCAACGTCTGCACAGTGCGCAGGGCTTTTACCCTCATCTGCCAGGGGCACGCACAGGTCGTGTATGCGGATGAGAGCAACAACTTTCGGACGCACGATTTCGAGAGCTGGCGCGATTTTTCCCACCGCGAACCGGAAGAGGAAATGGTGCATACGATTTCGTTCAAGATTCGTGTCCCGCGGATCATCGTGCTGATGATCTTCGACCGGTTGCCGAAGAAGGAAGTGAAGTTCACGCGGCACAATATTTTCGAGCGCGACAAGAACACCTGCCAGTACTGCGGGAAGGTTTTCGACAAGCGCGACCTAAATCTCGATCACGTCCTGCCGCGCGACAAAGGTGGCCTGACGACTTGGGAAAATATCGTCTGCTCGTGCATCGCGTGTAACACGAAGAAAGGCAATCGCCTCGCGCACCAGGCTGGCATGCATCTTATCCGCAAGCCGGTGCGCCCAAAGTGGCGGCCCTTCGTGAATATCACCTTCGACGGACAGCGCCACGAGAGCTGGCGGCACTTCGTCGATCTCGCTTACTGGAACGTCGAGCTGGGGGATTGATTAAGCGCCGACGGGCCGTGGAAGACCCGCCAGCGAATGAGTCGCGGACTTATTTCATTTCGGGAATGTGCAGCGGCGTCGCGGCTTTGTCGGACGGCGCGATGAAGTATTGCGGAGAAGCGCCACTCCATTTACCGCGGTCGCCCTCGTCCAGCGCGGCCTCGTAGCGTTCCCCGAACAACCGTCCCCACAGACGGGCTCCTATTCCCCCTCTCAGGCTGCGTTGGAGATTTGGGCGCTGCACGAGCTTGGTCGCTCCCAGCCCTACCATGACCCGCTTTCTTTTTGCAGAACTCTCAGGGCACTACCCCTTCGACTCGGTGCCGGTCGCTCAGGCTCCCTTCCACTCAGCTCAGGATGACACCCGAATTTGGAATTTCGATACATCCTCCGAGGATCTCTGGAGCGGACGCTTGGCGTCTCGAGACTGCCGCTGAGGAGCCTCGACCGCTACTTCGGCAGCTCAGGCTTGGCCGGCTCTGGATTGGGCAATTCGAGCAGGGCAATCGCATCAAATTGGGGTGTCGTGGCACCGCGCCAGTGGCGGCTTCCAAACCCTGTCATTCTGAGCTTGCGAAGAACCTCCGAGGAGGAGGAAGGGACAAGCGGAGGAAGGAAGGGCGGGCGAGCCGATCTCTGTCTTTGACCACGGTGCTTTCTGCCCGGGCCCGCGCGCCGCTCTGGTTTCGGTCTGCGGCGGAGAAAGACAATGATCAGAGGTTCTTCGTTCCTCAGAATGACCGTGTGGGGCGACGCGTGTTGGCGCGTTTGCCTCGGTGAATCCGGAATTTTTTGATGCGATTGCCCTGGCAATTCGAGCAGGGCTTCCTGGCAAATTTAGCCGCATCTTTAACCCTCACGAGTGATCGCGACCCGCCACTCCAACTCATCTTTGCGCATGATCGCCCCGTCCCGATATCGCTCGTAGATGCGCGGGATTCCTTCGGCAATCTCAGGACAGGCTCTTCGACTACGCTGCGCCCGCCTTGCCGCAGATGTGGAAATGATTTTCGGCCGATGCTCCAACCCCGCGACTCCCCCCCATCCAGAAACTAGCGCGCCGGTGCCTTGACCTTGGTGGCTCGTTTGGCAACCACGTCGAAACTCGCCGTACTCGAGGCCTTCAAGACTTCCTTGCCCGCTTGCAGGATGGTGATCTGCCACTCGAGCTTGTCCACGGAAGTCTCAGCGATATCGCGATACCCCGTTACTTCTGCAGCTCCGATCGAGAGTTCTGCCATCTCCGCGGGCTTGAGCTCCTTCAGTTTTTCCTTGCCACTCGTGAGCTCGACCCTCGGCGAATCGTGTTTGCGGTTGAGAATTTCCCAATGCACCTCCCCTTCCGGCATCGCCGAAAAGGAGGTGTTCTTAATCGAGAGTTTAAGACCCTGCGTGCGGTTGATGCGGTCGGCGGAATAATAGCCGCCGCGCTGATCGGCGCGATCGAGCGTGACCTTTGTGACGGTCACCAGGAAGCCGTTTTTCTCCACGGCCCAAGCCGCCGCGGAAAGCGCGAGAATTGCCAGCGAGGTCAGGAGAGTGCGGGGAAAAGCATCCATGCGCAGTGTTGTAGGCTTCCCCCGCCACGGCGGTCAATGGAGTTTCATGCTCCGATTCCAGCGGTGCCGCTCTGCTGTTGACAAGCCGCGCGCCGTTCCACAGCTTCCGCACGCATGACCGAGACGGAAGCCTGCGTGGCCCTCAACATGGTGCCAAATCTCGGACCGGTGCGGTTGCGGCGACTGTTGGAGGTCTTTGAAACGCCGGAACGTGTGCTCGCGGCACGCGCCGGGCAGTTGCGGCAAGTCGAAGGCGTCGGACCGGAACTGAGCGAGGGCATCGCCAAGTGGGAAAGCCACGTGGACCTGCCGGCGGAACTCGCGCGTGTCCGGGACTTTGGCGCATCCGTCGTCATCCGCAGCGCGCCGGAATATCCGCGCCATCTCCAGGAAATCTACAACCCGCCCATCGTGCTCTACGTCTGGGGCACTCTGGTCGAGCGCGACCAGCACGCGGTCAGCGTGGTCGGTTCCCGCAAGGCCAGCCACTACGGACTCGATTGCGCCAAGAAGATCTCCTACCAGCTCGCCTACGCTGGTCTGACGGTGGTCAGCGGTCTCGCCCGCGGCATCGACACGGCGGCTCACCAAGGCGCGCTCGCCGCGCAGGGTCGCACCATCGCCGTCATCGGCTCTGGCTTGATGGATCTGTATCCGGCGGAAAACCAAGCTCTCGCCGAAAAGATCGCGGCTTCCGGGGCCGTCGTGTCGGAGTTTCCGATGACCTTTCCTCCGAGCCCGCAGACTTTTCCCTACCGCAATCGCATCGTCGCCGGCTGGGG
>JBBSDS010000064.1:0-16871 GCA_038240495.1 Chthoniobacterales bacterium | reverse complement strand
GAGGTGCTCGACAAACGCATCGATGAAGCGCACCGGGTTCTCCGGCGTGATGTAGTCATCGATGACTTCGGGAAAGAGCAGGCTCTGCTCACGGCTGGCTCCAGCGACGTAGTTCATGCTGGAATTGGAGATTGCCAGCCCGAGGCCCTTTTTGCTGCTTAAACCAGCATGGGCTCAGCGAAATACTTTTCACACAGTCTCTCGCCAGACCCAAGCCGCCAAGGCTTACCACCGCCGCGCAAGCAGTGGAACGGAGTCGAAGGATCCCGCCGGGTCCTTGCGATATAGCCCGTAAATGCGCGGGATTCTTCGACTTCGCTAAGCCCGCCTTTCCGCCTACGCTGCTCTCAGGATGACAGGCGATTCTGGAAATAGATTTTGGGCCGGTGACGTAGGTTCAAGCGTTTTGTGGGCAGCTTGGAGTGGCTGCCTCTGGCGGAGGCTTAGTTCGGACTATTTCAGGGTTGATCCGGGATCTCGGGTTCGACCAGTTGGGCCAGGAGCGTCAGGGATTCCTGCCAACCCAGGTAGCAAGCCTCGGCGGGAATGACTGCGGGAATTCCTTCCTGCGTGATGTTCAACTCGGTGCCGCAGAAGACCTGCTTCAGGATGATCGTCGTCTGCATTTCGCCGGGTAGATTGGGATCATCGAATTCATTGGTGTAGCGGATGAATTCGTTCGGCTTCAGTTCGACATAGGTGCCGCCGAAGGAGTGGCTGGATCCGGTGGTGAAATTGGTGAACGACATTTCGTAAGTCCCGCCCACTTTGGTGTCCATGCGATGCACCTTGCCGGTGAATCCAAACGGGGGCAGCCACTTGGCCATCGCATCCGCATCGAGGAAGGCGCGATAAATCCGCTCCGGTTTGGCGCGGAGCACTCGGTGAAAACGGACGGTGTTGGTGTTGCTGACGGTCATATTTGGTTTGGTTTGCTTTTTAAAATGACGACGAACGGCAGGGGCGTTTCAAGACATCTTTGTTCGATCACTTCATTGCGATCCCAGCGGTTTCCGCGATCGAGGTAGCGAAAGCGATGTCGGTGATCGACAATTCATTGCTTCCCAATACTTTCGTCTAACCACCCATGACTTCTCCCCGCTGCTCCTTTTCTCTACTGCGTTCGCTCACAAGTATTCTGACCATTACCGTCCTGATCTGCGGCTACCCTGGGTTAGTCATGGCTGAAGGTTCCAAGAGTTTGCTCCCGACCTTTGGCAACGAAGGTACAGAGTTCACCGTCAAGGCGAAGAATAGCCATGTGGTGAAAGGTTGGTTGCCAAAGGAGTGGACCGATAATTCCGAGTGGGCGCCAGTTACTGCGACTTATACGAAGCTGACCGATTCTCCGGGCAAAGATCTCGGCGCGGTGCGGATCAAGATCGAGAAGGTGGACGAGGGTGGACTACTCCAACTCACGACCTACGGAGGCAATCAAAAATACAAGAAGGGCACCCGCTACGTCTTGACGGGTTGGGTCCGCAGTCCCGACCGGCTAACTGTGAACGTCGGCGCGCGGCAGACAAATGATCCTTACGAGTTCTATCACGAACAGGAGTTGGCGAGCGGCCCCGAGTGGAAGAAATTCGAGTTCGCTTTTACGCCGGCGAAAGACTTCGAAGCGTTCATTATGTTCGTCGTGCGGGATGCCGGGACGGTGGATCTGGCCGGCGTGGTTTTGGAAGGGACGCCTTAAAGACTGTGAAATAAGTCCAGCCGGAACGCCAAAGACGTTCCACCCTTTAGCAGCCTGTTGAAATACACCGAAATTCAAGGCATCCTGAGCGGAGCGCCGCGGTGAGCGAAGTCGAAGAGACTGTCCTGAGCTTGCCGAAGGAATCCCGTGGAATTGCCAATGCCCACCGAAACAAGTGCTCATCAGGCTTTCAAGGCACATCGAATCTCAAAGCCACGGGATCCTTCGACTCTCCGGCTTAGAGCTTAGCTTCGCGGCGTGAGAGGAGTTCCACGAACTCCGGCACGGTAGCGGCGGCCCGCAGTTCGCCTTCGGCCTGCCGATCTTTGAAAACACGCGCCAGCAAACCAACGATGCGCAAGTAATCGGCGGCGAGCGCGCGCGGGACGGCGAGGCAAAAGAGGTAGCGCACGGGTAGTTCGACGTTTGGAAAAACGACGCCAGTTTCCGACCGCCCCACGCTCATCACCATCCCGCTGACGCAGTCGCCGCGAGTGTGCGGAATGCAGAGCGAAAATCCTCCGCCCGGTTCGGGCAGGCACGGTGCGGAAGCATGGACTCCGGCGAGCAGCGCTCCCCATTCGAGGACCGCGGGATCGCCTTTCACCAACCCCGCGACTTCTTCGATGGCAGCAACCGGTGTCGCGGCTCGCAAATCGAGCGCAACGTGATCGGGACGAAGGAGGGTTCCGACGGTGATCATACCGCGGTGCCGCTCCATTTCAGCTTCTGGCCCAGGACTTCGAAAAATGACATGCCCGGAAGCATGGCGAGATGGAGGCGTTGCGGAGCTTGCGTGATGTGGATGACGTCGCCAGCCAGAATGCGCACGGAATCCTGGCCGTCGAGCGAGAGAAAAACATCGGGCTGTTCGCGCGACGGAGCGATCTCGATGCGCGATTGATCGCTGACGAGGACGGGGCGCATCGTGAGCACATGCGGGCAAATGGGCGTGACCACGAAGACGCCACTGTCGGGAGTGAGCACGGGGCCTCCGGCGCTGAGCGAGTAAGCGGTGGAACCCGTGGGCGTGGCGACAATCAGGCCGTCGGCGTTGTATTCGCTGAGCGTCGCGCCATCGACGGCGACATTCAGTTTGATGAGGCGGGAAAGCTCGCCGCGGCTGATCACGGCGTCGTTCAGGGCGACGTGCCGCGTGAGGGTCTGGCCGTCGCGCACGACTTTGATCTCGAGCAGCGTCCGCTCGCTCAGCCGGTAGCTGCCGGCAGCGACTGCGTCGAGCGCGTCCGGCCACGCGGCGGCGCTCACGCAGGTCAGAAAGCCGAGCGTTCCGAGATTGATGCCGAGGATCGGACGGTAGGCTTCGCGGAGTGCGTGGAGCACTTGGAGAATGGTGCCGTCGCCGCCGAGCACGAGCAGGAGATCGCACTCGCGCGCGAGATCGGCCGGCGTGGCTGCGGACTCCGCGTGGATGAGCCGGGCGGTGTGCGTGTCGAGGAGCAGCGGCAGCGCGCGGTGGACGCAGGCAGCGGCGATTTCGTGGACGAGTTCGCCCGCGCCGCTCTTCGCGTGATTGGCGATCAGGCCGATACGGCGCGGAGGCATGCGAGAAATTCCTTGTTCCCTTCGCCGCCCAGAATCGGCGACTCGATGAGCCCGCTCCATGCAAAGCTGGGGAGCGTGGCAGCGAAAGCGCGAATCTTTTCCACGGCCTGCTCGTGCAGCGCGGGATCGCGCACAACGCCACCGCGGCCCACGTCCTCTTTGCGGAGCTCGAACTGCGGCTTGATCAGCGGAATGATCACGCCGCCATTGCTCAGCAGCGCGACGGCGGGAGGCAAGATCAAAGTCAGCGAGATGAACGACACGTCGATGACGCAAACGGCGATGGGGTCGCCAATGTCGGCCCGGGTGAGGTGGCGGGCGTTGAGCTTTTCCCGGACGACAACGCGCGGGTCGCTGCGGATTTTCCAGTCGAGTTGCGAATGGCCGACGTCGATGGCGAAGACTTTGGCCGCGCCATGCTGAAGCAGGCAGTCGGTAAAACCGCCGGTGCTCGCGCCGATGTCGAGGCACGTCGCGCCCGCCGGATCGATGCTGAATGCAGCCAGCGCGGCCTCGAGTTTCAATCCGCCACGACCGACGTAACGATCGGCCGTTTTCACCGTAATCGCCGCGTCTTCGGCGACGCGCGTGCCGGGCTTGTCGGCCCGTTGCTCGCCGATGCTCACGCCGCCTGCCATGATCGCCCGCTGCGCCTTTTCACGGGACTCGAAATACCCGCGGGCGACGAGAAGTTGGTCGAGACGGAGCTTGGCGGCGGGCATGCGGGTGCGTGGAAGCTACCTGTCATCTTGAGGGACACCAACACGCTTCGCGGGAATCCCGGTGCGGAGACGGCATCGCGGACTTTCGTCCTCGTCCTCGAAATCGAATGACGGAAAACGAGGACGACGTCATCGAAATCAAACTGAACAGTCAGCGATTCTTCGCTTTGCTCAGAACGACGTGGATTTGATGAAACCGCGAAAAGGCTTGAAACCGAATCCTTTTCCAAAGAAATACACCGCCCCGCCATGCCCGACGAAAACCTCCGCGAGGAGATCAAGGAAATGATGGTCGAGAATCTGATGCTGAAGGTTTCGAAGGAGGAGATCGCCAACGATCTGCCGCTTTTCGGTCCCGGTGGCCTCGGGCTGGACTCCATCGACGCGTTGGAACTGGTGGTGTCGCTCGAGAAAAAATTCGGGGTCAGCGTGGCCAATTCCGAGACCGCAAAGAAGGCACTGGCGTCGGTCGATTCGATTCACGATTACGTGCTGGCGAATCGGAAGGAGTAGCGGTCAGCCATCCCGGGCTGTGCATTTATCCGCGGCTCAACTGATCGAACGGATCGCCAGCCAGTTCGATGGGCGCTGGCGACAGGGTTATGTCCGCGGCAAGTTGCGCTGCGATCCCATCTTCGAAGCCGCTTTTGAGTTGTTGAAGGATTCGGCTTTGCCGGTGCTCGATGTCGGCTGCGGGCTCGGACTCTTCGAATTCTATCTGCGCGAACATGGATTCGCTCCGCCGCTGGTGGGGCTGGATTTCGATGCGGGGAAAATCGTCGAAGCGCGCCGCGCAGCCGCGAGTCATTATCGCGAGGTTACGTTTACGGTTGGCGATGTGCTGGCCGTGGGTGGGTTCCGCGGCCACGTCGTCCTCTTCGATGTGCTGCACTACCTCTCCGCCGAGCGGCAAACCGAGCTGCTCGATCACCTCGCGGTGCAGGTCGCGCCGGGCGGTCTCTGCCTCATCCGTGCGACCCCGCGCGATGAGAGTTGGCGTTTCCGCGTCACGCAATGCGAGGAATTTTTCCTCCGCATGACTCGATGGATGAAATCCCGCGCCCTGCACTATTCAACGGTTGAGGATATCCTTGTGCCATTCCGAGCGCGCGGGTTTTCCACCGACTTCCGCCCGCTGTGGGGCCGCACGCCCTTCAACAGCCATCTCTTCGTCCTTCGCGCGCCGCGCTGAGTTTTCTACGCTGCCTGGCGGACGCCGAGCGTGACGAGGATGGACTCGAAGATGCCCCGTCCATCAATGCTCCCGAGGCGCGGATCGCAGGCGCGCTCCGGATGCGGCATGAGACCGAAGACGTTGCCCGCTGCATTGATGATGCCCGCGATGTTTTCCGCGGAGCCATTTGGATTCGCCGCATCGGTCGCGGCACCGCCCGCATCCGCGTAGCGGAGCAGGACGCGGTTTTTTAGATTCAATTCGCGGAGGGTGTCGGGATCGGCGGTGTAACTGCCTTCGCCATGCGCGATCGGAATATTCAGCAGCGTGCCGGTTCGTGTCTGGTGGAGGAAAGGATTGGCGACGCTTTCCACCCGTACATGCACATGCTGGCAGACAAAGTGGAGCGAGCGATTGCGAATGAGCGCGCCGGGAAGCAGCCCGGCCTCGCAAAGAATTTGAAAGCCGTTGCAAATGCCGAGCACGAGCTTGCCCGCGGCAGCGTGTTCTTTCACGGATTGCATGACGGGTGAAAAGCGCGCGATCGCGCCGCAGCGGAGATAATCGCCGTAGGAAAATCCGCCGGGCAAAACCACGAGGTCGTAATCGGCGACGGACTTTTCCTTGTGCCAGACGTAGTCCGTGGAAACACCGAGTTCTGTGAGAGCGAGGACGCAATCCTGGTCGCAGTTCGAGCCGGGAAAACGGATTACGGCAGCTTTCATGTCAAGGTTTGAGGTCTTTCGCGATTTCGCGGAGGCGCTGTTCGTTTTTGTAATCCGTCACGACAAAGAAGGCGTGAATAACTCCGGGCAGCCACCCGAAGAGAGTGAGAATGAGGCTGAGAAAAAAGCTCCCCATCCGCCCGGTCAGGAAGACCGCCAGGGGCGGGAGCACGACGCAGAGGAAGAAAAGCATAGAAATTAAATGAGAGAGCGCGGCAACTCCCAGCGATCAACTCTCCAGAACCAACTTGTAGTCCTCGATCACGGGGTTGCTCAGCAAGTCGCGGCAGACTTCGTGGAGCTGCGCTTCGGTCTCCGAGCCGTCGAGTTCGAGTTCGATGAATTTGCCGACGCGGGCCGCCTTGACCGCCGGCAGGCCGTGATGATGGATCGCGTCGCGCACCGCCACACCTTGCGGATCGAGCACGCTTTGTTTCGGCATCACGATGACTTGGGCTTTCATAGATCGGTCACACTAGGGGACGCCCCGCGCGCCTGCCAACGCGAAATCGCGCGCAAAATTTTCTGCGCCGGCACGGCGAAATTGCCGGGTGACAATGGTCGCGAGGTTCGCATATCGTCCGGGCATGATTTGGAATCAACGCACGTTCGCGGGCTGCCTCGCGCTCATTTGTTTATGCGCTTCCGCGGCGGGTGAACCGAAGCCTTTGACCGCCGAGGAACTGGCCGGCGCAGCGAAGACGGATGGCCTTTCGATCCCGATGCCGGGCGAGTTTATGGCCGCGCTAAACAAGCTCGGAAAGATCGACTGGAGTTCGAAGTTTCGGGCGCCGATTGCGACGAATTACACCAGCCGCCCGCAGATCGCGCTGAACCTCGGCGGCCTCATCGCCGATGGCTACATCGCCATCGAGGCTGAGGACGGGCCGCAGGTGAAAAACATCGGCAAAGACGTGATGGCGCTCGCGAAAGTGCTCGGGGTGAGCAAGGACGTGATCGAACGCGCGACCAGCATCACGGGGTTTGCGGAGAACAATCAATGGGACCAGCTCAAGGAGGAACTCGAGGCGACGCAGAACGAAGTAAAGACGGCCATGATCGAGGCCAAGGATCAAGACTTGGTCACGCTCGTCACCGTCGGTGGCTGGCTGCGCGGCACCGAAGTCATCAGCGGGCAAGTCGCCAGCCACTACAGCGAGCCCGGCGCAAAACTCGTGCGGCAGCCGGGGATCGTCGCTTTTCTCAACAAACACCTCGAGGATCTGCCGGAAAAACTCCGCGACGACTCGAGCGTCAAAATGGTGCGGAAAAAAATGATGGAGATCGAAAAGCTCGTCTCCTTTCCGCTCGATGTCGGGGCAAGCGCTGACGACGTGAAGCAGCTTGCCAAGCTCTCGTCCGAGGCCGTGAAGGAAATATCGAAGAAACAAACGAAATGAAGCGCCTACTTTCAGCCCTCGCTTGCGCCGCCCTCGCGGCAACTCCGGTGCATGCCGCCAACAATGATGAAGTCGAAGCGCGACGCGTTGCGCTCGATGTCGCCGGCGCGTTTACCAATGATGGCTTCAAGCTGCGCGACGGGAACTGGATGGGCAGCCTGGCTCCTGGCAAAAGCCAGATCATCCAGGTCAATCTCTACGCCGGCAATCAATACTGGTTCACGCTCGGCGCGACGCCCGCGGCCAAAAAAGTCCTCGTCACGATTTACAACGAAACCGGGAAGCCGATGGAAAGCGACCCGTACCAGGAAGTCTCGATCGCGGCAGCAGGCTTCTCGCCGCAGGTCAGCGGTTCGTATTTCGTCAAGGTCGAGGAACTCGAGGGAAAGCCCGCCGCGTTCTGTCTCATTTACTGCTACAAATAGCCCATGCCCATCAAGTCCTCGGCGGCGACACAAAAACAGAGCGGACAGCGGGTCACACAGTTCTCGATCTTTCTGTCCAACCGCGTCGGCGCACTGCTCGACGTCGTCCGGGTGCTCAATGAGCGGAATATCCACGTCCTCGCGATCAGCGTGCAGGACTCCGCGGACACGGCCATCGTCCGCATCGTGGTCAGTGACCCCGAGAGTGTGCAGCAAATGTTCATCGAGCACGCCATCCCTTTTTCCATCTGCGACCTGGTCGTCGTCGAACTGAAGGAAGGCGCGACGGAACTCGGCCGCCTGCTCGCTGCGCTGCTCGCCGCGGAGTGCAATATCTTCGGCAGTTACGCGCTCCTCACGCGCCCGCGTGGCCGCACCGCACTCGCGCTGCATGTGGAAGACAACGAGTGCGCCGTCTCCGTGCTGGAATCGAGCCAGTTCACGATCCTCAGCCAGTCGGATATCTCGCGGTAGCGTCCTCCTGTCATCTTGAGCGGAGCGCGGCGGAGTCGAAAGACCTCTCACTATTTCCGTGCTGGTGACGCTCGGAAATAGTTGGAGATCCTTCGACAAGCTCAGGAGGACCGAACGCGCTTACGCCACCCCGATCGAAGCAAGCTGCGCCAGCAGCGCGTCGTGCTGGTCGTGATGATAATGATGGCACTGAAATCCGAGCGCGCGCGCCGTCTCGATATTCGGCAGCAGATCATCGATGAAGAAGGTGCTCGCCGGCTCGATCCGGAGTTGCCGGCAGGCGATCCCGTAAATCTCGCGGCCCGGTTTTGACGCCTTCGCTTCGTAGCTATAAGTGCCCGCTGAAAAGCGCCCGAAAAATTCGTAGCGGCGAAAAATGTAGTCGCGGTGAATGTCGCTCGTATTGCTCAAGAGGTAGAGTGGAAAGTGCCCGTGCAAGCGATCAAGGAGTGCAACCATCGGCAGATTCGGCTCAAAAATATCTTCCCACGCCGCGATGAAATCGGCGTCGGTGCCCCGGAAGCGCAAGACATCAAAAGCGCCGCGCAGAAAGCCCGCGCGATCGATCTGGCCGTCTTCGTAGGCGAGCTTGATCCGATCGATGGCCGCGAGCACTTCGGTGGGGTTATGCACCGCGCTTTGCGCCGCGAGTTTGTCGAGCGCGAGGGAAAAATCAAAACGCAGGAGGACGTTGCCGATGTCGAAAAGAAAGGCGCGGATCATGTGGCTGGCGTGTGTCGGGTGTCGGGCTCCGCGTGTCAAGACGGCAGCCGCTCGTCCCCGTGTTCGTCCAAAACAAATCGGGCAATTCGCACGGCGGCGTCCGGCTTGCTGAGGCGGGTGATGTTTTGCTCCCACGTCCGCCATGCCGCCGCGTCGTCGGCAAAAAGATGCTCGATCTTCGCCGCGAGCGCATCGGGCGTCGGACATAGAGCGCCGCATTCATTTTGGAAAAGGAGTTGGGCGTTTCCTTCCTCCTGGCCGGGAACGACACTCGTGATGAGCATCGGCGTGCAAGCCGCGATGGACTCCTGCACGGCGGCCCCGCCGGCTTTGCCGATGAGGAGATGGTGGGTCATTAACAATTCGGGCATCCGATCGGTCCAGCCGTGGATTTCCAAGGGTCGGCCCGCAGCGGCCTCTTCGACACGCGCCCGGAGTGCTTCATCGCGACCAACCGTGACCGTCAATTTCAACCCGGCGATACCCAGGAGGCGCGCGACAATCGCGGGTGCCAGATCCTTCCCGGCATTGATCATATAGAGCACACGCGGGGGCGGCGGCATCGGACGCAGGGGACGATCGCGAGCGAAGCGCGGCGGCACCGGAAAGCCGAAAACGCGAACGTTTTTCGCCGCCACCCCGGCGGCAACCATGACGGCAGCGGTGTCGTCGTTCGGCACGAGGAAGGTGTCGCTCGTGCATCGGTGCCAGATGCTATTGATCGTGATTGAGTCGGTCACGACCGTGTGAAAAGCGAACGGGCGGCGGTGGCCGGCGGGATAAAGGCGATCAAGCAGGTATCCGTAGCTCGGATAAACGGAGACGAGGGCGGTCGGCTTCTTTTCAGCGATGATCTGCGCGAGGGCACGGCGCATTTTGCCGAGGAAAGGCGCGGAGAGTGCGCCCGCAGGAATCTTGTCGATCAGCGCGTAAAAGGCAGCCCAGACATGCGGCGCGCGGTTAATCAGATCCAGGTAACCACGCCGCGTGCGCTCATACCACGCACCGCCAGTGAGCGCGAAGAGATCGACGATTTCGGCGTCCGCACGGAGTTCGACGAGTGCGGCGTGCAGGCCACGCGCGGCGGCGTTGTGGCCTTCGCCGTAGCCGGCGGTGAGGAGCAGGACTTTCGGCATGGGCCGGAGTGGAAAGGGGCGGGCGGCCAGTGGCAAGCGAGGAAGTGTGACAATCGAGAACTTCGAGAAATCGGGAACTCCCGAAATCTCACGCTGCTCCCTCGACAGCGCTTCCCAGCCGCTTTAGCTTGCTGCGCAAAACTTTCCTCCCAATGAAAAAATCCGCCTTCACCCTCATCGAGTTGCTCGTCGTCATCGTGATCATCGCCATCCTTGCTGGGATCGCGCTTCCGGTTTTCAGCAAAGTTCTCGAAAAGGGAAAGGCCACGACGTGCGCGAACAATCTCCGCCAACTCGGCATCGGCTCGGCCGCATATCTAAGCGACAACGACGACCGGATGTTTTCTTCAACGCCCACGGAGCCCTGGCCGCAAACCCTTCAGGCCAAATACGTGCCGACGTGGAAGGTGTTCAAATCGCCCTTCGACAAGCGGGATGATAACTCGGTCACTCCGCCCGTAAGCTACGGAATCAACGTGAATATCCTTACCCCGGTCGCAGCTGCTGGCGGAACCGCCTTCGATGGCAACGCATCGAAGCTCGCCGCTCCTTCGCAGTTGATTTACATGGCCCCAAATATCGACCCAGCGCAAACGACCGTCGTCTTCCTCTTGAAGACGTCCATCGACAAGGTGAGCGTTGCCGAACCGGTCGTTACTCCGCCCTTAACCAAGGCTCAGTATCGCGGCACGCACACCAATCGCAGTCAGATCAATGCTTTGTACGCGGACACGCACATCGCGAGTATCACCTACTCAGAATTTGCCACGACTAAGACCCCTGAAGGCTTGCTGCGCTGGAAGCCACTCGGGCAGTAACGGCGGAGAAGCTATTAGAGACCGTGGACCGAAAGTCCGCGCCCGCGTGGCCGAAGGCCACCCTTCGCAAACAGTCATCCTGAGCGGAGCGCCGCGGCGGGCGCAGGTGGCGCGGCGCGCAGTCGAAGGATCGGGTAGAGTCGCCAAAGGCGCCAGCAGCAGGTAGCCATCAGCTTTCGCGAAGAAACTCGCTGGTCGATTCCACAGGATCCTTCGACTGCGCTACGCCCGCCTTTCCGCCTCCGCTCTGCTCAGGATGACGCCGAGTTTGGGAGTTTTTCAACGGGTTGTTAGGAACCCATTGACCCAAGCTACAGCCCTTGCAGCGAATAGAGGCTGGCTCGGAAGGCCTTGAGCAACGGCGGAAAGTCAGCAACGCGCGAACTGAACTGCATGCGGAGTTGTTCCTTTTCGCGGGGCATGAAAAGGACGTTCATGCGGAATTGCTGCCCAAAAAACACGTAGTTCAACGTCGCCTCAGCGAGCGGTCGTCCGGAAATCCGGAGTGGGCACATGACCGTTTCGACAACTTCAACATTCACCGCCTCGCGCGGAACCAGCTCGAGCGCAAGCGCGCCGTAAGCCTTCAGATTTTCCGCTGTCGCGGGCGGAGTATTTCTCGCGGTGATCGCCTGCACGATGGCGCCCGCCTGGACGGTATTTGGCGGTGTAAGCGTGATGATTTTGCCACGGCCACAAAGAATCCAATGCGCCGGCGGCGTATAAGTAATGTCCTTTCCTCCATCACGAAACGTGACGTTGGGCGCGCGGAGCCCTTCGACTTCGTAGAACGATTCGACGGGAGTGAAATCGAGTCCCGCGCAGGCGTCGAAAACCAGGAGACCAAGCCCCACGATAGTGACTATTGCACGAACCATCTTTGTTTGTTGTAGCTAATGAGGGTGAGAGTGCCAGGGGGGGGATTGGTGTAAAAGAGCGTGTCGAAGTTCCATTGACGTTTTGGGGGGCTATAGACATTCGCACTCCCCCAATAGCCGATGTTCTGCTTGCTCTGAAACAGTTCCACCATCGAACCATAGTAAGTGAACGTCTTGTTAGAGCCCCAGGTTTCCATGAACCTCGGGAAATTCTCCGCGCCCCCGCTGTAGCTGTTCGCGCCGGACGCGGCGCCACCGGATGGGACGATGCCTGAAACGATCGCCGTATTGATCGTCGTCGGCGAAGCGGTGCGCGAACTCACGTCATTGTAGGAGTTCGCGTCCGTCCAGGCGTTTGAGAGGATCATGACAGCGTCACCCAGGACGGCACAAGGCTTCTCGGTGTAACCGCTCACGACGTTGTTGCCAGTGCCGTCATTGTTGCTGTTGGCGGGGGTCTCGGCGGTCACCGTCCCACTCCCATTCACAGTGCGTCCGGTATTGTAGTCGCCTTGGATATAGACTGGGTTATTACTGGCAACAGTTAATCCACCGGTTGGCATCTTGGCGCCATTTTTCAAACGGACACCCCGCTTAACTGTCCCACTTCCGCTCGTGTCGGAGATATAGATGATACCGTGGAAGCCAGTGTTCACAAGCTGGCCGGTACCACCCTGCGCGGCCGGGGTCAGTGCATTCGTAATGATGCTCATATCCAGGGTGACGATGCGCATATTGGCGCCTTCGCGATTGTCCTGCAGAGCATCGTTGGTCTTTATCGCACTCTTGATGACGTTGTAGAGCTTCAGGTTGTTACCCGTGCTCGAAGAGTTAATCGTGGTATCGGAGTTATTTTTGATGGTGACGACGTTACTTGCATCGACCAGGACTTTTACATCCGCCTGATTGTAGTAGCGCGCAGTGGCGAAAGGGTCGGCTGTACCCGACGTGGGCGGCTCGATGAGTTCACGATAGCTGTCATTGTTGGGATTCGAGTCCGTCGTGCTAAAAAGCTGGGTGGAATCGAGTCCAAATGGCTGCTGGGCCTGGCCGCGTGCCGGGGGGATGTTACTCGGATAGTTCGGCGACTGCGGAGTTTCTCCGGCGTGAGATACATCCCCGGGCGCAAAGGAGACACCCCAATCGTCGGCATAAGTCACCTTACTCGCGAAGGTCAGAGTATTGTGAGCAGTGTAGAGCTTTCCATTGGTATGGACCCAGCCGGTCACGGCGAATGGTGGAGATGGATGGATTTCGAGAAGGTCGGTGTAAAATATTGCGTAATTCCACGGCGACTGAATTTGCTTTTCAAAGACACGGCGGAGCTTGACTCCGACAGGCTTGCCGGCAAACGCGGGCATCGTTATATCGGCCGTAGCGAGATAGTAGAAGCTCGAGGTGCCGAGATTCATGCCGGTACTCGCCGGGGGTGCGGTCGTGTTGCTCGCCAGGGCATTCATTTGTGGGTCCACCGCCTGGACCTTGTAATTCGCGATCGTGTATGGAGTCCCAGTCGCCGGATTGGCGCCGGTGCTGGCGGTGAAGTTTGTGATTCCCGGGAAAAGTTGCTGGGTCGGCAGCGGGATCGCGGCGAAGTCTGCGGTGGGCCGCTGCGTATTGGTCTGCTGACGACAAATCTCGCGCCAGTGGATGAAGGCGTAATCCATCGCACCGTCACCGACTGCTGTCGCTGTCCGGAGTGAATTGCTCCGCATGACGGCGCGGTTGACAACCGCAGTGTAATTCAGGGCGGCGATGACACAGGCGGACAAGGTCGCCAGGACTGAGAGGATGAGCAACATCGTGGAACCAGAATTGTTTTTCATCGGGATCGGTTTCTATTGGGTGATGCACAGTCGCGCGCGGTAAGGCTCCAGCGCGTTCAAAAACATATTGGCCGCCTTGAATCCGCGATTGCTCGACCGGTCATCTGCGGTGGAGAGATTGATCGCGGCGACAAAACGATTGTATTGCGCGCCGAGCGGCGTCGTCGGAATGCTAAAAGGAGTCGCCGAGGTGATGTCGTTGGCCATGAGGCGACCGCCCGTCGGCCCCCCCGGCTTGGTATAGACGAGCTGACCGTTATTCACGACATAGGAATAGCGGTCGGTAATGAAGCAAGCGACGTTCACTGCCACGGATGCACCTGTGGAGTCCTGCAAGGTCGTCAAGACGGTGACTGGCAGCTTATTGGCAAGGGTGAGTATGCGGTCGGTGGTACCAGCTCCCACTCCAGTAATGTCGAGTTCGATTTGGTGCGTGGGAATAATCAACCGCTGGCCAACTAATGGTGTGGAGCCATTCACTCGAACTGAAATTTGGTTCTGACCCGCGGCGTATTGCGTGGCAGTCGGAGTAATCATGTAGGGGCCGGCGGCAAACAGTTGGAAGGTGATGCCTGCGGCCGGTCCATTGCCGCCGATCGCGGTGCCGCTGGCATCGGTTAATTGCGGAATCGAGACGGTCGAATGCAAGTCCTGCTCCATCTGCAACACCGCCACTCGCGCCTGTTGGTGTGCCAGGTTGATCGCGGTATTTTTCGCGAAGAGCACCATGCCCGTATTCATGATGTAAAAGACGATCGAGCCTGTGAGCATGACGATCGTCGTGCTGATCATAAGTTCGATGAGCGCGGCACCGGTATGCGTTGAATGGAACTGATTCATATATCGGAGCAGCGCAGCGTGCTCATGCTGATTAGGTAGGGGCGGCCTTTGAATTTGTAGTTCACCACGACCGTGATCGTGTAAGCGTAGAGTGAGTTCCCGTTGAGAGTGGCGCCGGTATCGGCGACGGTCGTGGTCATCCAACCCTTCACCTGCTGCCCCGTCTTCGGATCGGTATAGACGGCGATCGTCGGATTCGCTGAACTCCCATTGATCGTCGTGCCGATCGTCAACTCGGGCGGGATTTGATTCTTTTGTGGATTGAAGGGCGAGTCCGAGAGAACCAAATCAATCTGGTTTTGCGCTGCGGTGCTGGCCCCCGTCTGCAGACGGGATAGAGAGGCATTGGTGTTCATCCGCAGCATCGCCGAGATCGCGGCGGTCGCCGTGATGCCAAACAACCCGAGTGCCACCATCACTTCGCAGAGGCTAAACGCGGCTTGGCAGAGACGGCGGGAAGGTTTCATTGAAAAGCGCCGGACTTTGTGGAAAAAAGGCGCAACATGATAAATACCATACTTCGTGCCCGCCTCCTCGGAGATGAACGTCCGAGACCGGCAGACTCTTAAATCCGCCGTAATCTATCAAAAATGAAACGATATATTCTCACTTGTGATATTAGCTGTATGCGAATTGAGAAAACGCGGTAAGCCCGTGTCTAATCGGCAAAACGACACCGATGCTCTACGCATTCCGCCAACCGACGCCGATATTCCGCCCGCGGAATTTCCACGACACCGAAAGTCGTGAGATGTCCGGTAATCCACTGCGTATCGAGCAGCGAAAAACCACGCTCCCGCAGTCGCGTGACGAGGGCGTGCAGCGCCACTTTCGACGCATCGGTGACCTCGTGAAACATCGACTCCCCGAAAAACGCGCCGCCGATCGACACCCCGTAAAGCCCGCCGGCGAGCGTGCCGTCGAGCCAGGATTCCACAGAATGCGCGTGCCCGCCGCGGTGCAGGTTGATGTAGCTCGCGAGGATCTCGGGATTGATCCACGTATCCTTGCGCTGCGCGCACCGCCGCATGACTTCACCAAAGGCCGTATTGACCCGGATTTCAAACCGCCCCTTTTTTAACGTCCGCTTCAGCCCGTGGGGAATGTGGAACGCATCGAGCGGAAGGATCGCCCTGGGGTCCGGCGAAAACCAGGCAATCTCCCCACCTTCCATTGCCATCGGAAAAACCGCCTGGCGATAGGCGTGGAGAAGAAGTTCGGCTGGAATCATCGCGCGACCGGTTATGCCGCAGACCGCCCCTCGCGTGCAATCATCCCGCTTACCTGAACTTTCATTTTCCATTTTCCGCGCGCACCCGCTATCTAAGCAGGCATGAGAGCCATTCTTGCCCTGCTTTTCCTTGCCGTCGTGAGCTGCTGCTTCATCGGTTGCGAGAGCGAACTGCCACCCAACCCCAACCATGAAGCCCCGCTGCGGCGAGGTCTCAGCGGCCAGGGAAAACTCGTGCCGGTTGACCGCCCGAACGACCCGCTGATTCAGGAGACGTCGGGGCCGGCCTATCCGCCCGCCAATTAGCATGGGCGAGCCGTCGCCTTCTCGAATCGTCATCCTCGATTTCGGGTCGCAATACACGCAGGTCATCGCCCGCCGCGTCCGCGAATGCCAGGTCTATTCGCAGATCCTCCATCACGATACGCCGGCAAAAAAAATCGCGGCGCTGCGGCCGAATGGCATCATCCTCAGTGGCAGCCCCTCGAGTGTGTATGGAAAGGACGCGCCGCAGCCCGATCCCGCGATCTTTGACCTCGATCTGCCCATCCTCGGCATCTGCTATGGCGTGCAACTCATGGCTCACCTGCTCGGCGGCAAGGTCGAGCACAGCGCCCATCGCGAGTACGGCAGCGGCATGCTGCAAATCCGCGGCGAGTGCCCCCTCTTCCACGGATTGCCCGCAGTCCTCGATATCTGGAACAGCCACGGCGACAAAATAACCAGGCTCCCGCGCGGCTTCCGCACTGTCGGTGAGACCGACAACTCGCCCTACGCCGTCATCGAGCAACCGAAGAAGAAATTCTACGGCCTGCAATTCCATCCTGAAGTCGTCCACACACCACGCGGCAAGGAAATCCTCGCCAACTTCGTCTATCAGATTTGCGGCTGCAAAATGGATTGGACGATGGGCTCCTTTATCGACCAGACGTGCGAGGAAATCCGCCAGCAAGTTGGCGTCGATCACGTCATCCTCGGACTGAGTGGCGGCGTGGATTCGAGCGTCGCCGCCGCGCTTCTGCACAAGGCCATTGGCGACCAACTCACCTGCGTCTTTGTCAACAACGGCCTGCTCCGCTCCAACGAAGCCGAGACGGTCCAACGCGTCTTCGGCGACAACTTTCACGTGAGGCTGAAGTATGTCGATGCGTCCGCGCGTTTCCTGAAAAAACTGAAAGGCGTCACCGACCCCGAGCGGAAGCGCAAGATCATCGGACGGGAATTCATCAACGTCTTC
>JBBSDS010000063.1:0-16988 GCA_038240495.1 Chthoniobacterales bacterium | reverse complement strand
TTGACCCGGCCATCGAGCATCTCGGGAAAGCCGGTGTAGGCGGATATTTCCGTGCTCGGGACGCCTTCTTTCTTCAGCAGTTTGGCCGTGCCCCCGGTGGAGATAATTTCGATCCCGAGCGCGATCAGCTCCCGGCAAAAATCCGCCAGCCCGGTTTTGTCGGAGACGGAAATCAAAGCGCGTTGAATCTTCATGCGGCGGTGACGCTAGGGCACGTCCGGCGCAGAGGTCAACACAGCGTCCATCCCGAAAAAATGAACCGCGCGGCCACCCAAAAAGCCGCGCGGTTCGGACCCAACAACACAAGAACCAACAGCAAAAGATACGCCTAGTTTTTGAGTTCGCAACCGGGGGCGGATCGATATTTTCGGCCACTGAAATCGAGCGCGTCGAGCCGTCGATTTTTTGCAAGAAATCCCGTCCGTCGATGAATGGCGCGCGTATTTGACTTAAGATCACCAGACTCCTACGCTCCCTCTTGTGAAAAGTTTCACAAAGCTCAAAAATCCAACGGATAAGACTCACTCGCTGAAGATCACCTTCGAGTTGATCAACTCCCAACTCTACTCGGTCGAAGAACGAATACGGCAGCAGGCGCGGGCCTTCGATCCGGCGGTCGAGGGCTATGTGGCTTACGCGATCGAGAGCAATGGCAAGCGTCTCCGCCCGGCGCTGGCGCTGCTCGCTGGCGGCGCGACGGGCAATATTTGCCCAAGTCATTTCGACCTCGCGGTGGTGCTCGAGCTGATCCATGCGGCGACGCTGGTGCACGACGATATCCTCGACGGCGCCGACAAACGCCGCGGGCAGCCGACGGCCAATGCCAAGTGGGGCAACGCCATTTCCGTGCTCCTCGGCGATTGTCTTTTTGCGCACGCGCTCAAGCTTTCGACGAGTTTTCCCAACGGCGAAATCAGCCGCCGGATCGCTCATGCTGCGAGCGATGTCTGCTCCGGTGAGATCATCCAGACGCAACGGCGTTTTGACCTAAAACTCAGCGTGCCCGATTACTACAAGATCATCGAGATGAAGACGGCGGCGCTTTTTGCGGCGGCCTGCGAACTCGGCGCTTTCATCAATGAAGCGGCACCCGAAGTGATCAGCGCCTTGCGCATCTTTGGTCTTCGTCTCGGCACCGCGTATCAGATTTACGACGACGTGGTCGACCTCGCCGGCGATGAAGCCAAAGCTGGCAAGACGCTCGGCAGCGACTTGCGCAAGGGCAAGCTGACGCTGCCCGTGCTCCATCTTCTGCAAAACTCCGACGACGCCGAACGCCATCGGCTCAGCGACATCATCCTGAATGGCGAAGAGAGCGACATCTTCGCCCTCGCGGAAAAGGCGATCGCTAACGGTGCCGTGAAGAGTGCGATCGCGACCGGGCGCAAGATGCTCCGCGAAGCCGGGGCGCAGCTTCAGATCGTTCCGAAGAACAAATACCACGACGCGCTCTCGTCCCTGGTCGCGACGCTCGATGGCATGATCGGGCAGTTTCAAGATTAGTTTGCGCTTTCGCCCCGGGCCTGGCGTCCCCTAGATTCGCGGGCGTATGGCGACGTTGAGGATTCACGAACTACCGCCGCAGGATCGTCCGCGCGAAAAACTCATCGCTCTCGGGGCCAGCGCCCTGGCTGACAGCGAACTCATTGCCATCCTGCTGCGCACCGGGATGAAGGGCGCGAACGCGATCGATGTCGCCCGCCAACTCCTCGCAAAATATCAATCCCTGAGCGGTCTCGCCCGGTGCAGCGTGGCCGAACTTTCCGCCATCAAAGGCGTTGGCCCGGCGAAAGCAGTCCAGCTTGCGGCAGCCTTCGGGCTGGCTTCGCGACTGGCGCGAGAGACGCTCGTCCGCCAGCGGCTCGATACGCCCGAACTGATCAATGAGTTGCTCGGCGCGGAAATGCGGGCGCTGACCCGCGAGTCGCTGCGCGTGGTTTTGCTCGATACCAAAAATCAACTCCTGCGAGTCGAGGAAGTCTCTCACGGCAGCTTGAACGAGAGCGTCGCCCATCCCCGCGAAATCTTCCGTCCGGCGCTGATTTATTCCGCGTTCGCCATGATCGTCGTTCACAATCATCCGTCGGGAGACCCCGCGCCGAGCGACGCCGATCATCGGCTCACCCGCCGCTTGAACGAGGCCGCCAACCTGCTCCAGATCCGTCTGCTCGACCATGTGATCATCGGCTCCGGCGACAACGGCCGCCGGCCTTATTTCAGTTTTCGGGAAGCGGGCATTATTTAAAAAATGCGGTTGGGAGAATGGAGGATCAGCCGATGCTCGCCTCCGCTGCACTTCCGCCTTCATCCTTTCCCATGCTCCACCCCACCGCCGTCATCCATCCCGACGCCGAACTTGGCGCGAACGTTACTGTCGGACCTTACGCCGTGATCGAAGGCGCGGCGCGCATCGGCGCGGGCTGCACGATTCAGGCGCATGCCATCATCGGCGCGCATGTCGCGATGGGGGAGAGCAACGTCATCGGCTACGGCGCGATCCTCGGCGGTGACCCGCAGGACTTCGCCTTTCAACCGGAGACTCGGAGCGCGGTGCGAATCGGAAACGGAAATCGGATTCGCGAGTATTGCACCATTCACCGCGGCACGAGCGACGACAGCGCGACCGTCGTGGGCGACGGTTGCTTTCTCATGGCCGGCGCGCATCTTGCGCACAATGTCCAGCTCGGCAATCAAGTCATCCTCGCCAATAACGTCCTGCTGGGCGGCCACGTGCGGGTCGAGGATCGCGTCTTTGTCGGGGGCGGGTGCGTCTTTCATCAGCACATGCGCGTCGGACGGCTGGCCATCTGCCAGGGGCTGAGCGCCTTTAGCAAAGACATCCCGCCTTTTACCACAGCCGCGGAGCGCAATGGCATCGCCGGACTCAATGTCGTCGGACTGCGGCGCGCCGGATTTTCGCCAGAGCAGCGGACCGAGATCAAAGAGGCATTCGCGCTTGTCTATCGCCGCGGCTTAAACACGACGCAGGCTCTGGCTGCAGCGCGCGAGCGCAGTTGGGGTGCGGAAGCGCAGGCATTTTTCGACTTCATCTCTGCGGCGAAAAAGCGCGGCATCTGTGATTTTCTCGCCACCCGCGCCGGAAGCGCATCCGGGGACGCGGCGGATTGAGAAAATTGCGAAGGAATTTTGGCGCGCGAAAAAACGCGAAAAAACGAAAAAAAATCCAGCCGCCGACTTAGTGTCTTTCCGCGTTTTTCGCGGCCTTTTCCCACCTATTCCCCAGCATCTGTTGGCGGAATAACCTGTTGCCACACCACACGCGAACCGATAGAAAACGCGCGGCCCCGAGGTTGAAATCAGCTCTGTCCATTATGCGTTACCTTATCCCATCCATCCTCGCGCTTTCTCTCTTCGGCTGTGCCACGCCGAAGCGGCAGGCCAAAGACGGCCACGCCGGCCAGCGCCTCACGGTCCGCACGACGGCTTATACGCAGACCGAAGCGGGCGGCGCAGCCAATGCCATCGGTGGACGCCTGCACTTTGGCGGCCAGCGATTCAGCGCGGCGTCGGACTGGTCGTGGCTGCCTCTCGGGACGCGGTTCAAGCTTCTGAGCAACGGTCGCAAATATGTCATCGAGGACTACGGCTCCGCGCTCGTCGGCAGGAAGACGATCGACCTGTATTTCCCGGATCGCAGTTCGGTGCGGGCGTGGGGCGTGAAGAATGTGGACATCGAAATTCTGGAGTGGGGTTCGAGCGCGATGAGTCTGAAGCTGCTCGCGCCGCGCTCTCGCAATGGGCACGTCGCCGTGATGGTCGCGGAACTGCGCAGGCGGGGTGTGATTCCGCCGACGTAGGTCGCGTTTCTACTTGGAGGACGCGGCTGCCGAGTCCGGGCCGTAGCTCTTCGTGAGATAATCCACGAGCGCCTCGACCTGCTCGGCAGGCAAGGGTGCGCCGTACTTGAGCTGCATTTTTTCCACGCCGGCCTTCCATGCCGCGCGCGCGAGCGGTGGTTGCGTGGTGATGTATTCCGCCGAGTGGCACAGCAGGCATTGCCCCGCGGCGATTTCCGCACCCGGCGCGTTCTTGAAGACGACGCTCTCCGGCGGCAACTCGATTTTTAGTGGCGCGGCCCAGGCTGTGACGGCTACGCCGGTTGCATAAACCCCGGCATACCATGCGAATTTGCGGTTGGTTTTCATCGGAAAGAATCTAGCCAGCGACGTTTACTTTCACGGTCTCGACGACATTGCGCATGTAGCCCGCCGGGTTCCAGAGCGGCTCGAGCGGCTGCGATTCGCCGAGCCGATTGGTCGCTTTCACTTTCAACTCCAGCGCTCCCGTCGCGGCGGGTGCAAACGCGATTGTCCATTCGCGAAACGAATATTTTCCGAGGTCTTTGCCGAGCTGTGCGGCGTTCCAAACTCGCCCGCCGTCGGCGGAAAAGAGCACCTCGCTGATGCCTGCGCCACCGTCAAAGGCAATCCCGCGCACGAGCGTTTCGCGTTGTGCCGGCAGCGTGGCTCCATCGGCGAGACTCGTAATAAACGAACGGACATTGAAGCGGCCAATCGGCACGGTGGATTTCGCCGCCGTACCCGGCGGCACACAGGCTCCGGCGGTATCCGGGATACGATAGGCGGCGCTCATCCAGAACCCGGGAAACGCTTCATCGACGACGGTGATCTCATTCACATGCTTCACCCAGTAAGTCCCGTAGTAACCCGGCACGACCAGACGCAGCGGGTAGCCATTGAGCATCGGCAAATCCTCCCCATTCATCTCGTAGGCAAGCAGCACTTCGCTATCGAGCGCGTGGTCGAGTTCCAGCGACTTGATGAAGTCCGGCGTCTTTCCGATCACCGGTTTATCCAGACCGTTGAACACGACTTGCTTTGCGCCCGCGGCCACGCCGGCTTTTTCAAGCACGTCCTTCAATCGCACGCCGCGCCAGCGCGCATTGCCCATGGCGCCGTTGCCGAGTTGCCCGCCGGGGACGCGCGGATTGGAAAAGCCGCGACTGTTCCCGGAGCATTGATTCACCGCGACGACTTCGGCCGGTTCGAATCCCTTCTTCAAATCCGCCACCGACAAGCTGAGCGGCGTATCGACCTTCCCCTTCACCTCGACGCGCAACGTCTCCACATCCACCTCCAGCGGAATTCCAGCGAGGTGATAGCGAACGAAAAACGCGTCATTCGGGGTGATGACGCCCTCGTTGAAAACGTTAAACGGCGTTTCAAGTTGTGGCGGGCGGGCAGTCAGCCGAATGAGCGGACGCTTTTGCGGATATTTCACGAGCGACCGCTCGCCATTGGCAAAAGGCAGGGTCACGGTGTCGTCGGCAGACAGCTTCGACCCCAATGCCCCACCAGCCAGGCCAAACCAGGCGGTCTGCTGCAAAAAAACGCGGCGGTTGATCAGGCCGTGCCTTGGAGACTGGGAAGAACGCATGGGATGAATCTAGCGGCTGATCCAACGAATGGAAAGTAGAACGCTTCCGATCACGCCTTACCTAGTGGTCACAACGCGGAAGGTGTGGAATGCCTCCTGACCGGAGCCATCCTTCAGCGAAACGATGACCGTTTCTTCGACCGGTTGAGCGGGCGCATCCCATGCGACCTTCCCGTCACTGCTCACGGTCAGTCCTTTGGGTCCGGACTGGAGTGCGAACTTTACCCCGCCCGCTTTTGAAGCCGCGTCCAGCTTGAATTGGTAGTGCGCAGAGACCTTGCCCTGAGGTGCGATGGAGGTCACGTATAAGTAATCGATCCCTTTTTCATCCAAGAGCTGGCGGACGTTTAAGGAACGCCCCACGATCCTGTCGTTGGTGGGCGGGATGGTCAGTAATAAGTCCAGGTTGGGAAAAAAATGATAGCGCTTGTCCGGCGTAATAGGATTGGAAGTCTGCCGATAGCGCTCCGTTTCCTTCGATTCTTCCGAAACTTGAATCAGAGACTGAGAAGAGCCCGTCAGGTAGATGCCAATGGAGTTTGTCTCCTTCTTTTGCCGGTTGTTGTTGTGCGATGCATTGTAAGTCACTCCGATGAAATACATGGGATGGTAGGAAGGCAGATAAGTGGTTCCTTCCGCCCAGTTACCCGTGCCTTTGATTATTGGAATGAACTTATTGGTGTAAATGCCGGATTGGGAGGTGAAAATTTGAGTCCCGTCAGCATTGGGGACCAGCACTCCGCAGGTTGCGTGTTCGTAAAACCGGCTGAATTCATTGTCGCGAAACGTCAAAATGGTAAATCCGCTCGGGGAAGTTCCCCGCCTGAAAAGTCCGAACGTCCGGCCGTCCGCAGACGCTCGAACGACGGCATTGGGATCGTTCAACTGCCTGGCAATGGTCGTATCGGCGGTGGAAATGACGCTCATGCTTTCGGCGTCGAAAGCCGTGATGCTCGTGGATTGGGAACCGCTGGAAGCGACAATCATCGCCAGGCCCGGTGAAGACCTTCCCATTGTGATACTCGTAATGGTCCCGAAGGAGTTGTTGATGGTCTTCTCCTTTTGAAGAGTCTCCAGCGAAAATCGTTGAATCAAGTTTTCAGCCGGACAAACCGCGAGAAGGTGTCTGGCGCCTCCGGCAAACAGCACCTTGTCTTCATCCAAGGCGATGTATCCGCGAATCTTAAGATCGATCACGTCAAAGACAGCCAGCTTCTTTACCTCCTTCATCTGAAGAAGAAGCGACCGCCCATCCTGGGCGACCGCGACATCGCTGATGGGCGAAGGAAGACTGACTTCGCGGACGCCGCTCAGGTCCACTTTTCCGCTGAGCAGGGGCGGGGGAATCGGCGCGCCCAAACTCATCGTCAATGGTTTCTCTTCCGACGGGAACTCTTTGCCGTCGGTCAATGCCACTACCGCCTTGTAGAAGATCGGCGGCACGGCTGTCGGAGGTTTCTGGATTTCTATCTTGGTCGCTTTGCGAGCATCCACCGTCACGCTCGCGCCACCGATGTCCAGCGTCAGCGCTTCCAACTCAGGCAAGGTTCCGGCTGGCTTACCGTCAGCCTGGAATTTGCCGCCGTCTGGAGTGCGCTGGAGCGTATGAATCTCACCTAGCGCCTTTGGCTTGCCCGCGATGGAAATCTCGCGGTCTGCGACGGAGCCGGAGATTTTTCCACTCTCAAAGTCCAGCGTGATCTGCAGGTTGGCCCGTTTCGTCTTATCGGGTTCCTTGCCTGGAACAATCTGCGCCCGAAGTTTTCCATCTTTTCCTTTATGCGCTTCAACCCTCTGCGGCTGTCCTTCGCCGCGAAGCTCCACGAATACCTTCGGCTCTTCGGTCGGTGGGATAATCCAATCGACAGATACCGTGAATTCCACTGGCTTGGCCAGGTGCTGCAGGTCCGCATTGGGGGCAGCGATCCCGATGATCGGGGTTGCCATGGCCTTGTTGAACAGGGAAATCGGAATCGCGAAATTAACCCCACTGGCCACTACTCCGGACGAAACTATCCCGACGACACTCCCATTCGGATCTAACACTGGCCCTCCCGAGTTCCCAGGATTCACCTGCGCGTCGAGTTGAATCACATCGAGAACATCATTCTTCATTCGCAGCGAAGTGATTCGCCCGAAGTTTACACTAATGGCCGGATAAGACTTCTCGTCCACCGCGAGTGCCTTTCCAAAGGGGTAACCAAAAGCGTAAAGTTGTTCGGTTTCAAAAAGCCCTGTAACATCTCCAAGTTTCAGTGCGGGTACCTTTCTATCCAAATTGACTTTTAGAACGGCAATGTCTGCGTCCTTCAGCCTTCTCACGATTTTTGCCGGATAGCGCTTTTCGTCCTTTCCTGTGGGTGAGATTACGATTGCAAGCGTGTCTTCTTTGGAATTGCCGATCACATGGTCGCAGGTAATGAAAAGGCCCGATTCGGAAATGCAGAAGGCGGTCCCGGTCCCTATGGAAGTAATGAGTAAACCGGTGGCCGACTTTGCCGCCGTCACTTGCTCTTGAGTTAGCTCCGCGTGAAGCGACGACAGGGCCGCGAAAACGAGCGCCACGATGGAGAGTAGCGCCGCACGGAAACATGGTATGGATGCCATCAACGGATCGTGAATGCCGTGATTCGGTGCGTCAATGGCGGGCAGAGCTCACGGCGGAGCAGCGCCTTCAATTAACGAATGACTTCTGCAATCGCGGCGCGCAATTCTGCGAAGGAGGCGGGCTTGGAAAGGACCAGATCGACGAACTCCGATTGAGAGTCCGAATCTTCCGACCCGGAGCCGAAGCCCGTGAGCATAATGACCCGCGTATCCGGTTCCCGACTCTTCACGGCTACCGCGAGTTGGTCACCGTTCATTTCGGGCATGGCCTGGTCTGTGATGATGAGATCGAACTCCCGGCTCTCGAACAGTTCGAGCGCTTCGCGTCCGTTGCTCGCCACCGCGACGGTGTGCCAGTCGCGCTGGAGGGCGTGCGTGACGAGTTCGCACTGCACGGGTTGATCATCGACGACGAGGATTCGCAACGGTCGGCTCACGGCGGCCGGTTCCGGCGGTTGGGTCACCGCGCCGGAAGTATCGATCGGGAAGGTCAAAACAAACGTGGATCCGAAGCCGAGTTCGCTCTCGATGCTGACGGTTCCGGCATGGCGCTCGACGATGCCATAGACCATGGCCAGACCGAGTCCGGAGCCACGCTCGCCTTTTGTTGTGAAGAATGGTTCGAGGCAGCGGCGGCGGACTTCCTCCGTCATACCGATCCCGGTGTCGGAGACGGTAAGTTGCACGCGATCCGTGTTGGCACGGGTGCGGATGGTGATTGTCCCGCCCTGCGGCATGACGTCCACCGCATTGAAGATGAGGTTCGTCAGCATTTCGCGCAGTTCGGAACCGTGGCCGGCGATGGGTGGGGTGGATGCGAGGTCGGTGATCACCTCGATCGGCATGCCGCGCCTGCGGGATTCTGCTTCCCAGCGCGGTCGGGTGAAGGCGATCGCGCCTTCGATGACCGTGTCGAGCGCGACTGGCGCATACGCTTCGCCGGGCGCGGTGGGGCGATGAAAATCGCGCAACCGCGCGACGATCTCCGCGGCGTCCGTCGATGCCGTCACGATGGTTTGTGCGAAATCCGCGAATTCTTCGCCCGCGGGGTGGGTGCGGCATTTGTGCAGGAGCAGTTCGCCGTAGCCGAGGATGAGGGTGAGGGCGTTGTTGAAGTCGTGCGCGATGCCGGTGACCATCGCGCCCAAGGCTCGAAGCCGTTCTGTCTGGACGACCTGCTCTTGCGTGGCGCGCAATTCGGCGAGGCTGCACTCGAGATCGTCGCGCGCCTTTTTCAAGGCGGCATCTGCTTCATGCCGGGCGGTGATATCGACGACGAATCCTTCAAAATAAAGGAGCCGACCGAGGTCGTCGCGAACCGCCACCGCATTTTCCGAAATCCGGATCACGCTGCCGTCCTTGCGATACACTTGGGATTCGAAGTCCGTGACTTTTTCCCCGGCTGCGACCTGCCGGAGAAATTCTTCGCGCCGGCCGGGCTGCACGTAAAGCTGACTGCCGATGTCGAGAAGATGCAGCCGCAAATCTTCCGGTGATTCGTAACCATAGATGCGCGCCAGGGCAGGATTCACCCCGACGTAGCGGCCATCCGGCGTGGTTTGGAAGATGCCCTCGACCGCGTGCTCGAAGATGCCGCGATAACGCTGCTCGTCAGAGATGAAAATCTCCGCATCGACCGCCGACAGCGGGCACGCAGCAACTTGGTTTTCCGTTTTCATCAGCGCGGTGAGTATATGCGATCAGTTTTTTTCGGATGAAGGGGCATTGTCGGACGTATCGATTTCCTCCCCGCGTCCATCGCATCCCGGTAAAATATATCCATCGCAAAAGAATTCAGTTTGCGCCGCGTTCGTTGTCACTCTTTCTTTGCCGCCCGTGAGCCGACTCCGTTTTTTGACCATGATGGTGCGCGATTTCGGACGCGCCGTTTTGCCGGCGCCACTTCGCCCGGAGCCCCGCTCCTGGTCGGAAGACCGCGTCACCACGGCGTGGCTCGGGCATGCCAGCGTGCTCGTCAATTTCTTCGGTGTGACGGTGCTCACCGACCCGGTTTTCTTTTCGCGCTGCGGACTGCGCCTTCCACCCGTGACGCTCGGTCCGAAAAGGTACGTGGCCTGTGCTCTTCGACCCGACGAATTGCCACCGGTCGATCTGGTCCTGCTGACCCACGCGCACTTCGATCATCTCGATCTTCGCTCGTTGCGCACCTTGCCGCGGAGCGCGGTCGTCGTCACCGCTCGGAACACCGCGGACATCATCCGCGGCATCCATTTTCGCGAAGTTATCGAACTCGACTGGAACGAGAGCCGCGAGATCGAGACGGTGCACGGGCGCATCACGATCGCGGCGTCGCAGCTCCGGCATTGGGGCGCACGGATGCAGCATGATGATTCTCGCCGCTACAATGCCTACGTGCTCGAACGCGGTGGCAGGCGGCTCTGCCACATGGGCGACACCGCGCGCACTCCCGCGCATCACCTCGGAGCACGCGGGCCGATCGATCTCATATGCGCGCCCATCGGCGCCTACCAGCCGTGGATTCGCGCGCATTGCACTCCGGAGGAAGCGGTGGCCATGGCTGACGAAGCCGGGGCGCGCTTCGTCATGCCGATCCACCATCAGACCTTCAAGCTGAGTTGGGAACCGATGGAGGAACCAATCGCTCGTTTCCAGGCAGCATTGCATTCCGAGCCAGAGCGGCTCGCGCTGACGGAAATTGGCGGGACGTTTGTGCTCCCGTAACTACCTGCCGAAGCGCGCAGCTACCGCCTTTTCCCGATACGAAAAAATCTTCTCCAGAGCCGGAGCGACGAGGAAGGGGTGGGCGAGATCGCCGAGCCATCCGAGCGGCAGGACGTAATGCACGAGGTCGCGGATTTCCGTATGACTTGTATCAATCGCGGCGAAAAAATGTTCGTGATGCCAGATCGCATAGGGGCCGACGCGCTGTTCATCGACAAAGGATCGCGGCGCATCCACATGGGCGATTTCCGTGAGCCATGTCATCGGCAGGCCAAGAAGCGGACGCACTCGATATTCGATCATCAGACCCGGATAGATCGCGGCTGGCAGATCGCTGAGGACGCGAAAATCGAGCGCTGGCGGCGTGATCACTGCGAGATTTTGCGGATTGGAAAAGAACGCCCAACACTCTTCGAGCGCGGTGGGAACGACTTGGGAACGACGGAAAACATGAATGGCCACGGTGGAACTACGCCCACCCGCGCACCGCGGATTCCCGCTTGCTGGCTTGAGAGTTTGCGAAAGCTGCGTAATGAATGCGCCGTGTTGAAGCTCATCTTTCGCGGCCTTTTGATCGCACTCGCTCTCGGACTTGCATCGTGCGCGCACAAAGACAGAGACCATCTCGTCCGCATCAGCGTGCCCGACCAGAAGATGCTCGTTTTTGAAAAAGGCGTCGAAATCGCGCGCTACGATGTCTCGACCTCGAAGTTTGGCGTCGGTGATCGGCCAGGCAGCTTCGCGACTCCTGTCGGGACGATGGAAGTCGCGCAGAAATTTGGCGCCGGCCAGCCGACCGGGATGAAGTTTCACAGCCGGCGACCGACCGGCGAGATCGTGAAACCAAACACCCCCGGTCGTGATCCGATCGTCTCGCGCATCCTTTGGCTGCGGGGATTGGAAGGACAGAATCGCAGTGCTTTCAAGCGCGCCATCTACATTCACGGCACCGCGGAAGAATGGACCATCGGCACGCCGGCGAGCTACGGTTGCATTCGCATGCGTTCGCGGGATGTCATCCGGCTCTTCGACAAACTCGAGGTCGGCGCCCGCGTCGAAGTGACGACCAATCATTTTCCCCATCAACTCGTCGAAGGGAATGCGGCAGCGGCGACAGCGACGGTCATTCACGGAACCATGCCGACGACGGCACCGACGCCGAAACCGACTCCCGCAGTAACCGCGCCGTCCCGCCGCGGCTGAAGATCGTTGACTGTGCGAGTCGCGCGGTCGTGTGCGATTCACCGACCTGCTGGCGCGTTGATTTTCAAAATGCCCGCGCCGACTTGATTACTCGGAGAGCCGGTGGAACGAGCGTCGGCTTTGAGCCGCGCAGTTAGCTCGCTGGATGATACGCCCCAGCCCAGGTAAGCAGCGGCGGCTCCAGCCACGATCGCCGACGATTGTGACGTGCCGCTGACCAAGGCGATCTTGTCCGTTTTCCAAGCGGTAATCACACCCACACCTGGAGCAACGAGATCGAGCCCCTGGCCGGAGTTGGAAAAATATGCCTGCTGGCCTTTGGCATCCACACTGCCGACGCTGATGACGCGATCGTAGGCTGCGGGGATTGCGAGCTGGTCATACGCGTCATTGCCTGCGGAGGCGACCACCACGGCACCGCGCTGGAAAGCGTAGTCGAGAGCCTGAGCCAGCACCGAGCTTTCGCCATAGGCACCGAAGCTGATGTTGATGACCTGCGCGCCTTGGTCCGTGGCCGCAATGATGCCTTGGGCCAAGATCGAACCGACGGATGCGCCGGCGGCGTTGCCGATCCGAATATCGAGGATTTTCGCACCGGGAGCCACGCCAGGTGCTTGCGGATCCTGCCCGCCGATCAGGGACGCCACGCTGGTGCCGTGACTGTTGAAAGCCTGGCCGTCATTGACGAGGTCGAGATGCGTGACTTGGTTCGCGCCAAACGTGGGATGCCCCTGCACACCGGTATCCAGCACGGCCACGGTCACAGCTTCACCCCAGTGGGTGCGGTTTCCCGAGGCATTGATCGCGCTCATCATGCTTTGTCCGAAAGGTGCAGCTCCGCGCTGGTTGCTGGCGTCTGGTTGCGGGGGCGACTGGGGGATTTCCAACCAGAGATTGCCCTCGACGCCGCCGAAGCCGGCGTCGTTTTCAGCGATCAAATTCCGCAATCCTTCGAGTGCTCCGTAGCGCACGCGGACGGCATTGAGTTGCGGGATAACGCCGAGCGTTTCGATGCCGCGCGAGGCCGCTTGTTTTATGAAACGATCAAGAGCCTGCTCGTTGAGAAAGCTCAGGAGCGCTTCGTGCGGGACGACGTCGGATTTCTCCAGGCGCTCGCGGAGAGTTTCCATGAGCCGATCGTTTTTTTGCAAAGTGTCCGTGGTGGCCGATGGGCGGATCACGACTGGGTTGTTCGTCTGCCCATCGTTCAAAGCGGACGTCTTCTTCTCCAACATGGCTTCGGAAACGGCGCGTTGGTTTTGAGCCGGTGGGTTGGTCGATGACGGCGCAAAGCCGAGCCAAGCCAGAGCCGCGAAGATGATGACCGCGGCGAGCGGGAGGACTAGAAAACGGAGGTAGTGCTCCCGCATGATTGGCAATGTTAGCACCGATCAGCGTCTGAGATACTTCCAATCCCAGAGCAGACGACCGCATCCCAAATGAATTTTCGCGACTTGCCCGTTTGCACCCCGGAAGCAAAATGCTGAGACTCTCAAACGTGATGAAAATCCCCCGCGCTGAAATTCATTCGATCGGTGTGCAATGTGGCGCGCACGCAAACACGAAGAACTTTGCGAGGTGTATCGATCATGTCTGAGATTCGCCAAAATCTCCTGACCGGCGAATGGGTCATCATCGCACCGGAGCGAGCCAAACGCGGCGGTAATCTCGTGCCCACGGTGGCGCGAGGAGACAATTCGGCATTCGCGGCGACCTGCCCATTTTGCCGGGGAAATGAAGCGCTGCCGGACGACGAGCGGTATCGCCTCATCGGCGACGATGGCCATTGGGCGATCCGTTCCATCGTCAATAAATTCTCCGTCCTTTCCGCGACCGGCGAGGTGACATTGCCGGCAAGTGCGACGACCGGAGGACAGAGCATCAATGGCGTCGGGTTGCACGAGGTGCTGATTGAGTGTCCGTCTCATCACCTGCCGGCGGCGCTGTTCACGGTCGAATATGTGCAGCGGATTCTCGACGCATACCGTCATCGGTTTCAGGCGTTCTATGAAGATCCGCGCGTCCGGCACGTCATCGTTTTCAAAAATCACGGAGCGGATGCCGGCGCGTCACAACAGCATCCGCATTCGCAAATCGTCGGCATCCCGATCGTGCCGGGGCAGGTCGTCGAAAGGATCGACCGCGCCCGAAGACACTTTGCCGAGACCGGGCAATGTCTGGCCTGCACCTTGATCGCGCAGGAGCGCGAACAGGGGTGCCGGATCATTGCCGAAAATGCCCACTTCGTGGCCTTCATTCCGTATGCCGCGTTGTCTCCCTACCACCTATGGATTTTCCCGAAGGTCCATACGGCCTGCTTTTCCGGACAACCCGCCGAGACATTTTCATTTCTGGCGGCGATCCTCCGCACCGTCCTCGCGAAAGTCTCTGGACTGCTCGACAAGCCGCCGTTCAACCTTGTCGTGCGCTCGCTCGGCCCGCAGGAACAGGATGCGCCGCACTTTCATTGGTATGTTTCCGTCGTTCCACGCGTGGGTAAAACGGCCGGCTTTGAACTGGGAACCGGGATGTACGTCAACCCATCGTTGCCCGAGGTTTGCTCACAGGCTCTACGGGAATTTCCACTCCCGTGATCGCTGCGTTGCAGTCTTACCGCGTCTAAAACGGAACTTGCTTTTTCCGACGCTTGCCGGACGACCGTTTGGGCTTGTCGGGCTCATACCGGTTTCGGCGCCCTTGGTTGGAACTGAAAAACGCCGCGAAGCTGAAAACAAGCGCCGCGAGAACGCAGAGCACCACTCCGATCGAGGCTCCGGACGTGAGATCCGGCGCGAGACCCTCGGACTTCACTCCCATTTTGACGACATCCCGGCTCACACTTTCCCCAGTAAAGTTTTTGACGACAAGTTGGTCGGCTCCACTGCCGGTTTCGGCGGAGTTTATTTGAGAAATGGCCGGGATCTCCGCTGCGATCAAGACATCCCGGCTGGCTGCTGCGGGCGACACTCCCATCGCAACGACCGCAGCGCAGATGCTCAGGAGCATGGCCGGAAACGTCGCTGCAGGTGGGCGCGCGGGGTTCATTGTCTTGGGGTCGAAATCGCAAAGAGAGTTTTCAGATGGGACCGGGATAGCAATCCAAATCGAAAACAAATCGCAGCCCTCGAAGCTCTTCCGGCGATGCGTCTCGGTGCACCTTTCAGTCTGTCACGAAGTCTTGCCGCGATCCGTCTCGGACCGGATGCGGATTTGAAATTGGCGGGAGAGCAGCCACTTCACGGCAAACATGTCGCACGTCGCTTTCCACGCGCGGTTGCCGAAACCGTATTTGCTCACGCCGGCGACGCGCGGGCGGTGGTTGACGGGGATTTCGACGAGGCGATAACCCATGCCTTTGATCAACGCAGGGATGAAGCGGTGCATGCCGTAGAAGGGGACGAGCGCTTCGCGGCACTGGCGTCGCATGGCTTTGAGCGTGCAGCCGGTATCGCGGACGCCGTCGCCGGTAAAGCGGCTGCGAACGAAATTGGCGATGCGGCTCTGGACGCGTTTGAACTTGGTGTCTTTGCGGTTGGCGCGGTAGCCGCAGACGAGGTCCGCGCCCTTTTCGATTTCGGCGAGAAGACGGGGAATGTCGGCGGGATCATTCTGCCGGTCTCCGTCGAGGAGCACGATGGCATCGCCCGTGGCGGCCTGGATGCCCATATACATGGCGGCGCTCTGTCCGGTGTTTTTTGCAAACTCGATGACGCGCACTTCCGGGCGGCGCTCGATGCGGGCGAGGGTCTGATCTTGCGAGCAGTCATCGACGAGAATGATCTCGTGGTCGAGGCCGGCGAGAGCGGAGGCGAGCTCCTGCTGGAGTTGAGCGATGTTGTCTTGCTCATTGTAGAGCGGGATGACGACGGAGAGCGTGGGCATGGGGAAATGGGAAAGTCTTACAACTCCTGGAGGTGGTAGTCGTAGCACGCGAAGATGCGAATCTGGCGCAGCGGAAGTCCGCGGCGGATTACGTCGAAGCACGCGATCATCTCACTGCGGGCAAAGGTGCGGTCGAAAATGGACGGGGCGTCGGATTCGGGGCGATCGGTAATGAAGAGTGCGGTGCGGCCGAGGAACGGATTGTAACCCATCGCCTCGGTGAAGTAGTCGTCGATGCCGAGTTCGGGTGCGGCGGGTTTCAAGGCGCGCAGAAATCGGCGGCAGCGTTCGGAGTCCGCTTCGCTGTGCGCGGCGTCTGCGGGTGGGAGGTCGGCGAGTGCGGCAGCGAGTTCGGCGCGCACCGTGGGATCGAGATTGGTGGCTGGACGGAGCCGCTCGCGGGCGACATCGGTGAACTCGACGAGTTCATCGTAGCGCGGCCAGAAATAGAACTGGTTGTCGGGCCACGCGGATTCCGGGACATACACGGGCGGATGGTCGGGAGCTTCGCGATGCGGGTCTTTGAAGTAGAAGCCGAGGCTCGCGGCGGTGCCATATTTATTGGCGATGAGGAAGACGGGCCTGCCCTGCCTGGCTTCAAATTTTTGCCGCACCTCCTCGACCTTCTCCGCTGCCGTCTGCCAACCGCGGAGCCGGCTGCTCGGATCACTGTCGTAGCTGAGCGGAATGCCGGTTCGGCGCAGCATTTCCATGTCGAGGGTGAGCACGCTCATGACCCCGCCTAGTGCGAGCGCTGCCATGACATAAATACGCGCCCATTTTTTTTCCCGCGCGAGTTCCAGCCAGAAGACTGTGGCGAGAATGGCGAGGCTGAGCGACGCAGGCGCGGTCCAGTTCGGTTCGCCGCTTTGTTTGAAGGCGAGGCCGAAGTACATAACAAACAAGGGGAGCGTGAAAGCGAGGAGGAAGCGCGGCTTGGAATGAGTGGCCGCTTTTTTCCAAGCCCAACCAAGGCAGCCAACCAGCCCAATGAAAATGAGCGGTGAATAGACGCCGAGATGCAGCCCGAGATAGGTGAAGAATTCGCCCAGGCTGAAACGCGGGGCGCCGTCGAGTCCGCCGCGGGCGCGCAGATGGAGGAGCGTGATCCAGGCGTGCTGCGCGTTCCAGACGAGCACCGGGATGGTGAAAACAGCGAAGACGCCGAGCATCAC
>JBBSDS010000062.1:0-17192 GCA_038240495.1 Chthoniobacterales bacterium | reverse complement strand
GCACCTCGGCGACGACTCGCCGGATTACCTCCCGACACGGCGCGGGTTCGATCATCAGTACGGATTCATGGGAGGCAGCATCAACTCGTTCATCGGTGGCGCGGCGGGTCGTAGGAAGAAGCCGGGGGATGGGTATCGCGATGATCAACCATCGCTGGAGGAAGGTTTCTCGATACATCTGCTTGCGATGGAAGCCTGCCGACTCATCCGCCGGACACGACTGCGCTCACCGATCACACCACGCATTTCATCCGAGAAGAAATGCTGCCGCACAGATCGGCGTTAACCGTGCAGTGAGCGACTGCAACATCCGCACCATTTAACTTCATCCATGAAACCACAACCTAATCGCGTGAAGACATTCACCCATCTTGCCTCACTCCTCCTAATGCTCCCAATGGCTGGTGCCGCCGATGACGGCTTCCGCCCGCTGTTCAATGGCAAGGATCTCACCGGATGGGATGGCAATCCGGCGCTGTGGTCGGTCGAGGATGGCTGCATTTCCGGCAAGACCTCGGGGCCGGGGACGCTGGAATACAATCAGTTCCTCATCTGGCGCGGCGGGGTGGTGAAGAATTTCGAGCTGCACGCGAAGATCAAGCAGAGCGGTAACAACACGGGCATCCAGTATCGCAGCAAGGAACTGCCGGAAATCGGCAAGTGGTCCATCGGCGGGTATCAGTTGGATATTCATCCTGCGCCATCGCACAACGGCTCGATGTATGAGGAAAAGGGGCGCGGGGTCATCGCCAGCAACGGCGAGAGTGTGGTCGTGGATCCCGAGGGCAAACGATGGGTGGTCGCAAAGCGTGAGCCGGTGAAGGTGGAGGTCGCGGAGTGGCACGACTACGCGGTCATCGCGCAGGGGAATCATCTCATTCAGAAGATTGACGGGCAGGTGACGATGGACCTCGTGGACCACGAGGAAAAGGCGCGCGCGCTGGAGGGATTGCTCGCGTGTCAAATCCACAAAGGCCCGGCGATGAATGTGCAAATCAAGGACGTGATGCTGAAGGAACTGCCGGACGGTGGCGTGACGGTGTTCGACAAGGCTGCGCTGCCTGCCGATGCAAAAGGAAATGCGCCAAAAGGGCCAAAAGCGCCGAAGGCAGATGGTAAGCAGAAGGGCAAAGGCAATGCTGCCGAACCCGCGCCGCCCGTCGAGAAACCAGCCGAGGCTGAGGCCGAAGCCGAGGCCCAGGCCGAAGCCGAAGCCGAAGCCTCGCCGAAGCCCAAGTCGCGGCGTGGTGTGGCGGAAGTGCCAGCGAAATCATCTGCCGACGAGGATACGTCGGCGCCGGCTTCGGTGGGAAATTCGGCGACTGCGAATGTGAAGGTCGCAGCGGGCTTTAGGGTCGAGACGATTTACGAAGTGCCACTCGCTGCGCAGGGCTCGTGGGTCTCGCTGACGATCGATGACAAGGGTCGCTTCCTCGCGAGTGATCAGGGGGAGAAGGGGCTTTTCCGCATCACGCTGCCGACTGCCGCCGCGCCGTCGGTGAAGGTGGAAAAGATGCCCGTGGCTGTGTCCGGTGCGCAGGGATTGGCTTGGCAGTCTGGAGCGCTCTATTTCAATAAAAATGGCGGAGGGCTTTACCGAGTCACCGATACCGATGGTGATGATCGTTTGGACAAGGCGGAGATGATTTCGCCCGTCTCGGCTAGTGGCGAGCATGGCACCCACGCGGTGCTCGCGGCGGAGGATGGCGCGCATCTTTACACACTCGGAGGGAATCAAACGCCGCAGCCGGCGGCGGACACCATCGTCCGCAAGCATGTGCAATCGTGGCGCGAGGACTTGCTGCTTCCGCGCCAGTGGGACCCGCACGGCCACGCCCGCGGCATCCTCGCGCCGGGCGGCCACGTCACACGCTTCGATCCGGTGAAGCGGACGCACGAAATCTTTTGCGGCGGCTTCCGCAATCCTTACGACATCGGATTCAACGCCCTCGGAGACATGTTCACCTACGACGCCGACATGGAGTGGGACATGGGCATGCCGTGGTATCGGCCCACGCGGATTTGCCACGTCGTGAGCGGCGGCGACTTCGGCTGGCGCAGCGGCGCGGGGAAATCGCCCACGTATTATGAGGACAGCCTGCCGCCCATCGTGGACATCGGCCCAGGCTCGCCCACGGGCGTCGTGGCGGGCACAGGCGCGAAGTTTCCTGCCAAATATCAGCACGCGATTTATGCGCTCGACTGGACCTATGGGCGCATTCTCGCGATTCATGTGCGGCCCGAGGGCGCGAGTTACCACGGCGAGGTGGAGACGTTCGTTTCCGGTGCACCGCTGGCCGTGACGGATGCCGTCGTCGGGAAGGATGGAGCGCTGTATTTCACCGTCGGTGGACGCGGCTCGAAGTCAGCGCTGATGCGCGTGACTTACACGGGCAAGGAATCCACGTCGCCCGCTGCCCCGGCGGCGCTGCCGAAAGAAGCCGTCACGCGGCGCGAGTTGGAGGCGTTTCATGGCGTGGTAAATCCAGCCGCAGTCGCCGCAGCGTGGCCGCATCTATCGAGCAGCGACCGCTTCCTGCGCCATGCTGCGCGTGTCGCCATCGAATCGCAGCCCGTGGCGACTTGGGCGGAAAAAGTCTTTGCGGAAAAAGACCCGCAAGGGCGCATCACTGCCGCTGTGGCACTCGCGAGGTCCGGTGCAGCCGAGCATCGAGCGCCGTTGCTCAAGCTCCTGCTCGCGCTCGATTTCAAATCGCTGCCCACCATGCAAAAACTGGGCGTGCTCCGCGCCATGTCGCTCACCTTTGACCGACTCGGAAAACCGACGAACACCGAGCGTGAAGCCGTCATCGCCGCGCTCGCCCCATTGCTCCCCGCCGACCACGCCGACGTGAATGCCGACCTACTCCGCCTGCTCGTGTATCTCGATGCGCCGTCCGCCGTGCCCGCTGGCATGAAGCTCATCGCCACGATGCCCAAAACCGCCGCGCCTGATTACGAAAAGCTTCGTGGTGCCAACGCCCGTTATTTTGCCAACCTCCAGAAGCTCCAAAAAAGCCCACCACCCACCACACAACTCCGCCTTGCCTACACGCTGCGCACCGCGCGTGTCGGCTGGACGCCCGAGTTGCACCGTGCGTATTTTGCCTTCCTCAACGAGGCAGGCAAAGGTTCTGGCGGCGCGTGCTATCCAGCCTATCTCGCCAACATCCGCGACGAAGCTCTCGCGACCTGCACCGATGCCGAGCGCATCGCGCTGAAGCAGTTGACCGGCGTGGATTTTAATCCCGTGCCCAATTTTCCCATTAAACCACCGACCGGCCCCGGCCGCGCTTGGACCATGCCAGACGCTATCATCGTGGCTGACAAAGACCATTTGTCGGGTGCTAAATTTGAGACCGGACGCAACCTTTTCCATGCCATCGGCTGCGCCGCGTGCCACCGTGTCAACGGCCTCGGTGGCAGCATCGGCCCCGACCTCACCAGTGTGCCCAACAAGTTCGACGCCACCTACGTGCTCGAATCCATCATCGAGCCAAGCAAAGTCATCTCCGACCAATACGGTTCGTCCATCGTCACCCTAAAAAGTGGGCGCGTTCTTGCCGGATTAGTCGTCCCGCAGGATGAAAAAACGATGCACGTCTATCCCGCCGACGCCAAAGCCGAAGGCGAACTCGTCGCCCGCGCCGATGTGAAGTCCATCGTCGAATCCCCCGTCTCGCAAATGCCGCCCGGCCTGATCAACACACTCAACGCCACCGAACTGCGCGACCTCGTCGCCTACATCATGTCCGCTGGAAACTCGAACGACAGAAACTATCGCCCAAAGAAGGGGAAGAAATGAAATCCCTGATCCTTGGCATCACCTTTGCCGCGTTGAATCTCGTTCACGCGGCTCCAGCCAAGCCCAACATCCTTCTCATCTATGCCGACGACATCGGCTACGGCGACTTGGGGTGCTACGGAGCGACGAAGGTGCGGACGCCGCAGATGGACCGGCTCGCGGCGCAAGGATTGCGCTTCACCGACGCCCACACCGTTGCCTCGGTCTGCACGCCCTCCCGTTATTCATTGCTCACGGGCGAGTATGCCTTTCGCAGGCCGGGCACAGGCATCGCGTCCGGCATCGAGGGAATGCTGATTGATGCCGGTCGCACCACCCTGCCGTCCATGTTGAAGGGCGCGGGTTATGCCACGGGTATCGTCGGCAAATGGCATCTCGGCTTGGGGACGGAACCGACCAATTACAACCAACCGATCAAGCCCGGTCCGAACGACGTAGGTTTTGAGTATGCGTGGATCATGCCTGCGACCGGCGACCGCGTGCCGTGCGTCTGGGTGGAGAATGATCGTGTCGCGAATCTCGATCCTGCGGACCCGATCAGGATCAACTTCCGGGTGAAACGCGGCACGCCGGATTCGATGCTGATGGGCATCCCGCGCATCGGTCAGCAACTCGGAGGCAAAGCGGCGCTGTGGGACGACAAAAATCTCTCCACCGTCATCGCGGAAAAGAGCTGCGCGTTCGTGGAGCAGCACAAGGACAAGCCGTTCTTCCTCGAAGTCGCCACGCACAACATCCATGTGCCGCGCGCGCCGAATCCGAAGTTTGTCGGCAAGAGCGATTGCGGGCCGCGCGGCGATGCCATTGTGGAGCCGGATTGGATTGTCGGCGAAGTTCTCGGCAAGCTGGATGCACTCGGTCTCGCGGACAATACGCTCGTCATCCTCACCAGCGACAATGGCGGCATCCTCGATAACAACGGCCCCGACAAAGTCCACGGCCTCGGTGATCCCGACGCGACGAACGGCCACCTGCCGAACGGCGTGCTGCGTGGTTTCAAATATGACGTATGGGAAGGCGGCACGCGTGTCCCGATGATCGTGCGCTGGCCGGGCAAGGTGCAGCCGGGCGTTTCGTCAGCGCTGATCAGTCAGGTGGATTTCCTCGTTAGCCTCGCTGCATTGACCGGACAGAAAATCCCGACAGGACAAGCACCCGACAGTCAGGACCAACTCGCCGCCATGCTCGGCACCAATGCGGTCGGACGGGAAATGCTGATCGAGCAAAAGACCGGTGACTTGTTTGGTTTCCGGCACAGCAACTGGAAGCTCCTGCCAACGGGTGGCAAGAAAGGCGGCGGCAAACCCACGCTCTACGACCTGACAAATGACCTCGGCGAAAAGAAGGACCTCGCCGCCAAACAGCCCGAGCGCGTGGCTGCGATGATGGCCGAGTTTGAGAGGATTGCGGACAAGCTGCCCACAGGGAAAAAGAAAGGCAAACGAGGCGAAGCGGATGGGGAAGAAGCAGAGGACGAAACACAATAGTCAGCCCCATAAAACCGAAGAACTCTGCGGAACAGCAGCCGACATGAAGCCTATTTTCACACTCACCATTCTCATCACTTTTGCCGCTCTGAATCTCGTTCACGCGGCTGAAACCAAACCCAATATCGTCTATATCCTGGCGGATGACATGGGCTACTTCGATGTCGGATTCAATGGCACCAAGGACTTCCATACGCCAAATCTTGATCAGCTCGCGAAGGGCGGGACGATCCTGACGGCGATGTATGGCCAGCCGGTTTGCTCCCCCTCGCGCGCCACTTTGTTGACGGGACGTTACCCGACGCATACGGGCGTTTACCGGACGGTCGGCGATCAGAAAAGTTTCAACTGGCCGCTGCCGCTGAACGAACAAACGCTGGCTGACAGCCTCCGCGCGTCGGGCTACACCACGGCTATTTGCGGTAAATGGCATCTTGGCGAAGACCCGAAAGAACTACCGCTGCAGCGTGGCTTTGATCATCAATATGGACATAGGACGGGCAGCATCAATTCCTTCACGCTGCACGGACAGCCGGGCAAGAAAAACAAGGATTGGTATCGCGACGACAAGCCCTCTTCGGACGAGGGGTATGACTCGGATCTCATTGCCAAGGAAGCTTGCCGGCTAATCAACGAGCAGCCGGCGGACAAGCCGCTGTTTCTTTACTTCGCGTCCCATGCTGTGCATACGCCGTGGCTGTCACCGAAGGAAGACCTGGCCCCGTATGGCAATCTTAAGGGTCGGCTCAAGGATCTGGCTGGCATGACGGCGGCGCTGGATCGGGTCGTCGGGCAGGTCGTGGCGGGGCTGAAGGCGAAGGGTATCCTGGAAAATACGCTCATCATTTTCTCCAGCGACAATGGCGGGCCGAGCTGGGATGGCGTGTCCCGCAATACGCCCTTGCGCGGGGGCAAGGCTCAGATTTACGAAGGCGGGATGCGCCTTTGCAGTTTCGTGAACTGGCCCGGGAAAATCCCCGCCGGGGTCACGAACAACGAGCCTTTGAACTTAATAGACTGGTATCCGACCTTGCTGAAACTCGTCGGCAGTTCAGTCGCTCAAAAGCTGCCGGTGGATGGTCTGGATATCTGGCCGGTGCTCACGGCAGGTGCCAAATCGCCGCACAAGGATATATTGCTGATGGGTTCACAGGCGGGCGAGTCTGCTATCCGCATCGGCGACTGGAAACTTCTCGTCAATCCTTCCGATACGAAAAAGGCAAAGAAGAAGTCGAAGTCAGAAGCGGGAGTGATGGTGAATGGCAACCTAATCGAACTATACAACGTGGTCGGCGATATCAGCGAGCAACACAATCAGGCCGCCGCCCAGCCGGAGCGGGTGAAAGCCATGCTAGCCCGACTCCATGAATTGACCGCGAATCCCGCCAATCCTGAGCATTTCAAGGATACAGGAAAGGGTGGCAAGAAATTGAGTGACGATGAATAGGACCCTGCGGTGGCCGATATGGCAAAGAAAACGACCCACCACCTAAGCTAACCGGAATTAAGACCATGAACAAATTACTCATTAGCATTTCCTGCGCGTTCGTCCCACTTGCGATGGCCGCCGATACTGCAAAGCCCAACATCATCTATATCATGTCCGACGAGCTGGCCTATTTTGAGCCGGGCTTCATGGGCGGCAAGGAATTGCAGACGCCCAACATGGACAGGCTCGCCGCCAGCGGCGTCATCATGAAGAACGTCTTGAGCGGCGGGCCGAATTGCGCCCCGGCGCGTGGCGCGTTGCTCACGGGCAAACACAGCGGCCATGGATCCGTCCGCGAAAACTCTGGCGACAACGCGATTCGCGCGGATGAAAAAACCATCGGCGATGTCCTCAAGCCGCTGGGCTACGCCGTGGGCGGCTTTGGCAAATGGGGCATCGGCGGGCGCGACTCGACCGGCGTGCCGGAGAAGCACGGCTACGACATCTTTCTCGGCTATTACGATCAGGCCCACGCCCACAGCTATTATCCGCCCTACCTCATCCGCAACAGCGACGAGGTGCCGCTCGCCGGCAATCACGGCGGCACGCAAGGCCAGACCTATGCGCAATATGTCATTCACGACGCTGCGATGAAGTTCCTCCGCGAACACGCCGGCAAGGAGCCGTTCTTCGCCCATCTGCCCTACACCCCGCCGCACGGTCCTTGCGCCATCCCGGAAAGCGATCCGGCGTGGGCGATTTACAAGGACAAACCCTGGTCGAAGGACGCGCGGCTCTACGCGGCCATGGTCACGATGATGGACCGCGAAATTGGCGAGATTCTCGATCTGCTCAAGGAACGGGGCATAGAGAAAAACACGATTGTCTTTTTGAGCGGCGACAACGGGGGTGAAGATCGCTTTGCCGATAAGAGCCATCCGCGAGGATTGTTTAGCGGCAACAAGGACCCGAACGGCACGCTGGAGTTTCGCGACGGCAAGGGCAACCCCTACGAGGGCGCGTTCCGCGTGTCGTTCGCGGTGAGCTGGCCGGGGAAGATCGCGCCCGGCCGCACGAGCGATTTTCTGGGCTATTTTCCCGACGTGCTGCCGACCGTCGCCGAGGCGGTCGGTGCAAAAGTGCCGCCGGGTGTGGACGGGATTTCTTTTCTGCCTGAATTGATTGGCGAGCAGGCTGCGGGGCGGCCGCAGGCGCAGCACGACTACCTCTATTGGGAAAAGGGCAAGTGGGTGACGATCCGCCAGAGCGACTGGTGCGCGGTGAATACGGGGAGAAAAAACTGGGAACTCTACAACATGGCAGGAGATCCGTCTCAATCGAAGGACGTGGTGGCGGTCAACCCGGAGATTCTTTCAAAATTGCAAGCGCTGGCGAGGTCGGCGCATGAGCCACAGCGCCCCGGCACATATTCCACCCGCGAACGGGCCGATCGCGACCGCAAAGCGCACTAACCCTGAAAACAAGCCAGCCCACACGCGACAACTCCTCCTCATGAAAAAACTGCTCACCCTCCTCATTACCCTCATCGTCGCCGATTCATCCTGCGCGGCGGACGCCACTCGGCCCAACGTCATCCTTATCCTCTCAGATGACCAGGGCTTCACCGACTATGGATTCATGGGACACAAGGTTGTGCGGACGCCGAACATTGATCGGATGGCGTCGCAGAGTCTTCTTTATACCCGCGGCTATGTCATGCCGGTGTGCTCGCCGTCGCTGGCGTGTCTGCTCACCGGCAGGCTGCCTCACGCGCACGGCATCACCGGGAATGATTTGAGCAAAGAAGCGGCGGCTGAAATTCATACCAAAGGCAAAGCGGACCGTTCACCACTTTCCCATCGCCTGCTCAGCAACTCGGTAATCCTGCCCAAGGTTCTCTCCGAAGCGGGATACCTCACGTTCCAGACCGGCAAGCTGTGGAACGTAACAGCCGAGGAGGTGGGATTCACCTCGGGAATGACCAACAAGGAGGGGCGTCATGGTGGCGATGGACTGGACATCGGCAGGAAGACGATGAAACCGATCTTCGACTTTATGGATAAGGCGCAGTCCGAGAAGAAACCGTTCTTTGTGTGGTATGCGCCGATGATGCCGCATCAACCGCACAATCCGCCGAAAGAGTATCTGGCGCATTATGAGGGCAAGGGACTTAGTAAAAATGCGGAGCAGTATTACGCGATGTGCGAGTGGTTCGACAAGACGTGCGGCGAACTCGACGACTATCTGAACCAGAAGCATCTCGCCGATAACACGGTGATCATCTACATGGCCGACAACGGCTGGGACGCAGAGCAAGGCAACCGCGCGAAGCTCTCACCTTATGAGATGGGCATCCGCACGCCGATGTTTGTCCGGTGGCCCGGCAAAGTGAAGCCGCTGCGTGATGACGAGACGCTGGCGTCCATCATAGACTTTGCTCCCACCGTGCTGACGTTGTGCGGCCTGAAAGTGCCCGCCGATTTGCCGGGACTCGATCTACTCAATCACACCGCGATGACCGCGCGGAAATCCATTTTTGTCGAAGCCTACACTCACGACATTGCTGACCTTGCTCATCCATCAAAGAGCCTTGTGACCGAAGTCATCATCAACGGTTGGTCCAAGCTCCTCATCCCCGGCACAGTCAGCCCAGACAAGGCCTACACGTCTGCTCCGAAGACTATCGAACTGTTCGATCTCAAGTCCGACCCGCTGGAGAAAAAGGATCTCGCGGCTGAGCGGCCTGACAAAGTGAGCCGCCTGAAAGCACTGCAAACGGCGGAGTGGAATGGCGCAAATTGATTCAACATCCAACCTATCATCTCAATGAAATTCACCCTGACTCTCCTCATATCGTCGTTCGCGATTCTCCATTCGGCATTTGCCGCGGAGCAAAGGCCGAACATCCTCTTCATCTACGCCGAGGACATAAGTTACATGACCGGCGAACGTGGCGTGCGTGAACCGAATACGCACATCGCCGGGCTGAACACGGCGAATCTCGACAGGCTTGCAAAGGAGAGCGTGAACTTCACGCGCGCCTTCTGCGGACAGAGCGTGTGCTCTCCGAGCAAGTCGGCGATTTACAGCGGGCTGCTGCCGCACGCGAACGGCATCTGGCGCAATGTGCATAACAACAGCGTCAAGTTCGGCAACCCTGACAAATGGATTCCTTTGCCGAATCCACTCACCAAGGAGAATGACCCCACCAACCTCGCCGCTGGCGGGATGCACGAAGACATTCCCAATATGATCCAGATGCTCAAGGCGCACGGGGTTTATTGCGCGCTGTCAGGGAAACTCCACCAGCAGCCAGCGCGGAGCTTCCCGTATGATGCTTTCGTTGATGACACGGACCTTGCGAGTGTGATCAAAGCCGCAGGCGACAAGCCGTGGCTGTTTTGGTGCAATCCGGGAGACACGCACGCGCCTTGGTGGAAGCATGTGCAGAGCAAGCTCACGAATCCCAAGGACCGCAATTCTGCGCCGAAGGATGTGGACCCCGCCGCCATTCAGATGCTGCCGTGGCTGCCAGATGCGCCCGCTTCGCGCGTGGACCTCGCGCAGTATTACTCGTGCATCCGCAACATTGATGAGTTTGTCGGCAAGATGCTGAAGACGCTCGACGAATCCGGCCAGGCGTCGCGCACCATTGTGGTTTTCACGGGCGACCACGGCATTGGCTGTCAGCGTGGAAAGACCAGCGTCTATCCGGCGGGCACGCAGGTGCCGTGTTATATCAAAGGGCCGGGCATCAAGACTGGGCGCACCTTGAATGCGCCGGTCTCGCAAATGGATTTCAATCCCACCTTCCTGGAAGCTTTCGGCGTCGCGCCCCAACCCGTCTGTCACGGCAAATCGCTCTGGCCCATTCTATCCGGAAAAGCAGACGCGCTGTCGGACCGAACAACGATCATGACGGAGACCAATAACAGCTTGATGTCCGCGCCCGGCAACAAAGGAGACGGCACCGCTGCACGCGCCGTCTGCGACGGTCGCTATTATTATATCGGCAACCTCATCCAGGACACCTTCAAAGGCCCGGAGGACAAGGCACTCTTCATCGGCAGCGGCCATGGCGAATACGGCAACCCCGGTCCGCAATACGCCATTGACCTTCACGACGACACCATCCGGGAAAAGGACAAGCAACCGTTGCCATACGAACTCCTGCGCCAGCTCTGCATGGGCGATGCGCCGAAGGAGGAGCTATACGATCTCGATTCTGACCCGTGGGCCGTGAAGAATCTCATTAACGAGCCTGCCCACGCCGAGGCACTGGCGCGGATGCGGAAGGAATTCGCGGAGTGGCGAGTGTTCACGAAGGACGCGGACATTCATCCGCGCAAGATCCCGCGCCGAAATTGAAAAGTCGGAAGCGAGTCAACTCCCGCTGTTCATCTTGAATCACTTTATGAAGACGCTCCTGCTCCTCGCCCTGCTGTCCACGGCAATCGCCATCTCGTCATTTGCCGAGGACGGTTTCCGCCCGCTCTTCAATGGCAAAGACCTTACCGGCTGGGACGGAAATCCCGTGCTGTGGTCGGTGGAGGATGGCTGCATCTCGGGCAAGACCGCTGGGCCGGACACTCTGACTTACAATCAGTTCCTGATCTGGCGCGGCGGTGTGGTGAAGAACTTCGAGTTGCACGCGAAGATTCGCTGCTCGGCGACGAACACGGGCATTCAGTATCGGAGCCACGAAAATCCAGATGTGGGCAAGTGGTCCGTCGGTGGCTATCAGTTTGATATTCATCCCACACTGGCTCACGAGGGCAGCATCTACGAAGAGCGCGGGCGCGGCGTCATTGTCGAGGGCGGGCAGAGCGTGGTGATAGACCCCGAAGGCAAACGCTGGCTGGTGGCGCAACACGAGTCCGCGCCGGTGGACATGACGGTGTGGCACGATTACACCATCATCGCGCAGGGGAATCATCTGATTCAAAAGGTGGACGGCAAGGTCACGATTGATCTCGTGGATCACGAGGAGGCCAAGCGTTCGCTCGAAGGTATCCTAGCGTTCCAATTGCATCGCGGTCCGGCGATGACGGTGCAGGTGAAAGACATCATGCTCAAAGATCTGCCCGAGGGCGGGGTGATCGCGTTCGACAAAGCATCGCTGCCTGCGGATGCGAAGGCCGTCGGCAAAGAGAAGAGCGGTGAACCGAAGGCAAAAGGCAAAGGCAAGTCCGCGCCAACAACCGAACCGAAGAGTGTCAGCGCTGCGCCTGCCGCGAGCGCCGACTGGAAGTGGATTTGGCGTGATTCTCCAGCGCCAGGTTCGGCGGCTCGCTTGAAGAAGGCCTTTGATCTCGATGGCGCGGTGCAGTCCGCAACGCTCAATGTGACCTGCGACAATGGCGCGAAGGTCTTCCTCAATGGTGAGCTCGTGCTCACCAATCCCGACTGGCAGCGGCCCACGCAGGCCGACGTGACGAAGGGCCTGCGCAAAGGCAGCAATGAGTTGCTCGCGGAAGCTACAAACAAGGGTGGCGTGGCCGCGTTTGTGGCGTCGCTCACGATCAAGATGACCGATGGCAGCGAACGCACCGTCTTGACCGATGCCTCATGGCTTGGCGCGACTTCGGGCAAAGAGGACTGGCAGCCCGTGAAGGTGATCGCTGCGTATGGCGCACGGCCTTGGGGCGACGTCTTCCATCGTGAGAGCGGCGCAAGCGCCATCACGAAGGAAAAAGACAAGAAGAAGGAAAAGCCCAAAGCCAAGGGACGTGCCGCACCCAACGACGACGGCATCGTCACTGCGCCAGCCGACATTCACACACCTCCCGGTTTCAAGGTCGAACTTATCTACACTGTGCCGAAAGCTGAACAAGGATCATGGGTCGGACTCACCGTGGATGACAAAGGCCGTCTTATCGCGACCGATCAATACGGCGGTCTCTTCCGACTCACTGCGCCCGCGATTGGCAGCAAGGACACCGCACAAGTCGAGAAGCTCGGTGCTGACATCACTGGCGCGCACGGCGTGCTGTATGCCTTCGATAGCATCTACGCCATCGTGAATGAAGACCGCGAGCACGCTGGCATCTGGCGCTTCCGCGATCCGAAAGGCAACGGCCAGTTCGATGAGAAGACCTTGATCCGCACCTTCAAAGGCAGCGGCGAGCATGGCAATCACTCGCTCGTGCTCTCACCCGATGGCCAGAGCATCTACACCGCTTGCGGTAACGCCACCGCGCAGCCCGAGCCTCTGGAACACACCCGTCTCGCGCGGCCCTTCTACGATGACCAAGTCGTGCCGCGCCTCAGCAAAGGCGGCTCCTTCTCCGACACTGAGCCGCACGCCTTCACCTGCAAGCTCTCGCCCGATGGCAAGCGCTGCGAGATGATCGCTGCCGGAATGCGCAATCACTTCGACGTCGCCTTCAATGCGCTCGGCGATCTCTTCACCTATGACAGCGACATGGAGTGGGACGCAGGCACGCCGTGGTATCGGCCCACACGCATCTACCAGCTCGTAAGCGGCGGCGATTACGGTTTCCGCGAGTCTTCCGGCAAACTGCTCGAGTATTGCCCGGACATCGTGCCGCCGCTCATCAATGTCGGCCCCGGCTCGCCCACCGGCATGGTTTCTGGTCAGGGCGCAGCATTTCCCGCGAAGTATCAACACGCCATCTTCGCCTGCGACTGGACCTACGGCGCGCTCTACGCTGTGCATCCCACACCGGCAGGCGCGGGCTACACCGCGAAGCTCGAAGAGTTCATCACGGGCAAACCTTTGCCACTCACCGATGCCGTCATCGGCAAGGACGGCGCGATGTATTTCGCCATCGGCGGCCGTCGCACGCAGTCGGCGGTGTATCGCGTGACGTATGTCGGCAAAGAAAGCACTGCGCCCGCCGCGAAGCCCATTGAGACAGCGGAGCACAGGCTGCGCGTGGAACTGGAGCGCTTGCACGATGAAGGCACCGGTCCCGAGGCCATTGATAAAGCGTGGCCGCATCTCGGACATACAGATCGCCTCGTGCGCTACGCCGCGCGCGTCGCCATCGAGCGCCAGCCCGCGAAGCTGTGGGCCGCGCGCGCCTTGCAGCAATCCGAACCCTGGGCGGTGATCGAGTCCGCCGTCGCGCTTACACGAACAGGAGGCAGAGAGTATCAAGCCGCATTGCTCGCGATGCTGAACAAGCTCGATTTCACGAAGCTCAACGCCGCGCAACGACTCGCCCTCGTGGGTGCTTATGAACTTACCATCTCGCGCACCGACTTGCCCGAAGGCGAAGCGCTCACGCAGTGCATCGCGCGTCTCGATGGCTTGTATCCCGCGCAGACCAATGACTTGAACCGAGAACTCTCGCGCACACTCATCGCGCTCGGTTCACCCAGTGCCGTCGCGAAAACCCTGCTGCTTATGCCGGGCGCAAAGGACGGCGATCCCTCATGGCTCTCCGTCAGCAAGCTTTCGCGCAACGACCGCTACGGCCCCAAGTTTCTGCACACCGGTGAGAGTCGGCCCAACCAACAACAGATCGCCTATGCCTACGCCCTGCGCACGGCGAAGACCGGATGGACACCTGAGCTGCGCCACGAGTTATTCAAATGGTTCGCCAGCACTGGCCCATGGCAGGGCGGCAATCAGTTTCGCGGCTTCCTCGACTCCATTCAAAAGGACGCCCTCGCCAATGCCCCCGAAGCCGACCGCAAAGCCCTCGCCGACCTAGCGAAGCCCGCACCGGGCACCACGCACACCGCTCTCGTGCAACCCCCGAAAGGCCCCGGCAAAAGCTACACGGTGGATGCCGTCGTCGCCTTCGCTAAAGACGCCATGCACGCGCGCGACTTCAAACGCGGCCAGGACATGTTCATCGCCGCCGCCTGCCAATCCTGTCATCGCCTTGGCAACGACGGCGGCGGAGTCGGCCCCGACCTCACCGGCGCAGGCAGCCGCTACACGCTGCGCGATTTGCTGGAGAACATCATCGAGCCGAGCAAAGTCATCTCCGATCAATACGAGAGCACGATCATTGAGCTTAAGGACGGTAACATCGTCCTCGGCCGCGTCGTAGGCGACGAAGGCGGCATTGTCCAAGTCGCCGCGAATCCCTTCGCCCCCAACGAACTCACCGAAGTCCGGCACGAAGAAATCAAGGGCCGCAAGCCATCGCCAGTGTCGCTCATGCCTCCGGGACTCATCAATAGCATGAACCAGGACGAGTTGATAGACCTGCTCGCTTACATCCTCGCAGCGGGCGATAAGGCCAACAAGATGTTCACAAAGTAACCAGCCCCTCACTCCGCTATGAAACGTCTCCTTCTTCTCTCGCTCGGCCTCTTTGTTTTCGGCGGATTAATCGAAGCCGCCGAGCCAGCCAAACCCAATATCCTCTTCCTCATCGCCGACGACCTAAGCTGGCACTCGACCGGGTATGCGGGCGATCCGGTGGTGAAGACGCCGAACCTCGACCGGCTCGCGGCGGAGGGCGTGGTCTTCACGCACGCTGCCGTGACCACATCCATCTGCATGGTGAGCCGCGCGAATATGCTGACGGGGCGCTGGCTCAGTCAGTTGGGCGGCGCGCGCGTGACACCGCAGACCTGGCCCGATACGTGGCCGGCGCGGCTGCGTGCGGCGGGCTATTTCGGCGGACACATCGGCAAGGTGCATGTGTCCGGACAAGACGAAACCGGCTACGATTTCTGGGCGGGGCGGGGCGGCTATGCTTGGCTAAAAGACGACGCGGGCGGGAAGATTCACAGCATTCAAAAAGACACGAACGAGGCGTTGCGATTTCTGAACACGCGGCCAAAGGACAAGCCATTCTTTCTCCAGGTCGCCTACACCGTACCTCATGCGGAAGATGGCGACCCGCGGCAATACCTGCCCATGCCGCAGGAGGAGAAGCTATACACCGGGAACAGCGTGATCGTGCCTGTCCCCGAGACCGCGACGGAAGCGGCATGGGCGAAGATGCCTGCCTTTTTCCACGAAAGCGGGAATTCGAGTCGCCTTCGCTGGAAGAAGCGCTTCGACACCCCGGAAAAGTATCAGACTTACACCAAGAACTACTATCGCCTCGTCAGCGGCATGGACCGCAGCATCGGTGTGATCCTTGATCAGTTAAAGGTGCAAGGCATCCTCGATAACACCATCGTCGTCTTCACGGGCGACAATGGTTACTTCCTCGGCGAACACGGTCTCGCCGACAAATGGTATGCCTATGAGGAAAGCCTGCGCGTGCCGCTGGTCGTGCGCGATCCGCGTCTGCCTGCGGCGCGGCGCGGGCAGCGTTGCGACGACTGGGTGCTGAATGTGGACTTCGCTCCGACATTTTGCACGATGGCCGGCTTGCCGCCGCCGGCCGTGATGCAGGGCCGCGACTTCACTCCGCTGCTGCAAGGCCGGACACCCGCCGACTGGCGCACGGATTTTCTCTATCAGTTCAAATTCAGCGGCGAGCACATCCCCGCGTCCGAGAGCGTGTGCAGCAAGGATTGGAAATACATCAAGTGGCTGGTCACCGGCACCGAGGAACTCTTCGACCTGCGCGGCGACGCGCACGAAATGCGCGACCTCAGCAAAGACCCCGCGCACGCTGCCGACCTCGCGCGACTGCGCGCACGTTACGTTGTGCTGAAAAAGGAAATCGGCGGGACGCCCGTGGAGCAGTTGGAACACCTGCCCTTTGGCGGCGGCGCGAAACCGGATGTCGGCAAAGGCAAGGGCAAAGGCAAAGGCAAGAACAAGGAGGACGAGTGAAAGTGATTGCCGCAAACCCCATCGAAAGCACTCCCGCCAGTCACTGACACCGCATCGGTTTCGGCAACCTCACGATATGAAACACCTCCTCACCCTCACCCTCCTCGCGTGTCTTCTCGGCAACACTCGTGCCGCTGAGACGAAGCCCAACATCATCGTCATCATGACCGACGACATGGGCTATTCCGACATCGGTTGCTACGGCGGCGAAATCAAGACACCGAACCTCGACCGGCTCGCCGCCGATGGGGTTAAGTTCTCGCAGTTTTATAACTGCGGTAAGTGCGAGCCGAGCCGCGCGGCGCTGGTCACGGGACATCAGTGGTGGACACACGATGCGAATGTCGCCATTCGCAAGGACAGTCCGAACTTTGGCGAGGTCCTGCATACGGCGGGCTATCGCACGATGATGATCGGGAAATGGCATTGCGATGGCGTGCCGTTCGAGCGTGGGTTTGATCGGCACTTCGGCTTCATGGGCGGCGGAACGGATTCGTTCCTTGGGGATGATTCCTTCACGCTGGATGGCAAGCCGTGGCCGGTGCCGAAGCAGGACTTTTATGCGACCACTGCGTTGAGCGATTATGCGGTGCGTTTGATCCGCGAGGAAAAGCAGGCGCATCCCGAGCAGCCGTTCTTCCTCTACCTCGCCTACAATGCGCCGCACGCGCCCATCGAAGCACCTGCGGCGGATGTCGCCAAGTATCGTGGCAAGTATCTCAAAGGCTGGGATGTCATCCGGCAGGAGCGTTT
>JBBSDS010000061.1:0-17534 GCA_038240495.1 Chthoniobacterales bacterium | reverse complement strand
TGACGGCGGGCTGCGGCGGCACTACCATCCGCGGCGCGAATACGCGCAGCCGCATCGAAACCGGGCGGCCCCGAGAAATTGAGCAGCGCGACGTCGACCGCGCCTTTGAGCGCGCGGCGCGCGTACAGCTGCCGGAAGACCGCGCCCTGCTGCAACTCTGCCCGCAGGATTTCGTGATGGACGACCGCGCCGGTTACCGCGACCCGCGCAAAATGATCGCGGCCATGATGGAGGCCCATGCGCACGTCATCACCGTCGGCTCGCAGGAGCACGCGCTGTTGGTGCAGGTCGTGCATCAGGCGCACCTGGCCGTGGATGAGACGGTCTTCGAAGGCATTGCCGCTTGCTACGCGGCCGTGGAACCCGACGACCGGCGGGAGGGCCTGGCCGTGCTCGACATCGGCCAGCACTCGAGCGAGCTGGTGGTCTACTATGGCGACGCGCTGCAACTGGCCGCCACCATCGCGGTCTCTGGCGACCACTTCACCCGCGATCTTTCGCATTACTTGCGCATTCAGTACGACGACGCCCTGCTGGTGAAAGAGCAGTACGGCAGCGCCAGCGCGGCGACCACGGCCGAGAACAGTTTCGTGGAGCTGCCGGTCCCGGATGGCCGCGAGATGCGCGAGACGGGACGCCGTGCATTGAACGAAGTCATCGAGATGCGCGCGCTCGAGCTTTTCCGGCTGGTCAAGACCGAGCTGATTCGCGTGGGCATGGAGCGCGCGCTGGCCGGCGGCATTGTCGTCACCGGCGGCGGCGCCCGCATGCACGGCATCTGCGACGCGGCCGAGCAGGTGCTCGACTGCCCGGCGCGCATTGGCCTGCCCTTCGGCATCCGGCATTGGCCGGAAGAGCTGGATTGCCCGTCGTGGTCCACCGCGGCCGGGCTTGCCATGTACTCGGCGCGGCTGCACAGTAAGAGCGACGCGCCAAAAACTTCAGCCGGAATCCTGGCCCGAATTCTGCGTTAAGTCTCAAGCGAAAGAAGGAAACAGCTATGTCATTCAGCGGCGAGTTCGACAACCTCAAATATGAATTTCAAGACGAAGTGCGCAAAGGCGCGCGCATTAAAGTCATCGGCGTTGGCGGCGGCGGGTCGAATGCCGTCGGCCGCATGATGGCCGAGGGGCTGGAGGGCGTGGAGTTTCACGTTCTCAATACCGACGCGCAGGCGCTGGCGGCATCGCCGGTGCCGAGCAAGATTCAGATCGGCACCAAGATCACGGGCGGATTGGGCGCGGGCTCCGACCCTTCGGTGGGCCGCCAGGCGGCGCTCGAAGACACCGAACGCATTATTGAATTGCTGGGCGGCGCCGATATGGTGTTCGTCACGGCGGGCCTTGGCGGCGGCACCGGCGCAGGCGCCGCGCCCGTCATCGCCTCGCTTGCCAAAGAGTTGGACGCGCTTACTGTCGCGGTGGTCACCAAGCCCTTCACGTTCGAGGGCGGCAAGCGCATGCGCCAGGCCGAGAAGAGCCTGATCGAGCTGGCCGCCAGCGTCGATACGCTCATCACCATTCCCAATGACCGGCTGCTCTCGATTGTGCCGCGCGGCACCAGCTTCCACCAGAGCTTCCGCGTGGCCGACGACATTTTGCGCCAGGCGGTACAGGGCATCAGCGACATCATCGTGACGCCCGGCATTATCAACCTGGATTTTTCGGATATCCGCGCCACCATGCTGGGCATGGGCCACGCCATGATGGGCACGGCTACGGCCCGCGGTGAAAATGCCGCAGTCGAAGCCGCGCGCATGGCCATCAACTGTCCGTTGCTCGAAGACACGCGCATCGCGGGGTCGCGCCGCGTGCTGATCAACCTGACCGGCTCGGTGAACCTGGGGCTGCACGAAATCAACGAGGCTTGCATCATCATCCGCGACGCCGCGGCTTGCGAGGACGTCCAGATCAGCTTCGGGGTGATCGCCACCGAAGCCATGGGCGATTCCGTTAAGGTGACCGTGATTGCCACCGGGTTCCGGATGGACGAGCCGATAATGGCCATGCCGCAACCGATTGCTATTTCGATGCCCGCCCAGGTCTTCAGCGCAGGATTAATCGTATTTCCCCGATAGCCGACCCCATTGCGGAACGCCGTCGTGCCGGTGAGAATCTCCGCGCGGCTCACGTGACAGATCGGGTACGCCGCCACCGCGCGCGTGAAGACAAAGCCTTCGCGCACCAGCGCATCGAGGTTCGGCGTTTCGATCACCGGATGCCCCAGCGCGCGAATGCAATCCGGCCGCATGTCGTCGGCGAGGAGGAAGACAATGTTCGGCCGCCGCGGAGCTTCCGTCGCGTGAAGTGCGGATGCCAGCAGCACGGCCGAGGCAGCGTTGACGAAGCGGCGCATCATGGCTTCCCGGCGCGGACGAATTCTTCTTCGGTCAAAACGCCGTCGTGATTCGTGTCGAAATTTTTGAAGCGCTGCTCGGCGTCTTCCTTCTTCCCGAGTCCCGCTCGGTATTCGTCGAGGGTGAGCTTGCCGTCGGCATCCTTGTCCCAGCGCTTGAAAATCGCCGCGCGATCGAGCGTGGCAGACTTCGGCGCCGCCTTCTTCGCGGCGCGGCCGTTGTCCTGCGGCTTGCCCGTCGCCGTCGCCTCGTCGCGCGCCGAACTCGGCGGGAGCGACTTGGCCCACGCGACTGCTTTGGCCGTGAGCGATTTCACCACGTCGGGATTCGCCGTCGCGACGTCGCGTTCTTCGCTGATGTCCTGCGGGATGTTGAAAAGCTGCGCGCCGCTCCCGTCGTGATTGACGAAAAGTTTCCAGTCGCCATCACGCACCGTCAGCATCGGCGGCATGTAGCCGTCGGCCGGGCCCTGCACGTTGAAGAGCCACTCCCAGTTCAGTGGCTTCGTCCGCGGACGCGACTTGCCGAGCCAGATGTCGCTCACGTCTTCACCATCCGGCTGCACACCCGCGGGCACGCTGACACCGGTGAGCTTGCAGACCGTCGGCAGAAAATCCACGCCGCCGATCACGCTTGTCTCATCCCTTTTTCCCGCGGCGACGTGCCCCGGCCAGCGCAGCAAGCCAAACGTGCGGATGCCGCCTTCATACATGCTGCGCTTGCGTGCGCGGAGCGGGCCGGTGTTGCCCACGCCGGCATTCGAGGCGTTGCCGATGCGGTAGTCCTCCGCGCCGTTGTCGCTCGAGTAGAAGATGATCGTGTTCTCCGCGAGCTTCAGTTCATCGAGTGCGGCGAAGAGCCGTCCGAGTTGCGTGTCGAGATCGGTGAGCGACGCGCAGAAGACCTGCATCTGGCTCTTCAAATCCTTGGCGTTCGCGAGATATTTCTGCATCCACGGACCGAAGCCCGGATCGTTCGCGCTCGGCGCGAGGTCCGCATACACCGCGAGCTGCTCCGGAGTCGGGTTGAGGTGCGCGTGCGGCAGCAGCGTCCAGACGTTCGCGTAAAACGGCCCGTCCTTGTGCTCTTTGATGAACTTGATCGTATCATCCACGATCAACGTCGTTGATTTCGCGCGGAAGTAAGGATCCTTCGCTTCGTCGCCGAGTTGTGCCCCGTTCGAGTTCACCGTCTTCGATACATCGAAGCCATAGTCTTCCGGCGGCGGCGCGCCGGTCCCATTGCCGAGATGCCATTTACCAAAGTGCGCCGTCGCATAACCCGACTCGTGCAACAGCCGCGGCAACGTGGTGACTTGCGGATCGAGCCAGTCCGGCATTGAGCGCGCCGCGTTTGTCGCGTGATCGGCGAAATGCCCATGGACGAAATGTCGCGCCGGAGAATGCGAAGTCATGAATGCGCACCGACTCGGCGAGCAGACCGTCGCCGCGACGTAGAACTGCCGGAACCATGTGCTCTGGCTCGCGAATTTGTCGAGGTTCGGCGTCTTCGCATACGGATGCCCAGCGAAGTGCGTGTCGTTCCAGCCCTGGTCGTCGGTGAGGATAAAGATGACGTTCGGCCTGCGCTCCGCGGCGAGCGTGGTGGCAGCGAGCGCGAGAAAGAGTGCGATGGTTTTCATTTCATGTGTTCCTTAAACCAAGCGTCCGTCGCCTCCACGCATTGCTCGAACCACGGGTGCTGCATCCAGCAGCCATGCTTCGCGTCCTTGAACACGACTTGCTTCGTCGGCACACCGAGCGACTTGAGCTTCTCCATGCCCGCAGCGTCGCGCTCGGGATTGTCGAGGTCGCCGGTGAGGAAAAGGATGGGGCCGGTGGCTTTCGCGAAATGAGTGATCGGCGAAGCCTCGCGGTAGAGATCGGGCGCGTCGTCGTAGAGTTTGCCGAGCCACTCGAAGCTGTTGCTCTTTTCCTTCGCGCGGCGCAGCGCCTCGACGAACTTCTCGTTCGCGAGGTCGGTCGGTCCCGCCATGATGCACGTCGCCTGCACCGCGGCGGATACGTCCTTGAGATCGGTCGTGAGGAAACGCGCGTGCGTCGGCGCCGCCGCGAGCAAGCCGACGAGATGTCCGCCCGCGCTTCCGCCCCACGATCCGATGCGCTGTGGATCGACGCCGAAGCGCTTTGCATTCCCGCGGACAAAGCGCACCGCGAGGCTGCAATCCTGCACGCCCGCCGGATACTTCGCCGCGGGCGCGAGCCGGTATTCGATGTTCGCAACGACGTAGCCTTTTTCCGCAAGCGCGATGGCGAGCGGACGGAACTTCTCCTTGTTGCCGCCGGTCCAACCGCCGCCGTGGACGAGCACGCACGCGGGCAGCACGGCGTCGCTCTTCGGGCGATAAACGTCGAGCTTCAGCTCTTGTTCGGGCGTCTTGCCGTAGGTGATGTCGAACTCTGCTTTCAAAGTGTCGGGCACTTCGGTGGGCAGCGGCGCGCGCTGCGCGAAAGCGGCGGTGCTGAGTGCGTAAGCAGCGAAGAGAATGGCGAAGCGGATCATGATCACTTGGTAGTTACTGGCTTTTGGCGGGCGGCGGATTGTTCCGGGTGCTCGCGCGGCTGCGCGTTCATTTCGTCGAATGATTTCTTGAGCCGCGCGACGATGTCCGCGTGCTCCGCGGTCACATCGTGCTGCTCGCCCGGATCGGATTGCAGGTCGAAGAGCTGCATCGGCTTTGGCGCGTCGCCCGTGCGCAGGCCCGGATGCTCGCTCGGCTGCGCCTGCTCGTACGGCGCGAGGATCGTCACGCCGTCCGGTCCGCGCGGATCGATCCAGCGCTCGCCGGGCTTGTCGAGTTTGAGAAAATTGTCGCGTCCCATGAGCACGTGCAACTTCCAGCGCTCGTCACGCACCGTCGCCAGCGGCGCGCCTTGCACGCCGAAGATGAAGTCGTGCGGGCTCTTCGCTTCGGAGGTGAAGAGCGGCATGATGTCGCGCCCGTCGAGCACCACGTCCTTGGGCGCTTCCACGCGCGCGGCAGCGAGCGTCGTGGCGAAAAGATCCATCATCACTGCGGGCTGTGCGCTCACATGACCGGCGGGGATTTTTCCCGGCCAGCGCGCGATGCACGGCACGCGATAACCGCCCTCGAACGAACTGCCCTTCATGCCGCGAAGCCCGCCCGTGCTGCCGCCAAACCACGCCCCATTGTCGCTCGTGAAAAGCACGAGCGTGTTCTCATCCAGCCCGAGCGTTTTCAACTTCGCGAAGACTTCGCCGACGCTCCAGTCGAGTTCGCTCATCGCATCGCCGTAAAGCCCCGCGCCGCTCTTTTTGTAAAAGCCCTCCGAAGCCGCGAGCGGCTTGTGGACGAGCATGTGCGCGAAGTAGAGGAAGAACGGGCGCGCTTTGTTGCGCTCGATGAAATCCAGCGCACGCGCCGTGTAGCGCTGCGTGAGCGTGGCCTGCACGGTCGGGTACTCCGCGCGCCGATCGCCATCGAGCACCTGCACCGGACGCATGTCGTTCGAGTACGGAATGCCGAAGTATTCATCGAAGCCGCGATGGAGCGGTAGCCACTCGGGCTTCTCGTGGCCGAGATGCCACTTGCCGAGCATGCCCGTCGCGTAGCCCGCCTGCTTGAATACTTGCGCGAGCGTGATCTCGCTATCGGGAAGATGCAGCACATCGGCATCGTCGCCGCCATCGGGCGCGGGATTCGAGGTCATGCCGCAGCGGAAAGGATACCGCCCGGTCATCAGCGATGCGCGCGTCGGCGCGCAGAAGGGCGCGGGGCAATTGAACTGCGTGAGTTTCGCGCCTTCCGCGGCCATCCGATCGAGATTTGGCGTCTTGAATTTCGGATGACCGTAGCACGCGAGATCGCCGTAGCCGAGATCGTCGGCGAGGATGAGGATGATGTTCGGCCGCTCAGCGGCGGCGGAGAAGTGGCCGCATACGAATGTCAGGAACGCCAGGAAAGTGACGGTGACTTTCATGGTTAGTGGTTGCTCGCGGCTTCCCGGATGAACACGTCGTCGAAGAGGGCGTCCTTTCCGCTGACGGCGAAATAAAAGTCCGTCTTCGTCGGATGCGCGATGCCGGAGGATTTCAGCGCGCCGACTTCCTTTCCATCCAAGCTCACGCGCATCTCTTCACCGATGATGACGATCGCGAGCCGATACCAGCGATGCAGTTCGAGCTTCGCGGGAAAGCTGGCGCTGCGACCGGCGACGAGCTTGTCGGCCTCGGCTTTGCGCGCCGGGTCTTTGCGCATCTCCTCGATCTCGTGACGCAACCGCTCCTTGTCGTCGGCGAGAAAGATTTGTGTGGGCAACAACGACACGCGGCAGATGTGCCCGGCGTGGCCGTCCTTGTAGTCGCGGTCGTTGCACACCGCGTTGATGCCGCTCGCGCCAGCGAACTGAAACTTGAACTCGATCACCACATCCTTGCGCCCGACCTTCACCATGCCGACGGCACTGTGCTCCTTCACTTGCGCAGCCTTGAGCACGCCATCGCTGATCGTAAACTCCGGGAAGCTGATGCGCCACGCGTCGCCAAGCGCCGCGCGATTGAAGTCATCGGAGAAGATGGGCGCGCCTGTCTGTGCGGGCGATTCGGCGGCGCCACAGTGCTGCACGCAGAGCATCGCCGCGAAGACGAAGAGCATTCGCTTCATGGTCACTCCTCCTTTTTCTTTCCCGCACCGGCAGGCGTCTTGTTGCCATTCGCATCTTCGCCGGTTTCACCACCGAAGGCTTTGCCTTGCTTCGCGAAAAACTCCGGGCGCGGTCCTTCAAATTGTTTCAGCGCCGCCTGGAGTTTCGCCTTCGCCGCCTTTGCGCCGGCATCGAGCGCATCGTCGGCGAGCGGCACCTTTTCGAGGTCATCTTTCGCGACGTCGAAAAACTTTCCGTCAGCGTAGAGCTTGAATTGCGCGTCGTGCGCAAACTCGGCCTGCGCCTTCGGACCGCCGCTCGGGTTATACCACGAGTAGAGCCACTCGCGCGGCGCGCCTTTCTCACCGCGCAGTTGCGCGAGGAAAGTGCGGCCGTCGATTTTCAAATCCGCCGGCACTTTCACATTCGTCGCCTCGCAAATCGTCGGCAGAAAATCCGTGGCGTCGATCAAGTCCTCGCGGACTTTCCCGCTCGCGAAGTGACCCGGCCAATTGCCGATGCACGGCACGTGCGTGCCCCACGTCGTCGTCGTCCCCTTGCCACCGACGACATCGCGGCCCTGAAACTTCGACGGCGTGCCGCGGCCCGTACCGTTGTCGCCGAGGACGAGCAGCATCGTGTTGTCGCGCAGCTTCAACTCTTCGAGCCTCGCGACGAGCTTGCCGATGAGCTTGTCGGTGTAGGCGACCATGTCGGGAAAGTGACCGAGCTTGCCGCCGCCGCCGGACCTCGCGGCGAGGTAGTCTGTGCTGTCGGGAGTCGCGTCGTACGGCGCGTGCGTGAGCATCATCGGGTAGTAGAGAAAAAAGGGCTCATCCTTTTTCCGCGTGATGAAATCGAGCGCGTAGTCGCTCACGATGTCCGGCCCATATTCATTCGCGGTGTAGTCGCGAGGCTGGCTGTTGATTTCGAGGCCGGGATTTTTGTAGCGGCCCGGCCGGCGCGTGAGCTGCCAGAGCGCGTATTCGTCGAAGCCGAAATGCGCCGGCCCCTCGAAGCCGCCTTGCAACTGCCACTTGCCGGTAATGCACGTCGCGTAACCGGCGTCCTTCAGCAGATTCGCAAAGGTCTTCTGCGACGGATCGAGATTGCCAAAGTGCGTGTAGTTGCGGCGATTGCTCAGGCCCGTCATGAGTTGCACGCGCGTCGGTGTGCAGAGCGGCTGCACATGGCACTGCTCGAAACGCACGCCGGTCGCCGCGAGCTTGTCCATCACCGGCGTCTTGTAGCTCTCGCCGCCGTTGGCCGTGACGCATTCGTAGCCGAAGTCGTCGATCAGAATAAGGACGACGTTCGGCTTGCGCTCGGCGGCATTTGTCGATGCCAGGAGTGCGCTGAGATAGAAAGGAATGAGGAAGCGGAAGGGGTGGCGCATTGGGCTGGGGGGTTGATGGAGAGAGGCTTGGCGGCGAACCGCGCTCACTGATCCAATGCCACAAACGGGAACTCCTTGGAAGGCGTGTGCTGCTCTTTCATGAGTTGGGTCAGCCTGGCGACAATGTCCGGATGCGCGGCGGCGACATCGTGCTCCTCGCGTGAATCGGTGGCGAGGTCGAAGAGTTCCAGCGTCGGCACTTGAGCAATCGTCTTCTTAGTCGGGAGCAGGTTGCGACGGATGACTTTCCAGTTCCCCACGCGGATGCATTGCTGCCCGCCATAGGCTGGGAACTCGCGGTATAAAAACGGCCGCTCCGGTTGCTGCTCGCCGCGCAGCGTCGGCGCAAAGCTGATGCCATCAGTGTTTGCGGGCGTCTTCTCCTTCATCCCCGCGAGTTCGAGCAGCGTTGGCATCCAGTCCTCAAATCCCGTCACGCGATCCGACTCCGTGCCCGGCTTGATCGTGCCTTTCCAGCGCACAATCCCCGGCAGGCGGATGCCGCCTTCGTAAAGCGTCCCCTTGCCATTGCGCAGTCCGCCGTTGGAGTTGAAAAACGCGCCGTCGGTCCCAGCGAGTCCCTGATGCTCGCCATTGAGCGGGCCATTATCCGAGCTGAACACGAAGATCGTGTTTTCATCGAGGCCAAGTTCGCGCACGAGTTCCATGATCCGTCCGACTTCGCGGTCCATGCGCGTGATCATCGCGGCATACGCCGCGCGCGGCGCGAAGTGCGGCAGATAGCCGTTGCCTCCTTTGTAGGGCGGATCATCCCACTGGCCGACGTATTCCTTCAGCGAGTCCTCGGGCACTTGCAGCGCGAGATGCGGGACCGTCGTGGGAAAGTAGCAGAAGAACGGCTGGTCCTTGTGCTCGCGGATGAATTTCCGCGCCTCCTCCGCGATGAGGTCCGCCGAGTACTGGCCGCCTTGAAAGCGCGCGTAGCTTTTCGGATCATCGGGATTTTCCTCGGGCTTGAACGTGTCATGCGAGGGGAAAGCGGAATTGGACAGAGTGAGCTTGCGCTCATCATCCCAGAGATACGTCGGGAAGTAATTGTGCGCGACGCCCTGGCAGTTGTAACCGAACCAGCGATCGATCCCCTGCTTCAATGGATCACCCGACGAGCCTGGCCCGCCGAGTCCCCATTTGCCAAAGCCTCCCGTGACATAACCGCCGCTCTTCAACAGTCGCGGAAGCGTCACCGTCTCCGCTGGCAGCGGCTCCTGTCCCTCGGGTTTATACTCGCGATTGTTCCGCACGTAGGCATGTCCCGGATGCCGGCCCGTCATCAAAACACAACGCGACGGCGCGCACACGGCATTGCCGGAGTAGTGCTGCGTAAACCGCATTCCCTCCGCCGCCATGCGATCAATATTCGGCGTGTGGATTTTCGTCTGCCCGTAGCACCCGAGGTCGCCGTAGCCGAGGTCATCCGCGAGGATGAAAACGATGTTCGGTCGCTTCGGCTCCGCCGCCGATGAGGAAGGAGCAATGACGCAGGACGAAAGGAGTGCGGTGAGAATGAGGAGGACTTTCATGGGGAGACTCAGGAGTTCGCGGGGGGCGCTGTGAAGATGGAAGAATATCAGTTCTGATGCAGCAGCTTTCCAAGCCACTCTTTGAGGGCGAGGCGTTGCGGTCCATCCAGTTCTTTCGGCGGATGTTCGAGCAGCCACTCGACGTCTTCGGCGGCCCCCGCGACATTTCCCGCAACTTCCCGAGCACGCGCGCGAGTGACGCGCTCGCGGAAGGCCTGCGGGTCGATGGCCAGCACCAGATTGATATACGGCGTGGCTTCCTTCGCGGGGTTTTCGGAAGCAAGAGCGCGACCGAGGAGATTCCGAATCATACGCAGAATGATGTCCTTTTTCGTGGCGGCACGAGTGGTCTCGTCGGGAATAGGCGTATCACCGGCCACGAGTTCCTTCGCTTCGTTCATGGTGAGTTGCTTACCGCCATCGAAGACATCGAGCAGGCTGAACTCGCCCTCCGCTTTCTCGCGGTAGCCGACCATGAAGCGCGTCGGAAGCGGGATGCCCGCGACGTTCTTGATGCCGAGACGCGATGCGAGTTCGAGGAAGATGATCGAGAGAGTGATCGGAAGACCCTCGCGATCGTCGAGCACTTCGTTGATGTAGCTGTTGGAACGGCTGTCGTAGTCGTTGCGACTGCCGTGGAAACCATTTTGCTCGAAGAGGTAGGCGGTCAGTCGTCGCACCGCCGGCACTGTGCCCTGCTTGATCTCCGCGTCATCCTTCAACTCGTCCACCATCCGCGCGAACTCCCGCAAGTAGCTTTCGATATCCAGTTCGGGATTGTCGTGACGCGCGATCAAGAGCGCGCAACGCAGCAGGTCCACCTTCTCATCGGGTTCGGAAAGCTGATGCACCAACTCGCGCGCCACCGCGCCGCAGTGCACCTCGCGCTCCAGGTCGCGCAATGACGCCGCACTCTGCTCCATCGCCCGTCGCCGCTCTTCGATGACGCGCCGGCTCTGCACCGGATCGTGCAGCAGCGCCTCCATCGCGTGATCCCGATTATCTTTTCCTTCGAGGAACCCATCCACGGATTTGCGCAAGCCATCTGCCAGAGCGGGGTCGAGCGGTTTTCCCACGAGGTCGCCGCCGATGCGAAAGTCTTTGTAGCTGGCTTGTGTGCCGCGAAATTTGCACAGCCCCAGATGACCTCCGCGCAGTTCGTGATCGTCCTGATCGAAGACCTGCCGGCCATTCACAAAACACTTGATGCGCTCTTTATCCACGTGGACGCGCAGTGTGTTCCAATCGCCCGGCCGGTACGCGTCGCTCGCCGAGTCGGCGAGGATTTTCCATGAAAAGACATCGGCTCCGTCGAAGCGCGTGAGCCGCAATTTTCCGCCGGTCGGATAGAAACCGTAGTGCCTGTTCCCGCCGTCGGAACAGAACGTGAGCCCCGCGGCTCCGGCTTCGTCATCGAGATGCACGGTAACTTCGGCTTCAAATTGCGCGCCCGGCTTTTCCGCCATCCACAGACACAACGCGCGCCCGCCGAAACCATCTCCCGGCTGCTCGACGCTCACGACGCCGGCCCGCTGCGACCACTGCGCGCCCATGAGCGGCTTCCACATCCGGGGGTTAAGCACACCGATCGTGAGCCACCGATTCATCGGCACCGGATTCGGTTTTTCGATGAGCTTCTTCAATTCATTCACCGGCATGGCAAAGCCAAGATTGTCCGTGCGGGCCGATTTCAAAGTGAGCAAACCAAGCACCCTGCCCTGCCGGTCGAGCAGCGGGCCGCCGCTGTTTCCGCGCTCGATGGGCACCGCCACTTGAATCATCGGCAGGCCCTCGACGTCGCGGCGCGGTTCGGAAATGACACCCTCGACCACGCTATAGGCCAGCCCCTCGGGATTGCCCATCGCCACAATCCGGTCACCCTGGCGCAGCTTGTCGGAATCTCCGAGCGGCAGCGGCTTCAGATCCTTCCTCGCAATGCGCAGGATCGCGAGGTCGAGGTGGACATCGGTCGCAAACACTTCCGTGACTTCCTCCACCTTGCCATCGCTCGTCTCCACCTTGATGCGACGCGCATCGCCGATGACGTGCCGGTTCGTGGCGATCAAGCCATCTCCCCTCACCACGAACCCACTCCCCAAACCTCCCACACCCTGCCGTCCTACCTGAATCACTTTCACGAGCGACGGCTTCACCATCTCCGCGATGTCGGCGACGCTCTTCTCCGCCGACGATTCCTTTTCCACCGCACCAGCGTGCTCCATCGCAAACCAGAGACCCGCGATCGAGGCAAAGAGTCGGACGTTGAACATGAAGGCGACTGTGCCTCACTTTTTTGCTGAAGAAACTTCTTTGTCACGGCGGTAAAAGCCGCGTGCGGCGCCTTCTAAATGGCTGGAGAAAATGCAAACGCTTTTGCTCTCCCCCATTTCGTCCACTAGCCTCACCCGCGTGACGAAACTGCTGCCCTGCCTGCTCGCGCCGATTTTCTTCGTCGTCGCGACTTGCCCAATGGCGGCCGACGACCTCGCCCCGACCGCTCCCGGTGCTCACACCATCCAGTTCAGCGAGTCAGCACCGCAGTCTGGTGCCGACGAAGTGAAGATGCGTCTCCATTCCATCGAAAATCCGGAGCCTTTCGACCTTACCAAGGATCGGTTTCAGCTTCTTATCCCGAAGAGCTACCGACCCGAGGAGTCGTGGGGGCTATTCATCTGGATCAGCGCGAGCGATGCGCCCCGCATCCCCGCGGAATGGGAAGCCGTGCTCGCCTCGCGGAAGCTTCTTTTCGTCGGCGCTTTTCAGTCCGGAAATCCGCGCAACCTCTTCGACCGTGTGCGGCTCGCGGTCGATGCGAACGCCTGCATGCGGCGGCGGTATCGCATCGATGAACAGCGGGTGTACGTGTCGGGTTTTTCGGGAGGCGCGCGGGTAGCGAGCATGATCGGCGTCGCCTTTGCAGACCTGTTCACCGGCACGATGCCCTTCATGGGCGTGAACTTTTATACCGATCTTCCCGCGGGCGACGGGAAGCAGTTCGGCATCAGCTACATTCCGGACGACGAGATGCTCGAGATCGCGAAGAAGAAATGCCGCTTTGTGCTCGTTACCGGCGAGAAGGATTTCAACCGCATAAACACCCGCGCAGCCGAAGAGCACGGCTTCCGCAAAGAGGGATTCGCCAGCGTTCTCTATCTCGAAGTGCCGGGCCTCGGACACGCGATGCCCGAAGCGCGATGGCTGGACAAAGGCCTCGAATTCCTCGACGGGGACAGGAAGAAGTAAGAAGTCGCTTCGCTGCCCTCTAGTTTGCGGCCTAGCAGAAATGCGCCCCGATGGCTTCGGTGTACACGGCGTAGAGAGAGCGACTGGCGGTCATGAACAAGCGATTGCGGCGCGGGCCGCCGAAGCAAACATTGCTGCAAATCTCCGGCAGCAGAATCTGCCCGATGCGCTTGCCCTCCGGGGAGAAAATATGGACGCCATCGTAGCCCTCGCCCACCCATCCGGCACTCGACCAGATGTTCCCATCCTTGTCGCAACGGATGCCATCAGAAAGGCCGGTAACCGTCTTGCCATTAACCTCCATCGACATGGACACAAACTCACGACCATTGGTTAGCTTGTTACCCTTCACGTCCCAGACCTTAATGTGCTTGGGTGCTTCGGGATAATGCGACGAGCCAGTATCGGCGACATATAACTTGGTGTAATCAGGCGAGAAGCAAAGGCCGTTTGGTTTGAAGGCTTCGTCGGTCGCCACCTCGACTTTTCCGGTGGCTGGGTCAATGCGATAGACCGCCTCTTTGAGGTATAATTCCCCCTTGTGTCCCTCGTAGTTCATAAGGGTGCCGTAGCCGGGATCGCTGAACCAAATGCCGCCATCAGGATGGACCACACCATCATTGGGCGCGTTGAAGGGCTTGCCGTTGAACTTATCGGCAAGCACGGTCACAGTGCCATCGCCTTCGTAGCGCACGACGCGGCGATTACCATGTTCGAAGGCGACCTGTCGTCCTTGAAGATCGAAGGTGTTGCCATTGCCAAAATTGGAAGGTTTGCGCAGCACGCTCACGTGCCCGTCATCTTGCAGCCAACGGTGATGCACATCATTCGGAATGTCGCTCCACACGAGATATGCGCCCACGCCACTCCACGCCGGGCCTTCCGCCCAATACATGCCCGTGTGCAACCGCTCGATCGGCGCCGAGGCGAGCTTGTATTTCGCAAAGCTCGGATCGAGCGCGATGACATCCGGCTCGGGGTAGCGCACTGGCGCTGCGCCAGGGCCGAAGTCACGGGCAAACAGCGGCGTGGCCGCGAGCGCGCCGATGGTAGTAAGAAAGGAACGACGGGAGGTGTGGGTGTTCATGGGTGGGGAAAAGCTATTGAGTTAAGGTAAAACGATCGCGGGAGTAAATGAACGAGGTGTTAGTCATGCAGACGTTCATCTGAGTTAACAAACGCCCAGCAGCCAGCACCGAGGAAATAGGCCGTGGCAAAGAGGCCGATGTTGATCGACCAGTTGTTGTGGGTCGCGGCAAGGACTAGGGGCACGACCATCGGCGCGACCGCGCCACCAGCGTTGCCCACCATATTCATACTACCTCCGAGAGCACCGGTATGACGCCCACCCACGTCCATACATGCTCCCCACGAGCCGGGCAGAGACAGGTCGCTGAACATACTCGCCAGTCCCACCGCGAGCACGGAGAGCAGCGGTTGGTGGAACTGCATGGAGATCACCAACATCACGCCGGCGCTACCCAAACCAGCCACCCCCAGAATCCTGCGGGTGCGAGCGATGCTACCCAGCGCACGGTCAAGCCGGGACGAGAGCAAACCGGCGAGGATGGAACCCACCCCGCCGAAGAATAATGGCACGCACGCTAACAGCGCGCGCTGCATCTCCGTCAACGTGGTGAACTGCTCCTTCAAGTAAGTCGGGAACCAGGTGATGTAGAAATACCACGCGTAGGACATGAAGAAGTATTGCATCCACAGCATCCAGACGGTGCGCGAGGCGAGCAGCTTACCCCAAGGCATCGCGTGATGGCCGACGGGCGCGGTGGCGCCGATGTGTGCGAGTTCGGCGGCATTCACGGATGGATGTTCCTCCGGATGATTGCGGAACCAGCGGTAAAACAAGACGGCCCAAACGACCCCCAGCAGACCGAACATGAGAAAGACCCACTTGTAATGCAGCCCAAGCCCTGGCCTGCCATCGTGGCCGCCGGCCAGCATCCAACCGACAAACAACGGGGTGAACGCTCCGCCCCAGCGAGCGCTGAGCCACAGGATGCCTTGCGCGCGGACACGCTCGGCAAATGGAAACCACAGCGTGAAGGCCTTTGTGATATTTGGAAAGCAACCCGCTTCACCGATGCCGAAGAAGAAGCGGCACATGACGAGCGAGACGAGGCTCCAAGCCCAACCCGTAGCTACCGTGAAGATGGACCACATGGAAACGACGCGCATGAGCACCAGTCGCGGGCCGATGCGATCGCCGAGCCAGCCGCCCGGAATCTCGAATAAGGCATACGCCCAACCGAAAGCGGTGAAGGCATAACCCATCTGGATTTTGCTGAGCCCCAACTCCTGCTGGATAAGCGGTGCCGCCTGCGAAATGCAGACGCGATCCACATACGTGATGATGGCCAGCGTGGTGGCAAACCAAAGCACCATGTGGCGAGCGCGAGAGGCGGCGATTGCGTTCACGATTTCATCCCAGCCACCCCGTTGACGACATTTTCCAATGGCTCTCCGCGCACGGCGGCGAGCGCGATGCGCGCGGACGTGGCGCGCATTTCCAGCTTCGACTCCACGCTGCAAAACGCCGCGTGACAGGTCACGATGAGATTCGGCGCCGCCGCTTCCTCCGCGGTCTTCAATGGCTCGTCCTCCACGACATCCAAACCGGCACCGGCAATGCGCCCTTCGCGCAAAGCGTCCAGAATAGCCGCCTTCTTGATCACTGCTCCGCGCGCGGTGTTCACCACAAATGCGCCTGGCTTCAGCAACGCCAGCTCGCGCTCGGCGATCATGTGCCGGGTCTCATCGGTCAGCGGGCAATGCAGCGAGAGCACGTCGGCTTTCGCCAGCAACTCATCGAGCGTGCGCACGCGGGAGATACCCACCGCCTTTTCCGCGCCATTGGGCAGGTAAGGATCGTAGAAGACCACTTTGAAGCCCAGCGCCTTGGCGCGAAGAGCGGTCGCAGTCCCGATCCGGCCAAGACCGACGACGCCGAAAGTCAGTTCACGCAACCGCCGCAGCTTCGGCTCCACGCGGATAAGCCAGCCGAGTTGTTTGGCCTCCTGATCCAGCGGGAAAAGCTGACGACACAACGCCATGGTGAGCGCGATCGCATGATCCGCCACTTCCTCAGTGCCGTAGTCGGGAACATTGCACACCGCAATGCCTCGCTCGCGTGCGGCGGCGATGTCCACCGAGTCAAAGCCAACACCGTTGCGAATGAGCGCGCGGCACTTTCGCAGCCCAGCGATGGCCGCAGCAGTAATGGGTGTGTTGTGCCAAACGATGAGTGCATCCGCATCGCAAATCTCACCCGTGAAATCTGCATCGCTGGCACACACGAACCGCCGCACTTCCGCGGCATCGCCAATGGTCGCGCGCTCCACCGAAGACTCCGGATCCCCGAGCGTAGATGTCGCCCAATCAACGATTCCGACGAGTGGTTTCCGCGAGGTCATGAGTTTGGTGACAATGGTAACGCGGCAGATCGGGGGGAGATGAGCCGGAGGTGCGACCGGCGCGGCGGAGCATGAAAGGGAATCGCCCTCGCCGCAATGCCCCAATCCTTCGGCACAGCTCTGGACGTCCTTCGAGCGAACCTTGCTTTGCGCCACTGGAGACTGTGACATCGCCCGTCATGCAACTGAATCTGGAAGAGCAAAAAGTCGCTGTCATCGGAGCGGCTCATGGGATTGGCCGCGCAATCGCCGAGGGCTTTGCCGCGGAGCAGTGCCGCGTATGGGCCTTTGATCGGGACGCGAGCGCATCTCCCCTGCCCTCCGGCCATGCAAATGTCGCCGGCGACGTGACTCGCTACGAGGAAGTGCGGGCGTTTGCCGACGAGGTCGGCGACGTGGATCACGTCGTCTTTTCAGTCGGCGCCGGCTCCGGGAAGTTCGGGTTTCCTTTTTGGAATCTGGAACCCGCGGACTGGGCGCGCGTGATCGAGATCAACTTGATCGGCGCAGTAAATGTGGCCCACGCCTTTGCGCCGAAGCTGATCGCTCGCGGCAAAGGTTCGATGCTGTTTCTCGTCTCCGTCGCCGGTCAGATCGGCTCGCAAACGGACCCGCCGTACAGCGCGGCGAAGGCGGGACTGATCAACTTCATGCAATGCGCGGCGAAGGATCTCGCACCGTATCGCGTCCGCGTGAACGCGCTCTCGCCGGGCATGGTGAAGACCGATCTGAATCAGTCGGTTTGGAAAGCGGGACAGGCGAAGCTTCCGCCGTCCGAGCGGCAGGACTATGCAGTCTGGGCCGAGGAAAAAATCCGCAAAGTCTCACCGCTCGGGCGCTGGCAGACGCCCGCGGAGTTTGCCGCGATGGCTGTCTTCCTGGCTTCGGATCACGCGCAGAACATCACCGGCCAGACGATCAACATCGACGGCGGACAGGTGATGC
>JBBSDS010000060.1:0-17631 GCA_038240495.1 Chthoniobacterales bacterium | reverse complement strand
GGCTCACCATCTATCTCGCATCCACGGTCTTCCCGCCGCGCAATCTCGACGTGAGCAAACCGCTGGTCGGATTTTTTCCGGCAGCTGATGCCGGTAAAAAAGCGGCGCTGATCCTGCCGGATGGCACGGCTCGCGAAGTGCCAATCGTTAAAAAGGGCGAGCGTGGCGTCGTGGAATTTGGGCACACGCAGCAGCCTGGACTTTACACGCTGACCGCGCCGGGCGGAGCGCCGACGCATTTCGTCGTGAACGCCTCGCGCCGAGAGTCGGATCTGCAAAAACTGACTGACAATGAGATTGCCGATTTTGCGAAATCGCATGGCGTCGCGCTTGTCCACTCGGGGGCGGAATACAAACAGCTCGATCACGCCCGCCGTTACGGCATGGAGTTTTGGCGATCGCTGCTCGGCCTGCTTCTGGTGCTCGTGTTTTTGGAGCTTTTTCTCCAGCAGCGTTTCGCGCGGGTGCGGAGGAAAGCGGAGGTCGCAGGTGTCGGTTCGTTTGGGTTGAAGTCGAAGCTGTATTCATGAATTCGGAGCGAATCCAAACATCGCTCCGCTTCGTCGGCGACTGGCCTTGGTGGGCGGGCTGCGGACTGGCGTTCGTGCTCGGCGCGGCTGCGTGGCTGCTCTACCGCCGGGAGACGCACTCGCTGCGCTGGTGGTTGCGGTGGTTGCTGCCGACGCTACGGGCTCTCGCCGTGGTCATGATCGTGCTGATGCTCAGCGGTCCGGTGCTGCACCACCGCAAGATCATCGGTCAGCTCTCGCGTTTGTTCCTTTTCGTCGATGGCTCGAAAAGCATGGAGCTATCCGATCCGTCGATGGATGCCGGGCGGAAGATTCTGATCCTGCAACGCCTCGGGCTCTGGCACGGCGGGGCTTTAAAAATGGACCTTCCGCAGGCGGGCGAAGCGCTGGCCGAGGCGCAGGCGCTCGCGGCCACCGGCAAGGACGCGCAAAGCGTGACCGCGGAGCAGTGGCGCACGATGGCGCGCAACTTTGAAACGAAGATCAACACCGCACGTGAGGCGATGAGCCGCGCGGGTTTTGAAGCGGACCGCCTCGACACCTTCGTTCGCGAACTCGGTGTCTCTGCCCGCGAACTTGCCAGTCGCGAGATTCGCCAGCTCGACGATCGCACGCGCGCGGCGGCGGACCTGGCGCGCCTGGGCACTGCCGCCGGACGCTGGCAACTGGAGCTGCGTGAGCGCTTTGAACGCAGCACGCGGGAGCTCGCCGCCGGCGATAATTCGCCGCTCAAATCCGCTCTCGCGAAATTTGATGCTCTGCCCCGCTGGCAGCGTTTGCAGGCGCTTTTGCTGGAAGGAGAAAAAGAGAAACTGCTCGCGAGATTGGGTGAAAAATTTGACGTCCGACTGCTCGACATCGAAGGCGCGGAAGCGAAAAAAATCTGGCAGCCGACGCGCGTCGATTCGACCCCGCCGGCCAGTCTGCCAAAGCCCGACGGCGACATCACCAATCTCGCCACCGCTCTCAAAAGCACGGCGAGCGTCGAGGAAAAACAGGAGCGCGGCGCGATCGTGCTCTTCAGCGACGGGCAGCACAATGAAGGCGAGTCACCGGTCGAAGTGGCGAAGATTCTCGCCGGCCGCGGGATCCCGATTTACACGGTCGGCTTTGGCAGTCAGGTGCGTCCGCGCGATCTTGCCGTGGTCAAGGTCGAGGGACCAGAGTCGGTGTTTTTCGAGGATCGCATCCAGGGCCGGATCACGCTCAAAGACGACCTGCCCGCCGGGCTGCCGTTCACCGTGATGGTGCAGGATGGCGACAAGGTGCTCTGGCAACAGCAGCTCGTTTCCGACGGGAGCAACCTCCGCAAGGTTCCATTCTCTTTTCCGATCAGCGAGTCCGTGCGGGAGCGCATGAAAAACAAATCCGCCGGCACTGAAATCGCCGCGGTGCCGCTGGAACTCAAGGTCAGCGTCTCCGCGGTGGAAGGCGACCGCGAGCCGGCAAACAATACGGCCAGCTTGCGCGTGCGTGCGCTCACGCAAAAGCGCCGCATTCTCCTGCTCGACGGGCGCTCGCGTTGGGAGACGCGCTATTTGCGAAACATGTTCGAGCGCGACGAGCAGTGGCAGATCAACACGGTCATCGCCGGTGCGACCGCCGGCGACCGCGGCTTTCCGCGAGGGGAAAAAGACGGGCAGTTTCCGAATGAACTCGCGCTGCTCCTGCCTTACGACCTCATCATCTTTGGCGACATCCCGCGGGCGGATTTCAAGGACGAGGAACTGAAATGGATTCACGATTTCGTGGCGAGTCGCGGCGGTGCCTTGATCTTCATCGACGGTGCGCGGCAGCACTTCAAGGAATACGCCGGCTCGCCGCTCGCGCCGCTGTTTCCCGTGGAATGGAAAGGCGCGGGCGTGCGCGACGGCATCACGAAACTTTCACTCGCCGAGAGCGCCACCACGCTGGCGCCATTCGCACTTTCCGCGGAGCGGTCGCAGAACATCGAGGTGTGGGCGAATCTTCGCCCGCCGCATTGGCTGTCTGGCGCGACGGCGCTGCCCGCCGCGGAGACGCTGGTTCAGGCGGAAGCTGGCGGGCAGAAGATCGCGGCTGTGGTCTATCGACCGTTCGGCGCGGGCAAGGTGCTCTACCAGGCTTTCGATGATTCCTGGCGCTGGCGCTTCGAAGTCGCCGATCAACATCACGTGCGCTATTGGAATCAGATCGCAAACTGGATGGCGGAGTTGCCTTTCGCAGTGCGCGACAAGTTGGTCTCGCTCGACGCCGGCGCGCTGACCTATCGGCCCGGCGATGCCGCCGACATCCGTGTGCGCCTGCGAGACGGCCAGGGTCGCCCGGTGACGAATGCCGCGGTGGATGCCGTGCTGTCGCGTGATGGCCGACGTGTGGCGACGATTCGCCTTTCGCCCGATGAAAACGCTGGCGGTCTTTTCCGTGGACGCACGGCCGCGCTGGAACCAGGCAACTACGAAGTGGCCGTCGAATCCGCGGCGATCGCCGAGCACGACGCAAAAGCGCGCACGAGTTTCAAAGTCGAAGGACTCGAGACCGGCGAACTTATCCAGCTCAGCCTGAACGAGGAACTGCTGCGCGAAATGTCCGCGGCAACTGGAGGTGAATATCTTCGGGAAGAAAACATCGACCGCCTCGCCGATCTGCTGGCGCCGATCAGCCAGGGCCGCGTCGTCGAGAGCGATACTGTGCTTTGGCAGAGTTATTGGTGGTTTCTGCCCATCGTGCTGCTGCTCACCGTGGAATGGATCATTCGCAAGCGAGTTGGGATGCTATGAAGAAAGTTTCAATGCGCTCAAAAAACGCCGGTCATTTCGAGGCTCTCGCAAAGCGAGTTTTTCGCGGCGACGGACATCAACCTTCTCAAACGCTTGTCATCCTGAGCGAAGTTCCGTCGCGGGCGAAGGTGGGGCGGAACGCAGTCGAAGGATCCCGGCGCTTCCGTGCGACGTCGCTCGTGCTTGCGCGGGATCCTTCGACTGCGCTGCGCCCGCCTCGCCGCCTCCGCTCCGCTCAGGATGACACGCGTTTGGGACGGGTCATTTCTGCCGCCTGCAAAGCCCCATTTCGTGAATGCTGTAATCCGCCCACCTGCGCCCGCGACGGAACTCCACTCAGGATGACTCGCGAAGGATACACGGAACCGCGACAAAGAATCCCTTTGGTCCCGAGTTGTTTCTCTGGAACGCTCTTAACCACTCTCTCCGCCAACCTCTGACGTTCAACTTGTGAGCCATCAAATCGACCCGCTGATCCTTCAAAAATTGCAGGCTTTCAGCCAACGGCGCCGCAAGCTGATCCTCTTCCGCGGTGGCTGCGCGGCGCTCGCGACGCTTCTCGCCACGATGATGTTCATTGCATTCATCGACTGGCTCTTCGTGCTGTCGGACGGCGTGCGCTGGGCATTGAGCGCGGCGGCCTACCTCACGATCATCGTCGTGGAATGGCGCTCGTGCTTGCGGTTGCTTGTGAGCGCGCCGGGACCGCGGCGGCTCGCGCGGCTCGTCGAGCATGCAGAGCCAAAGCTCCGCGAGGATTTGCTCTCGGCGGTGGAACTCGGCGACGCGCAATCCGATGCGACGTTTGACTCCGAACAGTTCCGCGCGCTGCTGCAATCCGATGTGGCGACGCGCATGGAGAAAATGGATGTGGAGCAGTTGCTGCCGGTGCAGCTTCTTCGGCGCTACATCGGTCTCGCGATCGCCATCGGCGTCGCTTGCATTGTCGCGTTTGCGCTGACTGGTTTCCAGTTCGGCACGCTGATGATGCGCGCGCTCCTGCCGATGGCGAACTTCGCGCGTGTCTCCAAGGTGCATGTGAAAATCGTCGAGCCGATGCCGGCGGAAATGCGCGTAGCGATGGGCGACACGTTGCCGCTGATCGTCGAGCTTTCCGGTCAGCGGGCGAACAAGGCGATGCTCGAGACCTTCACGAAAAATGGCGGACGCGAAGTGTTGCAGATGAATCCAATCGGACGCGACCGCTTTTCCGCGACGATCCAGGTGGGCCGCGAGGATGTGCTCTATCGCGTGCGCGCCGGAGACGGACTGACGAAGAAATATCAGCTCGAAGCCGTGGCGCGACCGGCGGTCGTGCAGTTTGAAAAAACCTACACCTATCCCAGCTACTCGAAGCTCGATTTGAAAATCGTGACCGAAGAAAACGGCGACCTTGCAGCGCTCGAAGGGACGCTGGTCAAACTCCGGTTGTTGACGAATCAAAAAGTCCGCGAGGCGGAATTGCGAATCGAGCAGGGGAAGAAAAATACCGTCGTTAAACTTGCATCGGAGGGCGATGCGCTGACCGCCGACGTACCGCTCACGGCGTCAGGAATTTATCGCGTGCATCTGGTCGGTGCGGAGAGTGGATTCGAGAATAAGTTCAGTCCCGAATATGAACTGCGTGCGGAGCCCGACCTCGTGCCACAGGTGGAGTTGGAACTGCCGAAACAGGATTTGATTTTGCCCTCCAACGAAATCGTGGACGTGCAGGGGACTGCGTCCGATGACCTCGCGCTGGCCAAGGTTTCGCAGCTCGTGAAGATCAACGAAGGCGCCTGGAAAGAGACGCCGCTCGCGACGGACGCCGGGGCGAAAATCAAAGTCGAGCGCCGCTGGGACTTATTCGAGCAGGGTGTGAAGCCGGGTGATCTCCTGACGATGAAACTCGTGGCCACCGACTTGAAAGGAAACCGTGCGGAATCGCGCCCGCTCCAGGTGACCATCACGTCCGCGGGCTTTGAATCGAAGCGGCTGCAGGGACTCGTGAGTCAGCGCCAGCTCTACGAAGTGCTCAAGGATCAGCAGGCCTCGGCTGCGGCGCTCGCCAAACTGGCCAACGAAGCGAGGAAGCAGTTTGAGCGGATGCCCGGGAACGATCCGCAGCGCGGGCAGACACTGCTCCCGATGGCCGCGGCGCGTGACGATGTTTCCGAGAAAAACGTCGCTGCGATGAAGCAGTTTCACGAGACGCTGAAAGACACAGTCGCGGGGCATCAGACCGGCGAACTCGGCCTTATCGGCTACACCCTGATTCGCATGCAGACCGGCCTGACGGAGAACTTGCGGCGGACTCTCGAAGCGGCAACGACGAATTCGACGATGCCGGTGGCACGCGACGTCATGCACGAGGCGACGGACGGAGCGAACCGCACCGAGCAAAGGGCGCGGCAGGCCCTGGAATCCCAGCGAGTCTTTCTCACGGCCGAGGAAGTTGATGTCTTTAGCGAGAACCTCCGCGTGGTCATCGAGGAACACGAACGCCTCGTGACGCTCGCGCACCGGAGCGGCACCGATGCGGCAAAATGGGGCGCGGTGGCCAATCGCCTGCGCGTCATTCTGGCCGAACTGCGCGGGCTCGAGGAACTCGCGGGCATGGTTGGAGAGCACGGCGCGCAAGGCGTGTCGGATCCGATGCGCAACTTGCAGAAAACGATGAACAAGCGCCGGACCACGCTTGAAACTGCGCTGGCGGCGAAGCCGGGTGCGGAATTGCTCGCGCCGACTTTGGAGCTTTCGACGGCGCTGACCGAGACCGCGCGCATCGCACTGGAAATCCGCCGCGGATTCCGCGGACGGACGTTGGAGAAGGTGCGTGAGTTGCTGCGCGAAACGGAACCAGCCTACGCAAATTTCGAGCAATTGCGCCAAGAGGCGGAGCGCATTTTCCGGAACGACAGAATTCCCGTCGAAGTCGGCGATTCGCTCATGGAAGGGCGCTGGCAGGCAAAGCTCGATGGCTTCAAGGGTCGCGGCGACATCGAGGAATGGCGCCCGGACGCCGACACGTTTTATGTGAACGATTTGCGGCTGACGAATCGCGTGCTCGAAGGACTGCACGAACGCAACCCCGCCAAGCCGGGGTCCGGCTTCAACAAAGAGATTCAGGACATTGACCGCAATTTCCGCGTGCTCGAATGCGGACATGAAATTGCGCTGCTGGTGGAAGGGGTCCATCGGCTGGCGATCGCCGAGCGATGGGAGATCTACAACCCGAAAGCGGGCACGGCGAATCCTGCGGATTGGGTCTGGCTCGGGGAACAGATTCGCCTGCTCCCGGAGATGCTGGGCCGGGCGCTAAACTTCGAGGAGCGTCGCGCGCTGGCCCAGGCGGCGCAGAAAATTTTGTCGGAAACGCCGCAGCAAACATTCGCGCAAACGCTGAGCCGGGAAATGGAAGAGCGCTTTGTTCCGGCGCGTGCGCCGGTCAGTGCGAAGGCGCAAGCGTCGGCTGTGGCGGACTATTTGCAGCGGGCGCTCGATCTTTTCCGCCAGCCGATGAGCGAGGCTCGCAAGGAACTGACGAAGCTCGCGCCTACGCTGGCCGAGACGATGACGCAGCTCGCGAAGAAATCCGAGGAGCTGAAAGAGCAGGTGACGAATCAGGCGCAGCAGGCGCACGAAAAGCTTCCCGACGAAGCGAAGGCCGATGCGCGGCAGGCTCTCGCGGAACAGCAGAAGCTGAATGAAAAGATCGAGTCGTTGAAAGACGCGCTGCGTGCCGACGCCAATCAACAGGACATTTTGAAACATGACGGGCGGGAGCGGGCGCGCGACGCGGATGATGCGCTGGCGATGATCAAGGAGCCGCCGGTGCGCGCTGAGGAGGACCTCGACCGCGCGGCGAAGAGCGATCAATCCGCGGTGCAGGAACAGGCGCTGACGCAAGCCGCGGAGCAGCAGCAAAAGCTCGGCGATGCGCTGAAACAAATGGCGGAGCACTACGACGCGCTCGACAAGGGCAAGCCCGAGGAAACGCGCGTCGCGCTGCGCAAGACCGAGGAGCAGAACGGGATCAAGGAGCAGATGGATCAGCAATTCGCCAAGGCCGACGAGCTGGCGAAAATGGCCGAGAAGTCGCCGGAAGAATTGCTCAAGCAACTCGAAAAGGCGCTGCCGCAAAATCCGCAGATGCAACAGGAGCTGAGCGCGATTTCGCAGAACACGCTGAAGAGCGCCGCCGACCAACTCAAGCAGGCGAGCGGCCAGGAGAATGCCGTCGCGCAGCAACTCGGCCAGCAGGCGGAGCGGGAGAAATCGAAAGACGCGCCCACCAATGCCGCTCAAGCGGCGAAGGAAGCGGTCAAGGCGGCTCAGGCGGCACAACAGGCGGCAAACACAGCGAAGCAACAGGCGCAGGCTGCCGGCAATCCACAAGCGGAGAAGCAGGCCGAACAGGCTGGCAATGACGCCGCGAAGGCCGCCCAAGCCGCGCAAGAAGCCGCGCAGGCCGCGGAGAAAATGGCCCAGTCGGGTCAACCGCCGGAGGCCGCGCAAGCTGCGCAGCAAACGGCGCAAAAAGCGAACGAGGCCGCACAGGCTGCGCAGCGAGCAGCTTCGGAGGCAAGGCAGGCACAGGTTTCGGCGCAGCAGGCCGCAGAGAAAGCGGGTCCGCAACAGGCGGGCAATCAGCAGGCCGCGCAACAATCCGGTCAGTCGGCCGAGCAGGCTGCGAAGGCTGCGCAAATGGCGCAAACTGCGGCGCAGATGGCGCAGCAAGCCGCTGCGGCGATGAACAATCCGCCGGGTCAGCAGCCAGCGGCGAATCCTCAACTCGCGCAATCTGCGCAGCAACAGACACCAATCGCGCAAGCGGCCGACCAGGCGGCGAATGATATTTCACGCGCAGGACGCCACGAAGAACGGTTGCAAAACAAGGTTGCGGGCGCGCAGCTTCAGCAGCTCGGCGATCAAGTGCAGCAGACCGCGCAGCAGCAGGTGCCCGAGGCGCAGAAGGCACTCCAGCAGGCCCAGCAAGCGGCCCAAGCCCAGCCCGCGGTGAATGAAGCGAACATGGGTTTGCAGAAAGCACGCGATCAATTGACGGCAGCCACCAATCCCGGTGAACCGCAAGCGGCTTCTCAATCGCCGGGGCAACAGGCAGCCGCTGCCGGTCAACCGCAGAATCGTCCGGCATCGCTGGCAGCGCAGACCAAGTCGCCGCAAGCGGCTCAGTCGGCTCAGTCAGGTCAAGCCCCATCCAGTCCCAGTGGGCAAGCGCCGCCCGCGCAGCCAGCATCGCCGAGTCCAGAAAATGCGCTCGCGTCGATGCAACTTCCCGCTGCATTTGCGACGCCCGCCGGGGACACCTCCGCACCCGCATCTCCGCAGGAACAGATGTGGATGGCACGGACACTCGACGCGCTGGATAGCGCGATGCACACCGCGGCGGGTCAGGCGGGCGATGAAAAATCGGGGGAGCAGGCGCAAGCGTCGCAGCAGAAATCGGATGCAGCCCAAACGTCAGCGGCGCAATCCGCGGGTGCCAAGCCGGCGCCGCAATCCAGCGCCATGGCTCAGGCCAAATCGGCGATGAGCGCGGCGGCGCAGGCGGCAGCCGCCGCGGCTCGTGCGGCGCGCTCGGAGGCCGCGGAAACTCCCGGCCAGCCGGGTGAACCACAGACGGGTGGACTGCAAGCGGCTTCCAAAACCGGCGCCCAGACGTCGGGTGCGAGTGGGTCGCGTGGCGCGCTCGCAGAGGCGAAAAACAAGGCGGGCGATTGGGGCAAATTGCCGAAGCAGATGGCAGAGCAATTAACGCAAGGACAGCGCGAGGGCATTCCCGGCGAGTATCGTAATCAGGTCGAAACGTACTACCGTGTCATCGCCGAGAAATCGAAAAAGCAGTGACGACATTTTCGATTTTCGATCTTCGATTGTCGATTGCGCCGATCGTGGCGCTCGCGCTTTTCGCGGCGCCGTTGCGAGCCGAAGACAAAGTGGACGAGGTGCTCGCGCGTGCGACGCAGTATCTCGTTTCAACCCAGGATCCGGCGAGCGGTGGCATTCACAACAAGATGCGTCACGAGACGTCGATGACCTCGCTGGCCGTGCTGGCGCTTGCTTCGCTGGGTCATCAACCGGGCGATCCCACGCCGGAAGGACAGGCGATGCGCAAGGCCATCGGCTACGTGCTGCGGCCCGAAGCGCAGGAGAAAGATGGCTATTTCGGGCAGACCGACGGCTCGCGCATGTATGGGCACGGCATCACGACGTTGATGCTCGCAGAGATGCTCGGCATGGGCTCCGATGGCTCGCAGGACGATCTGATCCGCGAGAAATGCCGCCGCGCGATCGACCTGATTTTACGGTCTCAGAAGGTTCCGAAGCGCGACGAGAACCGCGGTGGCTGGCGGTATTCGCCGGATGCCGGTGACTCGGATATGTCGGTCACGGTCTGGCAGACGATGGCTTTGCGCGCGGCGAAAAATGCGGGACTCGACGTCCCCAAGGAAGCCATCGACGACGCGGTTGGTTACATCCGCCGTTTGTACGCTTCCGAGACCGACAAGCGTGGAAGGATGGGGGGGTTCGGTTATCAGACGAAAGGGCGCGAGATGTCCACGACTGCGGAGGGTTTGCTCGCTTTGCAAGTGTGCGGCCAGTACGATTCGGAGGAGGTGAAAGGCGCGTCGGATCGAATGTTGAAGGACGGTCTCCGGCAGGGCGAACGCTGGTTTTTCTACACGACCTACTACTACGCGCAGGGCATGTATCAGCGCGGTGGAAAATATGCGGACGAAGGCCGGCGAGTGACGGCTGATTTGCTGCTCCCGTTGCAATCGCGCGAAGGCTGGTGGGAGGGCTTGAACGGCGAGGAGCGGCAGGGCGGACGCGTCTATGCGACGGCGATGGCGGTGCTCAGCCTCGCGGTGAAGAATCACTTTTTGCCGATTTACCAGCGCTAGATCCGGCGCTGTCCGAGCGTGGCATCAAGATGCTCGCTGCCACCTCCGGGCGCGTTTATAAGCGCAGCATGCCGCCCCCAGTTCCACCGCCGCTTCCCACGCAAAAATGGTGGCAGATCCATTGGAAGTGGCTTGCCGGATTGGGAGGTGCAGCGCTGCTGTGTCTGTTCCTTGGTGTGTCGATGGTCTCGATGCGGTGGTTGACCGGAAGGCTAAAAGGCAGCGAGCCGTATCGTCTGGCGATGGAAGCGGCACAATCCGATTCGGCAGTGACCGCCGAGCTAGGCACTCCGATCACGCAGCAGGGAATGGTGACGGGAGCATTTAACGAAGGAAACGGTTTCGGAAATGTCGTCCTGACCATCCCGGTCAACGGTCCCAAAGCGCAAGGCACGATTCACGTCGTGGCGCAAAGGCACGGGGAGCGATGGCACTTTTCCGTGTTGCAGTTGAGCGTGGAAAAGAGCGGGCGAAAGATCGATCTGCCGATCGCAAAACCGGCGCCGAAATAAGGCCCGATAGCGCTGGAACTGCTTTCGAGCGCTCTCAACTAATCAGCAGCAACCGCGGCGGATGGCCGCGAAGAGTCTCGGGAGCGCGGTGAATGCATGGGGGGACGGGACTGCCGGGCCAGTCCACAGCGACGCGCCAGAGGTTGCCGAGGCCGAACGAAAAAGGCCGCGCCTTCTGGACGGGGGCATAGTGGAGGTTGTAACAGTTTTCGCTCAGGTATTCGAGGAAGCCGTCGTCATCTTCGCCGCCGTAAAGCTGCAGGAGTTCGGCGCGGGTTTCAGAAATGTCCACGCGCCGTTGCGCCTCGTCGTTGCGCAGGCCCTCGCTCGCCGATCCGTGGTAAGTGCAAAGCCAGGTATCGGTTTCCACCGGAGCGCTGTCGGCGTGGAAGGAGAAGATGTCCGTGGGCATCGGCCCCGCGTCCTCGTCGCGAGGGTAATCGTAGATGCAGTTGAGCACAGGGTCGCGGTCGTGTGCGCGGAGCAGCCGCTGGTCTTCGAGGAGAACGTTGATCGCTGCTCGGCCCGCGGCGCTCACCGGGAGACTCTGGAGCCGGGCGTCGTCGAGAACGGTGATTCCTTCGCCTGCGCCCAGATGCGCCACCACTTCACCGAAATCGCCCGGCAGCGTGCGCGGCCAGCAGCGCGCATTGACGCCATCGGCGAAACGGGTCGTGACCAGTTCATGGAAACTGGTGACCGTCTTGATGCGGGAGTAGCCGTGAGGCAGGGTGAAAGGAGTCATGGGCGAGGCGACGAACAGGTGACGGGGGTCGGTGACAACTTCACTGTCTAACCCATCTTCGGGTCGGGCAGATTCGCGCGGCTGTGGTCGATCATCGCGGCGGCGCAAGCTCGCGCAAAAGGTGAGGGGACGTTTGCATGGTGGCGACGTTCGTGCCGGCGCTGTTTTTGCGGACGGCCGCCCGGCCGCTCAGCGCTTCGCGCCAGCGTCAGCTTCCGCCGTGACACCGCTCATCGGATGATGAATGACGGCGTCCCACGCCAGCTCCTGGAGCAGGCGGTTTAGCTTCTCGTCCCACTCGGGCTTGTTCGACTTTGCGAACAGCGGGGGCATCGGCAGCCCCACGGGATTGCGCCGGTAGATCACGGCAAAATGGCAGTAGCCCAACAACACCTGCAACGGCGGCTGCGGATGCCCCCACGTATCGCGAAAGAGATCTGCCTGCTTCGCCAAACCCGGCGCCTCTCCGGCCACGATCTTCCGCCGGAGCGCCACCGCGGCCTGCCCGACGGGAACGGTGACGATCACATCCTTGCCCAGCTCCTTGTTCACGGCGCGAGCCGCTTCGTCCACGTCGTGATCGTAGTGGTCCTGATTCTTCTGCAGCTCGGCGAGATCGGTCGCGTTGTGATCGACCGGCTTGCGCGTATCGAGCGGATACTTGGGCTCGTAAGTGTCGTTGGGCAGCCAGAATTCCTGCACGGTGACACGGATGTTCGGGTTGTGCTCGAAGCCGAACTTCGCAAACTTTTCGATGCCATCTTCCGGCATCCAAATCGGTGCCAGCGTGAGCACGTCCACTTCGCCCGCGCGCAACGCGGCTTTGGCCTGATTCTTCTCATCCGGAATGTCCCAATGCTGCATCACACGCGAACCACCGATCGACGATTTGCCCGCGATTTTGTGATCATTGATCCCAGCCGCGAGCGCCATGTCATTGAGGATCGGCACGACGAACATGTGGAAGCTATGCCCGCACGAAAAGACCCGCAGCCCTTTGGGAACGGGTTCCGCGCTTTGGGCAATAGCAACGAAAATTCCGGCCAGCAAAGCCGCGAAGAAGATGCGTGTGGGGAGTTTCATGGGAGGTGCTCGGGTTACTTGATTTCTCGATCAGGTTCTACGGATGAAACCACATGGCAAGCCGCGCTTATGTCTTCGCCACCATTATTCCCAAGTGACGCTCCCTGGCGATTTCCAGCCGCGATGACGGAGCACTTATAGTATCCATGGAAAGGTCTTGCCATTGTCGGACGGTTTGGCGAAAGACTGTGCTCGTTGCTCGGATTTTCATCCCGCCGGCCACGGGTTTCTAATTCCGAGTACCGCAGTCGCGGGAAACGCAAAACGGCCTCAATCAGGATTTATGAAACATCGACTTCTCGCAGGTATGGTTGCGCTCAGCAGCCTCACTCTTTTCCTCACACCGACCGGGCATGCGGGTCAAGTGACGGGGTTCGATCTGTTTAACACGCACATTTACTCTCAGCCCGACGCAAATCCGCCGGGGGCACCTTTCGACTATTCATTTAGCGCACGCATTTTTCTGGACAGTCCTCTGACCACAGCGCAGGCCTTTCTCTTCCCACCGGGTGCCTCGCAGGGGATCTCGATGGGCACCAGCGGCGACCTCTTCATCACTCCGCCTGAGGATTTTGGGACTCAAGGAGCCCTAGACATGGCCTTCCCGTCAGGACAGTACATTTTTACCCTCAATAGCCCGCAACTGACCCCGACGACGGCGGAGACCGGGCAACTGGTGGTGCCGATGGCCGCTTCGTACTCAAACGTACCGTATTTCACTAACTTCGCGGCCACCCAGAATATCGATCCGACGAAGCCGTTCGCATTCACGTGGAATCCGCTCGTGACATATCAAGCACCGTTATTGTCGGAGATTTATTTTTCGATTTATGACGTCACGGCGAACAGCGTCACCCTGGGCACGAACGTCCCGGACAATACGGCGACCTCCTACGTCGTGCCCGCGAACACGTTCCTTTCCGGGCACCATTATTATGCGACGATCGATTTCAGCATTCGGAATTCCACAGCCGGAACCGGCTTGGGCAATGTGAACGGTCTGCTCGGTTACGACAGTTCGACGATCATCGATTTTTTCCCGCGGACCGTGTCCAACGATTTCAACGGCGATGGCCGCCCAGACTATCTGTTTTTCCGCCCGAGCGACCTACGGACTTACGTTTGGTTTATGAACGGTCCGACGGCAACCAGTTCCGCGTCCGGGCCGACGCTGCCGGCGGGGTGGTCGGCGGTCGGGGTGGGGGATTTCAACGGGGACGGCCAGCCCGATCTTTTGCTTTTCCACGCGAGCGACCTGCGCACCTATGTCTGGTATATGAATGGGCCGAACGTTTTCAGTTCCGCGCCCGGACCGACCTTGCCGGCGGGCTGGTCGGTGCTGGATGTGGGAGATTTCAATGGCGACGGCCAGCCCGATCTCCTGCTCCTCCACGCGAGCGACCTGCGGACTTATATTTACTACATGCATGGCCCGACAGCGTTTAGTTCCGCGCCCGGACCGACGCTGCCAGCGGGTTGGTCGATGGCGGGGCTCGGAGATTTCAATGGCGACGGCAAGCCGGACCTATTGTTCTTCAATCCGACGAGCCTTCGGACCTACGTGTGGTATTTGAATGGCCCGAACGTGTCCACGTCCGCCCCTGGGCCGACGCTGCCGTCGGGGTGGTCGGTGGCAGGTGTCGCCGACTTCAATTCGGATAGTAAGCCCGACCTGCTGCTGGTGCATGCGGGCGATCTTCGGACTTACGTTTGGTATATGAATGGCGTGACAGTGTTCAGTTCCGCGCCGGGATCGACATTGCCGGCGGGGTGGAACCTTGTATCGCCGTAAGTGGTGAGCCGCTCACCGACCGTGCTCCGTGAAGCTGACGGCAATGCTATTCGACTTAGTTGTTCATAGGTCATCAGCCTTCTCACCGCACTGAGCATAGGTGGCGGATGTCGAGGGAAAACCGCGGGCTGGCATAGGTGCTGGATTTCTAAGAGGATCTACCGAAAGTCCGCGCCCCTGTGGCCGCAGGCCACCCTTGCAAACGTCATCGTGGGAAGGGCAGCCTCCGGCTGCGATGTCGCGTGCAACTACTGACTTTCGGTACAGGCTCTTAGAAACCATGTAAAAAGTCTGCGTTTTAGCGATTTTACGCGTGGATTGGTGGCGACCGACGAGAAATCCCAATCGAGATTCGCTCCGCTCCTTGGCGATTTCCGGTCGCTAATCAGTGGGCTTATAATGTTTATAGAAAGTGCTTGCCATTGTCCGACGGTTTAGGCGAAGACAGCACTCGTTGCTCGGATTTTCAGCCTGCCGGCCACGGGTTTCTAATTCTGGGCACCGCAGTCGCGGGTAACGCAAAACGGCCTCAATCAGGATTTATGAAACATCGACTTCTCGCAGGTATGGTTGGGCTCAGCAGCCTCGCTCTCTTCCTCACTCCGACCGCGCATGCGGGTCAAGTGACCACTTTCGATCAGCTTAGAATCCGATTCCACTCGCAGACCGACGCGACCCAACCGCTGGCGCCCTATGATTTCAGGTTCGTCACGCGCATTTTTCTCGATACCCCCCTGACGACGGCAACATCCCGAGTGTTCCTTCCCGGTAGTGCGCTAGGGTTATCGATGGGCACCAGTGGTGCGCTCTTTTCGCTGATTCAGGATTTCCCGACTCAAGCTGCGCTCGACCAGGCGTTCCCGCCGGGCCAGTACAACTATACGCTCGACAGCGCGCAGTTGACGCCGGCGACCTCGGAAAGCGGACAGGCTGTTGAGCCTGCCACCCCGCCGCCTTTCACGAACGTGCCGTACTTCACGAACTTCGCGGCCATTCAGTATTTCGATCCGACCAAACCGTTCGACTTCACCTGGAATCCGATCGTGGCGCCTCCATCTCCATTATTTCCCGAACTCTTCTTTCGGCTTCGGGACGTCGCGACGGACGCCATCATCCTGGACACCTACATTCCCGACCATACCGCCACCTCTTACACCGTCCCCGCGAACACCCTTCGGGCGGGGCGCCGGTATGTGGCAACGATCTATTTCAACATCCAGAACCAGACGACCGGCGCAGGCTTCGCGACGGCTTTCCTTCAACTCAACTATGAAAATCTGACCCGCCTCTTCTTCACAACAGGGCCCAGGCCCGCCGATTTTAACGGCGATGGCCACCGAGACTATCTGTTCTTCCGCGCGAGCGACCTTCGGACCTACGTTTGGTACATGAACGGCCCGACGGCGTTCAGTTCCGCGTCCGGGCCGACGCTGCCGGCGGGGTGGTCGGTGGTGGGGGTGGGGGATTTCAACGCGGACGGCAAACCCGATCTTCTGCTTTTTCACGCAAGCGACCTGCGCACCTATGTCTGGTACATGAATGGGCCGAATGTTTTCAGTTCCGCGCCCGGACCGACCTTGCCGACTGGGTGGTCGGTGCTGGACGTGGGAGATTTCAATGACGACGGCCAGCCCGATCTCCTGCTCCTCCACGCGAGCGACCTTCGGACTTATATTTACTACATGCACGGCCCGACAGCGTTTAGTTCTGCGCCCGGGCCGACGCTGCCGGCGGGGTGGTCGATGGTGGGGCTCGGAGATTTCAATAACGACGGCAAGCCGGACATTTTGTTCTTCAATCCCACGAGCCTCCAGACCTATGTCTGGTATATGAATGGCCCGACGGCGTTCAGTTCTGCGCCTGGACCGACGCTGCCGGCGGGGTGGTCGGTGGCAGGTGTCGGCGAGTTCAATTAGGATGGTAAGCCCGACCTGCTGCTGGTGCATGCAGGTGATCTTCGGACTTACGTTTGGTATATGAATGGCGTGACAGTGTTCAGTTCCGCGCCAGGATCGACATTGCCGGCGGGGTGGAACCTTGTATCGCCGTAGCAGCCTGGCGATTTACATCAGCCGCGTTTTGCGCCGCGCGGAACGCTTGCTTTAGGTGATGATGTCCACCTTGCCCGCGAGACTGCGACTGAAAGCGTGAAGTTGCTTTTGCGCGGGGTCGATATGTCGGACGACGAGCTTCTCCTTGGTAACTAGCAGATGGGAGAACCCATAAGTCGATTCCGAATAGATCTTGCGCTCGGGTAGCTTGAGCTTGGTGATCGCGGCGCCGCCGCCGCCGGAGACGACAAAGGAGGTGCTGACTCCTTTGAACTCTAGGTGTTGCAAGTCGTGGTCGTGTCCGCAGAAGTAAGCGGCCACTCCGTGCTTCTCGAAAACCGGCAGCCATGCGGCGATCAATTCGGCAGAGTCGCCGTGCGGACCATTGCTGTAGAGCGGGTGGTGGCCGAAGGCGAGCGTCCATGGGGCGCGCGGCTTTTGTAGTTCGCTCTCCATCCAGGCGAGCTGCCGGGCCTTTTCCTCCTTCGTCAGATACGCGAGGCGGTTTTGGTAGTTACTATCCAGAATGAGGCAGGTAATGAGCGGGTCCGTCGCCGGCCAGTCGAAGCGATACCACTTTGCCGGCATCGTCCAGCGGGTGCCGGGATGGGCGTCGGCGTAGGAAAGTTCCGCGGCGACTTTGTGGAAGTTGTCCTCATCGTAATCGTGATTGCCGAGCATGGCCCAACACGGTCCCGGAAAGTCCGCGGCAGGATACATGTCTTCAAACCCTTCCTGCCATCGCGGCGAAGCGACGCCACCCGGCATGGTCCCGTAGAAATTGTCGCCCAGGAGAAACAGCCCCTCCGGCTTGAGGTTGCGGGACTGGACGTAGCCTCGCATGGCGGCGGCGACAGACGCCTGCATGCTGGGGGCATTCGGGTCGCCGTCCTTGGGATTGGGGACGCTGCCTTCCTTGACGATCTTATATTTCTTCGCGCTGCCGAAGTCGCCGAGCATCAGGAAATGCAGCCCCTCCTCGGTGGCGGTCGGCGCGGAGAATGCGGGAAGCCGGCCAGCCAAGGCCGCGGCAGCGCTATAGGCAAATACTTGACGGAGCAGATGACGGCGGGTGAGACCGGATGAGGCCACGGGGGGGGGGATTCATGGGGGAGTTAGAGATGGGCGTGAATGCTGACGCAAGCGAAGCCGTGGAAACAAGCTGTTACTTCCGGGGCCTTAGAGTATGTAACGAAAGTCCGCGCCCCCTGTGGCCGCAGGCCACCCTTCCAAACGTCATCCTGAGCTTGC
>JBBSDS010000059.1:0-17637 GCA_038240495.1 Chthoniobacterales bacterium | reverse complement strand
GGACAAGCAGGTCGGCGAAGTCGTCGCGGCGATCGAGAAGCTCGGCTTGCGCAAGAAAACGCTGATCATTTTCTCCGGCGACAATGGCACCGCCGTCGGCTATCCGTCGCCGGTTCAGGGCCGGATGGTCGATGGCGCCAAGGGCTCGATGCTCGAAGGCGGATCGCGTGTGCCCTACATCGCGAGCTGGCCCGGCCTCACGCCCGCGGGCAAAGTGAACAACGGCATCGTGAGCTTCGCCGATCAATTGACGACGTTTGCGGAACTCGGGGGTGCGAAATTGCCCGACGGTTTTAAGTATGATGGTCGCAGCCTCGCGCCGCAGTTGCGCGGTGAAAAGGGCAGGCCGCGCGAGTCGGTTTATGTGCAACTCGGATCGCGCTGGTACGTGCGCGAACCGGGCTTCAAGATGGACGAGAAGGGCGAGCTCTTCGACATGAGCGATGCGCCTTTCGTGGAAAAGCCCGTCGCCTCCGACGCCGATACGGAGCCGAGCAAAGCCGCGCGCGCGCGGTTGACCGCGGTGCTCGCGGAACTCAACCCCAACGCAGGAGTAGCTGACGGCGGCAAAGGCGGAAGGAAGGCGGAAAAGAGGAAGCGGAAGCAACCTGACGCGGCACCGAATTGATGCGCTCACGCGTCGCTTCAGGACGCCGTCCTCGCCGCCGAACCGTCGTCGCTCATTCTCTCCGTCTTGGATTGATCATGCTGCTCTGCACCGACGCTGCCGACGCGTCGAGACGATCGAAGCCGAACATCGTCTTCATCCTCAGCGACGACCTCGCGCAGGGTGACGTCGGTTGTTATGAGCAAGCCGCGGACAAATGACAGCACGGATCAATCCGCGGGAGTCGCTATCGGGCGCCGACATCGCAGGCGCGCCGTGTCATACTCTGAGTCAGCGTCGCTCTTATTCATTTCGTCAAGACCGAGCGACAGTATTGGCAATACGCCTGCAATTCTTCACCTATTCTTGTTAGGCCACACTCCACGCACATGAAGTTACTGCTCTTTTTGCTCGTTGCGATTTCCCACGCTGCAATCGCAGGATACGTGGAGTTTGACATCAAAGAGCTCGAAAACGAAATCAACAAGATTCAACGCAGCCATAGAGAAAGCGTGGCGGAAGAACGTGAGCTCAGCTCGCGGATTCAGAACCTCGCCGCGAAAGCACCCGAGTTCGCGCGACTCCAGGCGGAGCTGAATGAAACCCGGCAGCTACTCGGCATGCAGACCAAGCGCGAGAAAGATTGCCAGGTGCACTTGAAGAAACTCCGGTCTTCGCCAGAGCATCGAGTCGTCACCGCGATCGTGAGCGACAAACGACATCCAACGAAAGCCAATGTAAGCGGCGTGTGGACATCCGGCCCAAATCTTGTCGGATACGTCATTCAACTCGAACAGCAGGGTACGTCCGTCAGAGGCCAAGGCTATTATTGGGGTTGCACTGAAACCATTGACGTTTTTGATATCACCGGGGTTTACGAGGACGATGTGCTGACGCTGACATTCGACGTGCCGAGCCGAAAGCGCGAGAAGCATGGTTTCAGTTACGACGAAAAACGTAATCGGCCACGCTTTCGAGTGCCAGGTAGCAAATGGCAGGAACGGATAATGCCAAAATACGAGTTACACCAATGACTCAACCTGTTACACGTATTCTCAGGCATCCTGGGAACGGAAGATACCTTCAGCAAGATTTCGACGCTGTGCTTGCAGCCGCGCGTGAACGCAAACCCCGAAGAACCAGAAACGCATAACGAAAAGTCTCGATGTTAAAACTAATCCTATTCACGGGCCTTCACGTTCTGTTCCTAGCTCCGCATAACGCGCTTCATGCCGCCGATGCCGCTGCTCCGTCAGACGCGACGCAGTCGTTCAAAGCGAAATTGCAGACCACGCTAATTCGACACTTAAGCCAATTACTTGGCGATGACGGTTCGGTCGCCACGCTCAAGGGTAAGTCCGCTGAAGGAAACGGAGCACAGGCTTTCTATCTGATGTTTGAGAAGACCGGCGAACAGAAGTTTCGCAAGGCGGCGCTCGCCGTGGTCGATCAAATCTTGAAGAACGTGCAGGCCACGAAATTTGGCGTGCTGGCGATCAAGGAAAAGAAAAAACCGGGTGGAAAGACGATCATCGGTGGAGGACCGCCGGCGCTGGGATCTTATACAGCTGCGGCTGCTTACGTTCTCTACAAGGAAGGCGGGCGAAACGACGACCTGAAATACATAGCTACGGTGCTCGACCGCTTTCCCTGGAATGAGGAGGGCTGGTGGGCTTCCACGATCGACGTGACGACCGGCGAACCAAAATTGTCGATAAGCAAGCCGGGCATCATCAACAAAACCGCCGCCATCGCAATGGCTGCGGGAATGGTGAGTGGGTTTGTGGCCGAGATGGATCCGGAACTCTCCGCGCGGCTGAAGCACAAGGCGGATAAGTCCATTTACGGGAAAATTATTCCCGCGCAGGAGCCAGACGGCTTCTGGCACTACAGCCTCTTGGACAATGATCCAAAGGACAAAGACATCCTCGGCTACTTCATGCTCACTACGGAGGAGCTAATGAATTTGCAGAAGTTCAACCCGGCTTACCGCGAGGAGAAACTGAATGCCGCGTTGCAAAAGGCCCAGGCATTCGCACTGAAGTGCATCGCGCCGATGACCGAGCCAAACACTGGCCCCGCGTGCGCGGAGCACCGCACCCCGTCCACGCCGTCGCACTATGCACTCAATGACGACCTGAAGCGCAGCTTCCAACTTGGAGCCGTCCTGATCGGCGGCGGACACATGGACGAGGGAATAAAGATCATGAACGCCGCCGTCGAACACTTTCCGGTAGGCAATGCCGGGATGGACGGCGCCCACGCCGCCGGACCGTCCGCGCTCATTTTATCTGGCCTTTGACTTAGCCGGAGATAACTAGTCCGCTCATTCACCCAACCATGAAACACCTCATCGTCCTCACTGCGCTCTGCACATTTCTCTCGAATCATGTTATCGCTGCTGAACCCACCAAACCTAACATTCTCATCTTTTTCGTGGATGACATGGGCTGGGCGCAACCGGGCTGCTATGGCGGAAAGATGGCTCCGACGCCGAACATGGATGCGCTTGCCGCGGGCGGCGTCCGTTTTACCGATGGCTACTCCTCCGGCTGCATTTGCTCGCCGGGACGCGTGGGCTTGATGACGGGGCGCTATCAGGCGCGCACCGGGCACGATGCGAACCCGGCGAGGCCCGGCCGCGAGTTGCTTCTCAGCGAGACGACGATGGCGCAGCGGCTCAAGTCCATCGGCTACACAACTGGCATCGTGGGCAAGTGGCACTTGGGCGACACGTCGCCGGAGTTCATGCCGCCGGCGCGCGGGTTCGATTTCGCCGTCGGTAGCGTCGGCAATCTCGGCGAGGGCAAGGAACCGTCGTTTTATCGTGGCAAGGAAAAGATGGTGGATCTGCCGGGCGCGCCGGTGACTTCGCCGGTTTATGCGCGCGAGTCGATCGGGTTCATTGAGGCCAACAAGGACAAGCCGTGGTTTCTTTACCTCGCTTTCAATGCCGTCCACACACCGCACGTTGCCTCGCAGAAGTGGCTCGATAAATTCAAAGACCTGCCGAAGCACGATCAACTCTACGCAGGATTAGTGGCCGAGGCGGACGAGTCCATCGGCGACGTGGTGGCGAAACTACGCGAACTTAAGCTCGAGGAGAACACGCTCATCTTCCTCATCAGCGACAATGGCGGCGCCTACCAAAACGCCGAGATGGGTGGGCTGCGCGGGCACAAGTGGTTTTGCTGGGAGGGCGGTATTCGCGTGTCGTGGCTCGCGGCGTGGAAGGGGCGCATTCCCGGCGGGCGCGTGTCGCACGAACCGGTGATCCAGCTCGATGTCCTGCCTACCGCACTTGCCGCGGCCGGCGCAGAGACGAAGCCTGAGTGGCAAATCGACGGAGCAAACCTGCTCCCTTTGCTTGAAGGCAAGACCGACAAGCTCGCACCGCGTGCGCTCTACTTCCGCTTCGGCGTGCAATACGCCGTGCGCGAGGGCGACTGGAAAATCGTGAAGGCGTCGAAGGACATGACGCCGATGCTTGTGAACCTCGCCAGCGATCCCGGCGAGCAGACCGATCTCACCGCGCAGCAACCGGAGAAGGCGAAGGCGCTGCAAACGCTCTTCGACCAATGGAACGCCACGATGAAACCGCCGCGCTGGGAGGATCTGCGCTGGAATGGCGACGATGAACGCAAAACGGGCAGGCGGGCGAAACAAGAATAGGCCCGGACATTCAGACCAAACCCAGAACTGCACACCCACCCTCCCTGAAACGCTTCCTCCTTCTCTGCACATTTCTTTGCGCGCTCCACAACCGCTCCAACGCTGTTCCACCGGTGTCTTCAAGGCCGAACATTCTTCTTATCGTCGCCGATGATCTCGGCTACGCGGATGTGGGCTTCCAAGGTTGCAAGGACATCCCGACGCCGAATCTCGACAAGCTCGCGACGCGCTCGCTGCGCTGTACGAACGCCTACGTGACGCATCCCTTTTGCAGTCCCACGCGCGCGGGCTTGCTCACCGGGCGCTACCAGCAGCGTTTTGGCCACGAAAACAATCCGGTGTGGAATCCCGAGGACACGGTCTCCGGTCTGCCGCTTTCGCAGACGACGCTGCCGCAGGTGCTGAAGACGGCGGGCTACGTCACGGGCGCGGTGGGTAAGTGGCACCTCGGCGGGCATCCGCAGTTTCATCCGAACCGGCGCGGCTTCGATGAGTACGTAGGCTTCCTCGGAGGCGGACACATTTACCTCCCTGGTGTGAAAGGCGGCGCGGAATACAACCTCCCGATCGACCGCAACGGCACGCCGGAACCGCTCAAGGAATACATCACGGACTTCTTCGGGCATGAGGCGTCGGCCTTCATCACGCGGCATAAAAGTGAACCGTGGTTTCTTTACCTCGCCTTCAATGCACCGCACACGCCGCTGCAAGCGACTGAGAAGCAGCTGAGCCGTGTGCAAAGCATCACCGACGAGATTCGTCGCAACTACGGTGGGCTCGTCGTGGGCCTCGACGACGCCGTGGGCGAAGTGCTCGGGGCGCTGCACGACTCGGGGCAGGACGAGAAGACGCTGGTCTTTTTCATGAGCGACAACGGTGGTCCGGTCGGCGTGACCCATAGCGACAACGCGCCTTTGCGCGGTGCCAAAGGACAGGTTTTCGAGGGCGGTGTGCGCGTGCCTTTTCTCGTCTCGTGGCCGGGCCGGCTTGCGCAAGGCAAGGACTACACGCTGCCGGTTAGCTCGCTCGATGTCTTCGCCACTGCCGTCGCGCTCGCCGGCGCGAAGGTCCCGGAGACGCATCATCTCGAGGGTGTGAACATCCTTCCCTATCTCGCTGGCGAAAAGCCCGGCGCGGCGCATGAGCACTTGTTCTGGCGCACTTCGCACGGCACGTGGGCGGTGCGCGAGGGTGATTGGAAACTGCTCAACATGGGTAACGCGAAAGACCAGTGTTTCGACCTCGCCGCCGACATCGGTGAAGCCAGCGACCTGGCCACGGCGAAACCCGACGTGACCGCAAAACTCAAGAGCTCATACGCCGCGTGGAACGCGGAAAACATCGCGCCGGTCTTTGCCGGCCCGGCGGCGGAACGCGCGAAGAAAAAGCCGGACGCGAAGTAGCAGCTTGCTTTGGCTGAGGAATCAAACACCTGCAACCAATTTGGACCGGCGGCGTTTAAACGAACAATGAACTCAATGAAACTACCCCTCACAATAAAAGCCCTGGCGTTTACCTTCGCGCTGAGCGGAATCGCCGCCGCGGCTGACGACAAGCCCGCCACCACAGGATTGCGCGCGCAAGGTGCAAAGCAGCGCGACCCGGAGGCCATCTTCAAGCGCATCGACGCCGATGGCGACGGAAAGATTACCAAGGAGGAATTCGAGAAGGCGGGTGATCGATTGCGGGAGCGGACGAAGGAGCGTGGAACGGGAGCGAAGACCGGGGCGTCGGCAGGCAGTGGGAAGATCGGCAGTCGGCTCTTCGAGCGACTCGATACAAACAAGGACGGCGCGCTTTCGCTCGAGGAATTTAAAAAGATTGGCGAACTCCGGCACAAGCGGGGGGAGACAGGGGCGAAGCCGAAAAACTAAAGCAACCGGCCAGTTAGTATTGGTGTCGCGAAGCTTCAGTTCAGCCGGAGGTTCGAGCGCCGCGCGCCGTGAAGCTCGACGGGTTCTCTTATTTGCGATCCTGTTGTTGATCCATGCGTGACGCACTCACTGAAACAGCTAAGAATCCTCAAGATGCAATTGCTCCCCCCAATCGTCGGAATTCTCATGCTAGTCACTGTGTCGGGATTTGCGCCCGCGGCCGCGCCTTCGACACCTAACGTCGTCGTCATCCTCAGCGACGACTACGGCTACGGCAGCGCCGGTTGTTACGGCGCGAATCCCGCGCTGGTCACGACGCCAAACATCGACCGGCTCGCCGCGGAAGGTCGGCGCTTCACCGATGCAAATACCACCTCGTCCGTCTGCTCGCCGACGCGCTATTCCTTGCTCACCGGACGTTATTGCTGGCGCACTTCGTTGAAGCACGAAGTGCTGAGCACCTTCGCACCACTGCACATCGAGAAGGATAGATTGAACATGGCCTCACTACTAAAGAAGCATGGCTATGCGACGGCGGCCGTGGGTAAGTGGCATCTCGGCTACGGCACGGAGGACGACTCCCCAAAATGGCGCACGGATTACACGGCGGAGCTTTCGCCGGGACCGCTCGACATCGGTTTCGATTATCACTTCAGCGTCCCGAGTAATCACGGTGATGTGACCGGCGTATTCGTCGAGAATCGTTTCGTTTACGGGCTGCGCGCGGGAAAAATTCCTCCAAGCATGAAGCTGCCCGGGCCGGTATCGGACGACGACGGCGATTATCAGAAAACGTATGGCCCCGAAGACATGGAGAACCCAAAGAATCCGGCGAGGATCCTCGATCTCGATGCGCCGCGCCGGAAAAACCAGCGCGTGATGAAGGTGCTGACCGACAAGGCAACGGCGTGGATGCAGCAGCAGCCGAAGGACAAGCCGTTTTTCCTCTACTTCACACCGGTCGCAGTGCATGCGCCGATCACGCCGGACAAGGACATCGCGGGCCAGAGCAAAGGCGGGCTTTATTGCGACTGGATTCACGAGCTGGATCGCAGCATCGGGCGCATGCTCGACACACTCGACAAGATGGGCGTCGCGAAAAACACGCTCGTCATTTTCTCCAGTGACAACGGCGGTGTGAAGGAACTTGCGCGCGAGGATCTGTGGTCAACCAAAGCGTATCACGCCGGCCTCCTCACGAACGGTGCACTGCGCGGGGGCAAACATCACGTGTGGGAAGGTGGCTTCAAGGTGCCCTTCATCGTCCGCTGGCCGGATAAGGTGACGCCGGGTTCGGTGTGCAAGGAAATGATCAGCCTCGCGGATATTCTCGCGACGACAGCGGCGATCGTCGGCGAGCAATTACCTGCAGCTTCCAAGGCTGCGGAAGACAGCCGCAGTTTTCTGCCTGCGCTCCTCGGCGATCCGCAAAAGCCCATCCGCGACGACATGATCGTGCATAGCTCGGATGGCGTGTTCGCGATTCGCAAAGGTCCGTGGAAATGGATCGAAGGCGTGCCCGTGGACGAAATCAAAGCCGGCGCACGCAAGGCCCACGCGGACGAATACCGTCCGCAGCTCTACAACACGCAGGACGATCCCGCCGAGACTAAGGACGTGAGCGGGCAGCATCCGGAGATCGTGAAGGAACTAACCGCCCTGCTGAACCGCTACCGCGCCGGTGGCTACAGTCGCGAACTTCCGCCCGCCGATGTGAAGCCGGCTGTTACGAAAGTAGTCACGCTTCCGCCGCTCACCGGCACGGTGGTGCTGAATGAATCGCTCGCGGCCGAACCGGCAAAACCGTGGATTGCTTCGCGTGGCGAATGGCAGCCGCGCGACGGTGGATTGTGGGGTGGGCAGAAGGGCAAGGAAGACCTGGGTGCGGTGTTGCGCACACCGCTTGCGATCACCGACGGCACGCTCGATTTCGAGATCAACTTCCATGGTGCCAATCGCACGTCGCTGCGCGTCGAGTGGGGCGACAAGAAGGGCAGCTTCCGCTTCGTGATTTCCCGCACGGCAATTGAGATTGCGAAGAATCCGTCGCAGGGTGAAGCGAAGGAGGCTGCCGAGTCGCTCGCGCGCAAGACGCTCAAGCTTGAAGCAAACGAATGGTATCCGGTGCGAATTACCTTCAAAGGCAATGAAGCCACGGCACAAGTAAACGACGTGATTATCAAAGGTTCGCATACGGTACTCGGCGAACAGAAGACCGGGCTGAACTTTCTCGTCTTTGGCGAAGCGGCGGGCTTTCGAAATGTGAAAGTCGTTAAGTGATTCCATGCTTTGCCCCATGAAAGAGAAGAACGCGAACGAACTGCGGTAATCGAAACACGACATCGCCGACGCAATAGCTTCAAGACAGTCCGAAACTACAAATACATGACCGCACCACGCCTCAAACCCATCGTCCTTTTCGCGCTTGTTACGCTTCTTTGCGGCCGCTTTATCAGCGCCGATCCTGGTGTTCAGGCGGGGCAGCGCGTGTTTGTCTGCGCGCACAGTTTCATGATTTTTACCGCGAAACTTTTGCCAGCGATGACGCAGGCTGCGGGCATCCCGTCCGTGGAACCAGGTCAACAGATGATCGGCGGCTCACGGGTCATTCAGCATTGGAACCTGCCCGATGATAAGAACAAGGCGAAGGCGGCGTTACGTGAAGGGAAGGTGGACGTGATCACGCTTTCCCCGCACATGCTGCTGCCGGACGAGGGCATTGATAACTTCACCAAGTTCGGCCTTGAACAGAATCCAAAGCTCCGCGTGCTCGTTCAAGCTTCGTGGCCGGCGCGTGACGGCGTGATGGGTAAAGAGTTTAACAACGAAAAGCGCAACGAGGCGACTGTGGACAGTCTTCGCCAGCTCCGCGAGGGTCACCGCGCGCGTTGGGTCAAGGATCTGGAAGCGCAAGTGGCCGCCCTCAACACCTCCGTTGGGCACCAAGCGGTCTTTATCGTGCCGGTCAGCGATGCTGTCTTCGCTTTGCGCGAACGCATCGCGGAGGGCAAGGCGCCCGGGCTAACAAAGCAGACGGATTTGTTTCGCGACGACCTCGGCCACCCGACTCCGCCGCTCGCTGAACTCGTTACCTATTGCCATTTCGCTGCCATCTACCAGCGGAGCCCTATCGGTCTGCCGGTGCCTGTTGTATTGAAGGACATACCGCATGCCGAGGAACTTAACCGGCTGCTGCAGCAACTCGCATGGGAGGTGGTGAGTGCCTATCCGTTTTCTGGCGTTGGCAAGGTAGCTACCCCGATAACACCCAGTAAGCTTTAGAGTCCATAGATCAATCGCTGTTATGAAGCGCTATCCAATTCTTCTTCTCCTCTTTGTTTTCGCCGGCGCGTTACATGCGGCTGGTGACCGGCGACCGAATGTGCTTTTTATTATTTTCGACGACTGGAGCAGGGCGCATGCGGGTGCTTATGGTTGCGACTGGGTGAAGACGCCGAACTTCGATCGCGTCGCACGGGAAGGCGTGCTGTTCAAGAATGCCTTTACGTCGAATCCCAAGTGCAGCCCATGCCGGGCGAGCATTCTTACGGGACGCAACACCTGGCAGCTTGAAGAGGCTGTGTGCCACAATGGTCTCTTCCCCGCGAAGTTTGTGGTCTATCCCGACCTGCTGGAAAAGGTGGGCTACACCGTTGGACTCACGGGCAAAGGCTGGGGACCTGGTGATTTCAGGACCGGTGGTCGGACGCGCAATCCAGCCGGGCCAAGCTTCGACCAAATGAGTCAGGAAGTGCCGGCGTCAGGCATTAGCAAGCTCGATTACTCCGGCAACTTTGCGGCGTTCCTCAAGCAACGCCCGACGGACAAGCCGTTCTGTTTTTGGATGGGATTTCATGAGCCGCATCGCGGCTATGAACTCAATTCCGGTGTGCGCCTGGGTAAGAAACTCGAAGACGTAAAGGTACCGTCGTTCCTGCCGGACAATAAAATCGTGCGCGGCGATTTGCTTGATTACTCGGTCGAGGTGGAGTGGGGTGACGCGCAAGTTGGTCGCGCGCTCCAGGCGCTCGAGGCGGCGGGCGAACTCGAAAACACGATTGTGATTGTCACCTCGGATCACGGTATGCCGTTTCCCTTTGTGAAGGGACAAATTCACGAAGATGGTTTCCACATCCCACTCGCGATGCGTTGGGGCAAAGGGATTAAGCCGGGTAGAGTCGTCGAGGACTTCGTCAATGTTCGCGACTTCGCGCCGACATTTATGGAATTGGCCGGGCTTCAACCGCACGAACAGATGACGGGTAAGAGTCTGGCGAACTTGCTGCGCTCGGAAAAATCCGGCTGGATTGAAAATCGCGACGTGATGCTCGCGGGCAAAGAGCGTCATGACATTGGCCGGCCCAATGACTGGGGTTATCCCGTGCGCGCGATGCGGACCAAGGACTTTCTCTTCGTGCATAACTTCCACCCGGAACGCTGGCCGGCCTGCGATCCCGAAACCGATTTCGGCAATTGCGATGCGAGCCCGACCAAGGAAGTCGTGAAGGCTCTGGGTGGCTACTATTTTGACCTGTCTTTCGGCAGGCGACCGGCTGACGAGTTATACGATATCCGCCATGATCCAGAGTGCGTGAACAATCTCGCCAGCGATCTCGCCTACGCGCAGATCGTGGAAGAATCCCGCTATCGAATGATGGAAATGCTAAAGAAGGAACAGGATCCTCGCGCGCTCGGTAACGCGGCGATTTTCGACACTTACAAATATGTCGGTGGTCGGGGCAAGGGTTACGACACTTGGCTCAAGGCGCAGGATCAAATGCTCGAAGAGGCATTGGCCGCGAAAGCGGAGGAAGGCGCGAAAATGCCCGGCAAAAAGAAGAAGAAGGGCGACGCACCGGATAATTGAAAGACTCCGGCGGTGTTACTGGCGGGCGGCGAGCGGCAGGTCGGCGACGAAGAGGTGTACCGAAAGTCCGCGCCCCCTGTGGGCGAACGCCCCCTTCCAAACGGTCATCCTGAGCTTGCCGAAGGATCTCCATCTATTTGCGGGCAGCGGTGGTGCGGAGCCGCCCGATTGTTCAAGCTCCGCGCCACCTCCGCCCTCGCAAAGTTAGAGGTCCTTCGGCAAGCTCAGGATGACAGGGTGGGAAGGGCAGCCTGCGGCTGCGATGGGGCACGCGTCACATGACTTTTGGTACACTCTCAGCGGGAACGATGCAGTCGAAGAGCGCGGCGGATGGATAAAACGCAGAGGCGCAGAGGCGCAGAGGTGCGAACGATGAAACTCATGGCCCTCACCAATTGGCTCATCCGTAGCGCCTTTCTTTTCCGCGTCTCTGCGTCTCTGCGTTTTCAAAAAGCCGTAACTGAATCGTTCCGGCTAAGAAACGGGATTTGGCTCGGTCGTCTGGGAACCCAATGCAATCCCGACGATCAACGGGTCGCGATGCTTCTTTCGGCCACTTCATGCTGCTCTTCACTTGGGCGACAGTTTTTGCTGCGAGCATGGGGCGGGGCGACGACTGGCCGCAGTTCCGCGGGCCGAATCGCGATGGTGTCTGGAGTGAGACAGGCATCATGCAGACCTTCCCGGCAGACGGATTGAAAGTCCGCTGGCGCGCGCCCGTGGGAGCGGGATTGTCTTCCCCGATCGTGAGCGATGGCCGCGTCATTGTCTGTGATTCTGAACGCAAGAAACCGCAGGCGTGGGAGCGCGTGCGCTGCTTCGACGAGAAGACCGGCAAGCCGCTGTGGACGCACTCGGACGAAGTGAGTTACCCCGGCTGGGCGTTTGACGATCCGAATAACCCGGCCGGCCCCGATGCCACTCCCATCGCCGCCGGCGGAAAAGTCTTTGCGCTCGGGAAAAATGCGCACCTCGTGTGTCTCGACATCCGAGATGGTGCGGTGCTCTGGCATCGGGACTTGATGAAGGATTATGGACTGACGGAGTTCTCCGGCACTACGCCATCGCCCTTGATCGAAGGTAACCTGCTCATCCTCGCGGGCGGCGGACAGCCGGACGCCAGCGTGATCGCGCTCGACAAAGACAACGGCAAGGAAGTCTGGCGAGCGCTTGATGACAAATGGACTTACAGCTCACCGATCGTCATTACCGCCGGCGGCAAAAGGCAGCTCATCGTCCTAACACCGGACGCCGTCACCTCGCTCGACCCTGCGACGGGAAAAATCTGGTGGCGCGAGAAGCGCGACACGCGCGGCGACTTCACCGCTGCCTGCCCAGTCTTTCACGATGGCCTGTTGCTCGCCGGTTTCATCATGTTTCGCCTCAGCACAGACAAGCCCGAGGCCACTGTGCTCTGGCCGGAAGCCAATACGAGTTACACCCGCAGAATTCTGAGTCAGACTTCCATCCCGCTCATCCGTGATGACCTCGTCTTTACGGACAAGTCCTACGGCCACCTCGTCTGCCTCGATGCGCTCACCGGCAAATCCGCCTGGCAAAATGACGAAATCACCGACAAGAAGAACGGCGCGACGCAACAGCTTTTCCCGAATGGAGATACCACGGTCATCTTCACCAACGAGGGTAACCTCATCCGCGCGCGGCTGAGTGCGGACGGATACAAGGAACTCAGCCGCGTCCATCTCATCGAGCCAACCTATCCGTTTGCCGGGCGCAAGGTTGTCTGGCCGCTTCCAGCCTTTGCCAACCGGCATGTCTTTGCCCGTAATAACTATGAGTTGATCTGCGCGTCGCTGGAGGCAGAGCCAGTTTTCGAGCGTTAGCAGCCGTTGTTGTAGCGGTGCTCTGTGAGCGCCGGGGAATAAGCGACGGTCCATAGACCGCCGCTACAGCGGCTAAGTCATTGTTTAACTTGCTGGGTCGTCTCTAAACGACCTGTCCGGCGGCGTGCCCGGAGGCCCAGGCCCATTGGAAGTTGTAGCCGCCGAGCCAGCCAGTGACATCGACGACTTCGCCAATGAAGAAGAGTCCGGGCACGCGGCGAGACTCCATCGTCTTGGACGAAAGCTCCGAAGTCTCAACACCTCCGAGTGTGACCTCCGCTTTCGGATTGCCTTCGGTGCCGGCGAAGCGCATCGGCCACGCCTGCGCGAGCGTGCGGAGGTGGGCGAGTTCCTGCGCTTTGAAATGCGCGAGCGATTTTGTCGGAACGTGCCGCGCGCACCAAGCTTCGGCAAAGCGTCGTGGCCAATACCGGCTGAGTAGCGTGAGCGCATCGATGGCTTCGCGACGACCATCGGCAAGCCAGTCATCGCCTTGAATGTCGGGAAATAAGTCGAACTCGATAGTCCCGCCTTCGCGCCAGAATGAGGAGATTTGCAGGATCGCAGGCCCGCTGAGTCCACGATGGGTGAAGAGCAGATTCTCGCGAAATTCCTGTCCGTGGAAGCGTGCTGCAACCGGGAGTGAAAGACCGCTCAAAGCGTGCAGCGCTTCGTCTTCCGGCGCAAATGTCAATGGGACGAGCCCCGGCCGAATCTCCGTCAGCTTCATCCCGAACTGTTTCGCGATACGATAGCCAAAATCACTCGCGCCGAGCTTTGGAAATGACAGTCCGCCGGTGGCGACTACGAGAGAGGCGCATTCCAAGGTGCCGTTATTTGTTTCCAGCAAAAATCGGTCGGTCTTACGCACGTCGGTCGCCCGACAATTGACGCGAATCTCCACGCCAGCAGCCGCGCATTCGGCGAGCAGCATGTCGATGATCGCACGCGAACTGCCGTCGCAGAATTGCTGCCCGAGTTTCTTTTCGTGGTAGGCGATGCCGTGCTTTTCCACGAGCGCGACGAAGTCCCACGGCGTGTAGCGCGCCAGCGCCGATTTGCAAAAATCACCGTTGCCGGAGAGATAGTTTTCCGGCCCGGCGTTGAGGTTGGTGAAGTTGCAGCGCCCGCCGCCGGAGATCGCGATCTTTTTGCCCACGCGGTCATTGTGCTCCAGCACCGCCACGCGGCGCCCGCGCTTGCCGGCCTCGAGGGCGCACATCAGTCCGGCGGCTCCGGCGCCGAGGATGATCGCGTCGTAATGCTCCGGCCCTTCGATCACGCGGGCAGGAGGTGAAGTTGTGGCGCGTGCGTGGGCTGCCAGGGATTGAGGCGAAACTCCGAGGTGACGATTTCCGCGGCCCAGTGCTCGCACATCTGACAGAGCGCATGCACGTCGAGTTGGAGATGCCAGTGTCCGTAAGGCAGCAGGTTTTTCACCCCGAGCCGAAAGAGCCGGACTGCCGGACGCAAGCGCCGCCCGTGCTTGAGATGCTCGGGATGGGAGAACTGCTTTTGCAGGTGGACGAACGCGCCGGCAATCTGGATCAAACCTTTGAAAAACTGGTAATTTCCGTCCCGGCCCTGAAGCCACAGATGCTCCAGGACGTCGTGCGCCTCATAGTATTTCTGCGCGTTGAAGCAGGTGAAATAGCCCTGATAATGCGGGTCGAGCGCGAGTTTGGAATCGGCGCCGAGTTGCTGGACAAAGGCCGAGATACGGGCGTTTTTTTTCATCGCGCGGGCGGAGCGGCGGAACTATTCTGCGCGGCTTTGTGTCTGACAAGCGATTGATTGCTGAGGCGTCCGGTTCGGACGCGCCGTGATGTCTTCCGGCGTGTTCGTGTTCATTGGGCTGTTGCTTGCGGTTCTCGTCGCCTCTTCCGCGGTTTTTTCGGCGATCGAGACGGCGCTCTTTTCACTCCAACCGTTTCATATCGAGCGACTCAAGAAGCAAAAGGAGAGCTTCGCCATTGCCCTCGCCGAGCTGATGGAAAATCCGCGCCGGTTGCTCAGCGTCATCCTGCTCTGCGACGCGCTGATCAATCTCCCGCTGATCATCCTCTGTCTGTTTTTACTCCGGGATTCCGAGGGCGATAAGATCCCGTTTTGGCTGGCGGCGCTGCTCATTTTTGCGCTGGTCGTTTTCGTCTGCGATCTCGTGCCGAAACTCGCCGCGCTCGCCGATCCGTACCGCTTTGCGAAAATCGGCGTGCGCGTCCTTCGGCCGCTCATGCCAGTCTTTGATCCGATCTCGCGGGTGCTCCAGCGAATCAGCGAAGAGATCGCCGAGGTCATCACGCCGGCGGCGCTCAAGAAGGGACATTTCTTGAGCGAAGAAGAACTCGAAACGCTCGTGGAACTCAGCACCGAGGAGGGCGCGCTGCACGAGACGGAGAGCGAGATGATTCACGAAATCATCAAGCTCGGCGACAAGACGGCCAAGGATTGCATGACGCCGCGAGTCGATGCGTTTGTGCTGCCCGACGACCTGACGCACGAGGAACTCATCCCGCGTCTTCGTGCCCGGCGCTATCGTCGCGTGCCGATCTACGGCGAGACGCCGGACGACGTCCTCGGCGTGCTCGACACCCGCAGTTTCCTGCTCAATCCGGACGTGCATTACACGGAGCAGCTTCTCCCGCCATCCTATGTGCCGGAGACGATGAAGGCGATCGACCTTCTCCGCAGCTTCCTCAATCACCCGCAAGGGTTGGCCATCGTCGTGGACGAGCACGGCGGCACCGAGGGGATGGTGACGCTGTCCGACATCGTGGAGGAGATCATCAGCGATGCCGTGCCGCTGGCGGAGCAGGGGCTCTACATCGAAGCCGTGAGCGACGGACAGTTGATCGTCAATGGCAACGCACGGATCGACGACATCAATGAGCTGCTCGGCAGCAAACTGGAGGAGGAAGGCATCGACACGATCGGTGGCCTCGTTTTCAACCGCCTCGGAACGCTCCCGAAACCGGGCACGGAAATGAAGATCGACGATCTGACGCTGACCGTGCGGCGCACTTCGCGGAAGCGCATCGAGGAAATCCTGATCGTGCAGGAATCGCGGGGCGAACTGGAGAAGGAGGAGGAATCATGATCTGGGTCGCCATCGCCGGTTGCTTCCTCATCTCGTTCATTTTCTCGGGCATCGAGGCGGGTCTGCTTTCCATGAATCGCGTCCGGCTGAAGCATCGGCTGAAGATGCGCGACCGGGCGGCCATCGTCATCAATCGGCTCATCGAGCAGCCGGAGCGGTTGCTCGTCACGCTCGTCATCGTCACGAACCTGATGAACATCTTCGCGATCACGCTGGCGACGCAGGAATTCGTGATCTATTTCGGCAAGCCCGGCTATCTCGTTTCGTTCGCTCTCTTCCTTCCGTTCTATCTGCTCGGCGTCGAATTGCTGCCGAAGTCTCTCTTTCGCCGCTTTCCGTATCGCGCAGTCGCGGCGCTCTCCGGTCCGTTGCGACTGGCCGATTTGCTGCTGTCGCCGCTGCACTTTGTCGGCGCGCTTGTGCCGAGAATCGTCCTCGGCAAAAGCCCGGAAAATCAAAAGAAGCTCTTCGTGGCGCGCGAGGATTTCAAGTATCTGACCGTCGAGAGCGAGCGCCAGGGCACGCTGAGCAAAGACGAGCGGCAGATGATTCACAACGTCGTCGATTTTCGCGCCGTCAAGGCGACCGGTGTCATGTTGCCGCTGGCCAATGTGCAGACCATCCGCGCGCAGGCAGCGATCGAGGAACTGATCGCGCGGAGCCGCGAGACGAATATCGACCGCTGGCCCGTCGTATCGGAAACGGGCGAAGTCGTCGGGCTCGTCAATGTCCTCGACGTGGCCATGGACGAGCGGAGTCGCGGAGTCGTCGAGACCTATCAGCGGAGGATCGTGAAAGTGAACGCCGACGAGCCCGCGCACAGCATCGTGCGCAAGCTGCGTGCGGCGCGGATCAGCATGGCCGTGGTGACCGATGCGGACGGGCGGCAGTTGGGGATTGTCACTTGGGAAGACTTGATCCGGCGGCTCGTGACGGTCGCCGTGGCTTGAGGGAAATCTCATCAGGTTCCATCACACTAGCGCAAAGCTTTCACCGGCTTCTGGTTATCGCGCTGTTCGGTAGTGGCTCAGTTTTAGAACGTGCGTTGTAGAGGCGGCGCTGTCCGCAGGGCGTGCCGCATTTGGCCAGAGGCGGCACGTCGCCAAAGCGCGACAAAGCCGCCTCTACGCCGGCAAATTGAGCCACGACCCGCCCGTCGTTGACAGTGACCTCCGCCTGACCTACCAGTCCGTCTCTGTCGCGCCCCACTCGGATGGGAGCGATTATTCCCCCGATGTCCCAAACGTATCACGGTCTTGAATGTCGCCCATCGTCCAGGACTCGATTTCCGGCCGTAGGCCCACGGCAACTTCGAGCTGGCGCGTTTAGTGATCCGTCAAATCCAAATCGACGAGCCCTGACCACACCATGAGGCTGCGAGACAAGTTACTTTTCATCGCCCTGGCAGGGCTCTTGCCTCTTCCCGGTCGCGCGGTCGATACCATCCTGCACAACTTCAGTACTAGCGAAGGCTCGCCCGCCATTTATGGCGCTTTGACCCTCGGAGGCGGTGTCCTTTACGGAATGACGAGTAACGGCGGGAATGAGTACGTTGGCTCCATTTTTCGGGTGAACACGGACGGCAGCGGCTATGCCGTCATCCATCATTTTAGCAACGGCGGGCTCCATTCAGACGGCGTCTCTCCGTTATCATCGCTGACCTTGGTGGGCTCTGT